>NZ_BAABDK010000016.1:0-438089 GCF_039539585.1 Hymenobacter glaciei | reverse complement strand
GCCGCCAACCTTTTTACACGTAATGCCCCTGCCGCTTTTGCCAGCCGCAGGGGCATTTTGCTGTCCGTCCCCGACGGCTAACATACCCCCGAAACGAGGAATGAGAAACCGATTGTGGCCTTTTAGTCGTTGATTTGCTTATGCAGTTGATGTATCCTTGGTTTCTGTTGGGGCTGTTTGCAGTCGCCATTCCTGTTGTTATTCATTTGCTACAACTGCGGCGTCCTCAGAGACTGTTGTTTACAAATACTGCATTCATACGTGATGTAGAGTTGGTGACGGTGAAACACCGGAATCTGCAACGCTGGCTGCTGCTGCTGATACGAGTATTAGGGCTGTTGGCATTAGTGCTGGTGTTTTGTCAGCCGTTTATTCCTGCTAAGAAGGCTAATGCGATTTCTACTGGGATAGAGGTGTTGGTTGATAATTCTTTCAGTATGCAAGCAGGCAGCTTGGGGCAGGCATCCTTGTTTGCAGATGCTGTGAAGCAAGCTCAACGTATTGGGCATTCAGCCTCAGTGGTAGGTCAATACCGGCTAATAAATAAAGGGAACAGAATAATGCTTCCGAGTGCTTACGAAACAGCACTCGATGAACTGAGGCTAAGTCCTAGAAATCCTTTTTCTACAATTCGTAGTGAAGTGACCGAGAACCATGAAGGTAATTCATTATACATTTTTTCGGACTTTCAAAAAAAAGCCGTCGATGCAAAGGCACTTGGTGAGCTGAAGAATCAGCAAGTAGTGTTGGTACCACTTGCAGGTAGAAGCGCAAGCAATTTGTATATCGATAGTGTGTGGTTGGACGATGCTTTTGTACGTGTGCGTACGAATGTAGGCTTGCACATTCGGGTGCGGAATGGCGGTGGTGCAAAGTCGACGGATTCGCCAGTAAAGGTGTTTTTGGGGGCGCGGCAGGTTGCAGCCTATCGTGTAACAGTGGAACCCGCACAGGTGGTAACTACTGTAGTGCAGGTACAGGTAGCGAATAATGAACTGGCACTTGGACGGGTAGTGACTGAAGATGCACCGGTAACTTTTGATAACACCTACTATTTTACTTTACAGCCAGCAGCGGCTATTCGGGTGCTGGAAATTGGTGCTGAGCCATTGACGCAGCGGTTATATGGCAACGAGCCTTTGTTTACCTACTCCTTTACGAAACCCCAGAACGTGGATTATGGGGCTTTGCGGCGTGCAAACCTCGTGGTAATGCGCGAGTTGGAACGGGTAGATGCCGGCCTACGGGAAGGCTTACGGAGCGTGGTGCAGCGTGGCGGAAGTGTTGTTGTAGTGCCCTCGTCCACCGCGGGTAGTCACGATTCTTATCAACAACTTTTCAAGTCGTTGGGCTTGGGGGCAGTGCAGTGGGAGGCCTCGACGGCGAGCCCGGAACTGCGCGAAGTTGCCATGCCAAGTGCCGCTGAGCCGTTTTTCCGTAATGTATTTGGGGCGCAGCAGCGTGGGGCAACCATGCCGAAGGTAGCACCGGTGCTCCACTGGCCGCGGACAGGAACCGATATCCTACGCCTACGTGATGGAGAGAGTTACTTGGCCAATTTTGCGAGTGGAGCAGGGCAAGTATATGTATTTGCGGCACCTTTTGCGGCGCAGTATTCTGACTTTGCTACGCACGCACTGTTTGTACCGGTGATGTACCGCATTGCGATGCTGAGCTATCAGAACGACCAGCTACCGGCGTACCGGCTGACGCAGAGCAGCGTGACACTTAAGTTGCCCGCGAGAGAAGCCGTGAGCAATGCACCCGGAGGAGCCGATGAGGCAAGTTTCCGACTGGTGAAAGACAGCCTGACTCTGATACCCGCGCAGCGGGTGGTAACCACGGAGTTGCACATGGACTTGCCGGTGGGCATGGACGAGCCGGGGTTTTACCAGGTACAGCGAGGAGGTAAACTACTCACCATGCTCGCTTTTAATCAAGATAAACGTGAGTCGGAATTGGCGGCTTATTCAGCGGAAGACTTGCGGCAGTTAATTGGGTCCAATCACCCCAATATTAAAGTGGTGGAGAGTGGCGTGGATAGTGCAGGCCTCGCCAAGTTTCAGGCAGAGCAGACGGGCCAGCCCTTGTGGCGGTACTTCCTCGCGCTGGTGTTGCTGGCATTGCTGGCCGAGGCATTGCTCATACGATTCGGCGGCCGCAAACCGGTAGCAGCTAAGAGTGCGGTGCTGGCGTAGGTACGCGAATGTGACCTGTTGCAGCGGCGATGAGGTGGCGGGCGTAACTTGCCGCTTCAATTAGTGAGACTATTTTATGACTGCCCCTATTCGAGAAGCTGATACCCGTGAGGTGAAAGTGCCCGCGGGAGCCGTAAAGCAGTTGGTACTGCGCTTTGGGGGAGCAGCAGGATTGGCTTGTGTCGTGTGGATGGTGGGGTTGCAACTGACGGGCAGCAACGGCTTTGGGCCTAAGCAAATTCTGGCGCAGTTGCTGGTGCCACTCGCGGCAGTAGCAAGCCAATGGCTGCTGCGCAAAGCCGCTCAGCCCAACAAGCCCGGGCTTGGGGCCTCCCTCGGGGTGGGTGTGCTTACGGCGTTGTTGGCAGCTGTTATTTCGGCTGTTGGAACAGTTGGGCTGGCATATGGCGCAGGCGAGCCGGCCGTAGCGAAGCACCGGCGCGAAGTGTTGGAAATTGTGCAGGCGCAGCAGCGGGAGAATCCCAAAGCGGTTGCACCGGCTGCGGTGCAGCAACAACAGGTAGAACAAGTACAACGCATGACGGTGGGCGACATGGCTACCAGCAACTTTTTGCAGGTGCTGGTGCTGGGATTGGTGCTCGCAGTGCCGGCCGGAATCTTTCTGCGCGAATAATTCAGTTTACTTTGCGGCTCACTTTTACCTAAACCACTTTCTGCAACAACAATGGAAACGAACACTACGCCTGTTTCGACGACTTCGGTTGGCCTTCGCTATGGCTTGCTCACCGGCTTGGTTAGCATTATTATTTCATTCGGGCTATTTGTAGCACATCAGGAGAACAGCCCACTGAAGTACGCAACTTTTGCAGTATTAATTGCGGGCATGGTACTGGCCATGAATGCATTTAAACAAAGCAACCAAGGCTTCATGAGCTTTGGCCAAGGTGTGGGTATTGGCGCGGTGCTGTCGGCAGTAGTTGGCGTGTTGTCAGGGATTTTTTCCTATGTATACATGAACATCATCGACCCGGAAGTAGTAGGCCGTATGACGGAAAAAATCCGGGCCGACATGGAAGCCCGTGGCGGCATGTCCGATGAGCAGATTGACCAAGCCATGGCCATGTCGGCTAAAATGATGAATGGTCCCATTATGATAGTTACCGCCTTGCTGGGCACCATCCTGGTAGGAGTAATTCTGGCGATGATTATATCGGCGTTTGTCAAGCACGCCCAACCCGAATTTGAATAAGCCTGCTGCTACTTTTCCGGTGGAAATTTCCATCGTGATTCCCTTATTGAATGAGGCCGAGTCGCTGCCCGAGCTCACGCGCTGGATTGCGCGGGTGCTCGAAGCACACGGGCTGACGTATGAAGTGATTCTGATTGATGATGGCTCGACGGACGACTCGTGGGCAGTAATTGAGGGCTTGGCGGCAACGGATGAGGCGCTGCGCGGCATTCGTTTCAACCGCAACTATGGGAAGTCGGCGGCGCTGAATGTGGGCTTTGAGGCCACGCGCGGCCGGGTGGTGTGCACGATGGATGCCGACCTGCAGGACTCGCCCGAGGAACTGCCCGAACTGTACCGCATGATTGTGGAGGACAAGTACGACCTGGTAAGCGGCTGGAAACAAAAGCGCTACGACCCGCTGACGAAAACCATTCCGACCAAGCTCTTCAATAGGGCTACGCGGGCAATGTCGGGCATTCAACTGCACGATTTCAACTGCGGGCTGAAGTCGTATGACTCGCGCGTGGTGAAGAGCATCGAGGTGTATGGTGAAATGCACCGCTACATTCCGGTGATTGCAAAATGGAACGGGTTTCGCAAAATCGGGGAGAAAGTGGTGCAACACCAGGAACGCAAGTACGGCTACACCAAATTCGGGCTGGAGCGCTTCATTTTCGGGTTTCTGGATTTGCTGAGCATAACCTTCGTGGGCCGGTTTCGGCGGGCGCCAATGCACTTTTTTGGCACGCTGGGCACGCTATCATTTCTATTCGGGCTGCTGATTACGTTCTGGCTGATGGGCGAAAAAGTATGGCTTTCGCTGCACAACCTGAAAGCCCGCCAGGTAACCGAACAGCCGTTGTTCTTCCTGGCTCTCACGGCCGTGGTGGTAGGCGTGGTGCTGTTTGTAGCAGGCTTTCTGGGCGAAATGGTGCAGTTGAATGGGCCGAAGCGCAACGACTACCTGGTGCGGGAAACGCTGAATTAGAGAAGTAGTAATAGCACGTCATGCTGAGCATAGTCGAAGCATCTCTCCCGCAGCAGTAACTATTTACTCTTGCACGCGAGATGCTTCGACTACGCTCAGCATGACGTTTTTCAAGCCGTTTTTAAACATGAAAGTAGTAATCATTGGGCCAGCCTACCCCTTGCGCGGCGGGCTGGCTACCTACAACGAGCGGCTGGCGCGTGCCTTCCAGGAAGCGGGCGACGAGGTGCGGATTGTGACATTTTCCCTGCAGTACCCCAATTTTTTGTTTCCGGGCCAAACGCAGTTCAGCACCGAGCCGGGGCCGAGCGATATAGCCATTGAAGTCAGCCTGAACTCGGTGAACCCGCTGTCGTGGCTGGCGGTGGGGCGCCGGTTGCGGCGTGAGCGGCCCGATGTGGTCATCTTTCGGTTCTGGCTACCGTTTATGGGGGCGGCGCTGGGCACGGTGGCGCGGCTGGTGCGCGGCAACGGCCATACCCGCGTAGTAGCCATCACCGACAATGTGATTCCGCACGAGAAGCGGCCCGGTGATGGGCCGCTGACGCGCTATTTCCTGAGCGCCTGCGACGGGTTTGTGACCATGAGCCGCAGCGTGCTAGAAGACCTGCAACGGCTTGGTTTTGGTCATAAGCCCGCGCTGTATCGGCCGCATCCGCTCTACGATAATTTTGGCCCAATCAAGCCCAAAGAGGCAGCGTTGGCGGCGCTAGGCTTGCCAGCTGGTGCGGGGTACGCTTTGTTTTTTGGGTTTATCAGGGCCTACAAAGGGCTTGATATGTTGCTTGAAGCTTGGGCTGATGCGCGGGTAGCAGCGCTGCCCATCAAGTTGGTTATTGCGGGCGAGTTCTACGAAGATGCCGCGCCGTATGAGGCCTTAATTAAGCAGTATCGCCTGGAAGACCGCATTGTGCGAGCCACTGATTTTATTCCGAACGAACGCGTGGTGGACTATTTCTGCGCTGCCGATTTGGTGCTGCAACCGTACAAAAACGCCACGCAAAGCGGGGTATCGCAAATTGCGTATCATTTTGAGCGACCCATGCTGGTAACGGATGTGGGGGGCTTGGCGGAGTTAATTCCGGCCGGGGTGGTGGGCTACGTGGTGTCGCCCACGCCAAAGGCTATTGCCGATGCGGTAGTAGATTTCTACGCCAACCAGCGCGAAGAAGTATTCGCGCTGGGCGTGCGCGAGCAGAAAAAGCAGTTTTCGTGGCCGGTGATGGTAGCCGCGTTGAAGGAGGTGGCCAAGCTACCTGGGCACTAGCGCTTGCGTAGTTGCAGTCGCGCAGTCTCTAACGGTTGCCCCTGGCTGAGGTCATCGCGCCCGTGGCCGATTAGTTATACCCATCACGAAGTGCGTTGCGAACGATGTAGAGACGCGACCCTTCGCGTCTCAGCGTCCGCGCCTCCATTATGAGGTTCTGCTTTAATCGTTCAACGCCGAGACGCGAAGGGTCGCGTCTCTACATTGTTCGCCGATTTTTGCAAACCAATTCTGGAGGAGTATAACCAAAATGCATCTTGGGCGGAGAGCAGCAACGCCCAAAGAGCTAGACTACCGGTTTCTCAACCAGCACGCTCTCGCGCACAGCGCGCAGCACCTTCGCGGCTGGCAGGTCCTCCATGCAGCTGGTGCCGAGCTGGCAGGAACCCCGGTAGAAGCACACGCAGTCCTTGTTGGGCTGCACGATTTGGCCCCGGCCATACAGGTCGAATTCGTGCGGGTTGAAGATGTTGTTCATCAAAATAGTGGGCTTGCGCAGGGCAATGCTGATGTGCATGCCCATGGTCACCTGCGTCACAATGCCGTCCATCTGGTTCATCAGGTTGATGAACTGGGGGAGGGGGAAGGTGCCGAGGTAGGCCGCGCCGGTGGCGGCGTGCAGCTCGCGGTTGCGGGCATCTTCGGCTTCGCCGCCGAGCAGCACGGGCGCATAGCCGGCGGCTTGCAGGCCGGTTATCAGCTCAATCCACTTCGCGGTGCTCCAGAGGCGGGTGGTCCAGCGGTCGCCGCAGCCGGTATTGAGGCCGATGTGGGGGCCGCCGGCGGGCAGGGCGCGCCAGTCGTACCCCTTGTCGTCGTGGGTGTCGAAAACGTATTCTTCGCCGCGGAAATCGAAACCGCAGAGTTCGAAGATTTCCTGCACGTAGGGCTTGGTGTTGGCTTGGCTGATTTGGTCGAACACGCCGGTGAGGAATTTGTGTTCGGCCAGCTGGTTCACGGGCCAGGCCACGCCGTCGTAGGGGCGCAGGGCGTAGCCGAATTTCTCTTTGGCGGTGATGTTGTTCAGCAGCACGCAGGCCTCTTTCTCCTTGTCGAGGTTGATGACTACGTCGAACTCGCGCCCCTGCAGCTGGAGGGCGCTGGCGAAATCGAACTTCAGAATCTCCTCTATTTCCTGCTGTGGCAGGATGGCGGGCGTGAGCGTGAGCCAGGTGATAAAGCAGCCCGGCCGCTCTTGCCGTAGACGCCGCAGCAGGGGCGTAGTCCGAATCACATCACCAATGGCGCCGAGCTTGATAATCAGAATGCGACGGGTGACCGGCGCGTACACCGGGCACCCGTCGCACACGTAGCCGTGGGTTTTGTTGGGACGGCAAGGCAGGTCGCCGCGAAAGTGGCGGCAGTCGGGATGAACGGGCAGGTGGTTCAGGAGTTCGGGCACGGAGCAGGGCAGGCGGTTACAGCAGCAAAAGTAGCGGGTATAGCTGCGTCAATCAGTAAAAAGCCACCGCTGCCCGGTTGGCAGCGGTGGCTTTCGAACCCTGGTACTTACTTACCGCACGCTACAACTGAAGTGGCCGTCGGTGACGGTTTTGGTCATGCCTGACCCAGCGTGTTGGGCGGTGAAGCTGAAAGTGCCCGTTATGGTATTGCCGACATAGCTGTCGACCGTGATGGTGCCGTTGCCGAATACCGTACCGGCTTTGGTACCGGCATAATACACGTCGCTATTTTGGTTGCCCGTGTTGAAAACTGCCATACCGGCTCCCCGATTGGCCAATTGATACGTGCCGACGGCTTTCGGAAACGTTAAATAAACGCTGGGCGAAGGAGTTGGTGGGGCTTGGGGCGCATTGCCGGACACGCTGAGGCTATCAGCCGATTGGCTGGCATATACATTTGTTTTTATAGCGTATGCCATGCCATCGACCGAAAAACCCATGGTATTATCGGGAGTTGCGGGGGTTGAGCCGGAGCAATTTAGAAAAGCATCCAGCAGAAAGGAGCAGAGGTAGAACGTGAACAGCAGTAGGCGCATAGCAGTAGGGTAATGTGGGGAGGGACGAAGTTAGGAACCAGTCGGCGTACGCTCAAATTATAGCAGTGTACACTCGCATACGTAGCCGTAGAGTTGCTGAGGCGGCATAGCAGGTCGCCGTAAAAGCGGCAGCCAGGTTTGACAAGGACATTTATGAACAGCGGCGCGGGGCCGGAGAGCAGCTGCATCGGCAGCCGTAACCGGCCACGGAAGCCCGCAAAAAAAGCCACCGCAGCCTAAAAGGCCACGGCGGCTATTCGCACAAGGGCGCCCGTGCTTTAAAAAGCCACGTTGAATTTCCCGTTGGTGATGGATTTGGTGAGCGTGATACCGGTGAATGTGTCGGTGCCCGAGAAGGCAAACGTGCCCACAATGTTGGTGGCCGTGACGCTCGTAACCGTGACCGTGCCGCTGGTGGCATAGTATACCGCTGGCGAAGTATTGGGCGTCACCAACAGGTAGAGGGCCTGGATGGCCGTGGCACCGCTGCCGGGAATGGCGTAGGTACCCACTGCTTTCGGCACCGTGATGTCGACCCCCGAGCTATTGGTGGTGCTGGTGGTGAGGGACCCGGCAAATTCGAAGTTGTTACCCGAAGCAGTCTTCTGAATGTTGGCAGCAGTAACGTTGTTGCCGTCCACCGTCCACGATACCCCAGCGGGCGTGGTGGTAGGGTCGTCTTTTTTGGAGGAGCAGGCAGCCAGGGAGGCGAGCGCCAGCACCGTAGTAGCCGTGCGTAGCAAACGGGAGGAAAGAATCATGCAGAACTGAAAATGATGGAAAAACCAGGCGCCTGCCTGATTTGGGTAAAGATAAACGCCGGTAACCGCGGAGGTAGCGTCGGTGCCGATGGCCGCTATAACCCGACGTTGAACGTGCCGTTGGTAATTGACTTGGCAGCGCCGGTGTTGGCGTTGATGCCCGTGAAGGTGAACGTGCCTTGCACGTTGGTCGCGGTATAGGCCGTAACGACGATGGTACCCGCGCCCGTAACGGTGCCGTTGCCCGAAGCTCCGGCGAAGTACACGGCCGTCGTGCTGCCGGTATTGGTGCTGTAGGTGCCGGCCGCCGCCGAGGCTGGCCCAAAGGTGTAAGTGCCCACGGCATTCGGAACTTCCAGGCCCAGGTAGGTCACGGCTGAGCCGTTGGTGAGCGTGCCCGCCACCGAAACCGTGGTGCTGCCTTTCTGCGATTGCAGGTTGGTGGTGCTGACGGCGGCCCCGTCCACCGTCCAGCCCATGCCGGCCGGGGTGGGTTTTGGGTCTTCTTTCTTGCTGGAAGAACAGGCCGCGAGGGCGGTGCAAGCGAGCACCGTGGCAGTGCGCAGGAATAGGGCGGGAGTACGCATCGGCTAAAACTTAAGAGGAAAAGAATGCTGTCCGGCAAAGGTGCGCAGGGCGCGCCCGTATTTCGGCCGGCAGTGACCTGATGAGTGCTGGTGCTCGGTTGTGGCAATAAAAACGGAGCAATGTTTTTTGCCAGAAATTTATTGCCAATGCCGCGTGGCCAAAAAAAATCCCATACTGGAATTAGCCAAATGCCGTTGGCTTCGGGTCCTCACGCCCGCCACTTTCATCGCCTACCGCTGATGTCCCGACGATTCTCCCACCAAACCGGCCCTCGGGCCCACCAACCGGCCGGGCAACAGCTGCGGGCCTACTACGGCCTGACCCAGGAGTGGCTGGCCCATTACCTGCAAGTGCCACGCTCAACCGTGTCGATGGATGAACTGAACCGGGCCAGCTTGCCGTCGGCCAGCACCTTGCGCCTGCTACCGTTCATTCTGGGCCTGCCCGTGCCCGACGGCACTGCCCCCGAGCCGGTAGCCACCCCCACCACGGCCGGGCAAGAGGCCACCCGCGTGCTACTAGCCCACCGGCAGCGCGAGTGCCACTATCAGGTGCTACGGCTGGGCCGGCAACAGGAGCAGCTTCGGGTGCGGCTGCGCCAGGTGCGCCTGCGGCTGCAAACCCTACCGGCCCTGCTGGCCTCCTTGGCCCCGGCCCCGGCCGATGAGCGCCAGCGCCGCGTGCTGGGCTACTGGGCCGCCGATGCCCCCGACCAGCTGCGCGACGACGAGGCCGCGCTGGCGCTGCTCGACCTGCGCCAGCAGGTATTGGGGTTTGAGCTGGCGGAAATTCAGCGACTATTGGCTGTACCCGGCGAACTGCCGGAGAAATAGCTCTTGTTCCAGCAGTGGCTTACCCCAGGCCGGGGTGCAACCTACCCCCTAAAGGCCGGGGCAACTCTTGAAAATAATCTCTCCGGCTTGTTTTACCGGCAGGCTGTTCCGGTGATGGATAAGTGCGTGCTAAATCGGCTAATGACTTCTTTTTATTTTGCTTTGCCCAGTAAGCAGGGCTGGTTGGGGGGCTAGAAAGACCGATTTAAACGCTACTACCGCCCCACGTAGCTGTGCGGCGTGATGCTGCGCAGTTCCGTTTTCACGCTCTCGCTCACCTTCAGCCCATCAATAAAGGCGCCGATGCTGGCGGCTGAAATGGCCTCGCCGGTGCGGGTGAGGGCCTTGAGGGCGTTGTAGGGGTCCGGGTAGGCCTCGCGGCGCAGGATGGTCTGGATGCCCTCGGCCACCACGGCCCAGTTGGCTTCGAGGTCGCGGTGCAGCGTCGACTCATCCAGCGCCAGCTTGCCCAGGCCGCGCTGCAAGGCTCCGAGGGCAATGAGAATGTGGCCCAGCGGTACGCCCAGGTTGCGCAGCACCGTGGAATCGGTCAAATCCCGCTGCAAACGGGAAATTGGCAGCTTGGCGGCGAAGTGTTCGAGCAGGGCGTTGGCTACGCCCAGGTTGCCCTCGGCGTTTTCGAAGTCGATGGGGTTCACCTTGTGTGGCATGGCCGAGGAGCCCACCTCGCCGGCTTTGATGGTTTGCTTGAAGTAGCCGAGCGAGATGTATTGCCACACGTCGCGGGCCAGGTCGAGCAGGATGGTGTTGAGGCGCTTGAGGGCGTCGCAGTGCGCCGCGAGGTGGTCGTAGTGCTCAATCTGGGTGGTGGGGAAGGAGCGGTGCAGCCCCAGCCGGTCGTTCACGAACGTCGCGGCGAAGGCGTGCCAGTCGGTGCCCGGGTAGGCGGCGAAGTGGGCGTTGAAGTTGCCGGTGGCCCCGCCAAACTTAGCGCCGAAGGGCACCTGGGCCAGCAGTGCCACTTGGGCATCGAGCCGGGCCACAAATACCTCAATCTCCTTGCCCAGGCGCGTTGGCGAGGCGGGCTGGCCGTGGGTGCGGGCCAGCAGCGGCACGGCGGCCCACTCCTGGGCGCGGGCCGCCAGGGCATTGCGCACCTGGGCATAGGCCGGCAGCAGCACCCCCATGAGCGCATCGCGGAAGCTGAGTGGAATAGCGGTGTTGTTTACGTCCTGCGAGGTCAGGCCGAAGTGGATGAACTCGATAAACGCGGCTAGGCCCAGCCGCGTGAACTCGTCGCGCAGCCAGTATTCCACGGCTTTCACGTCGTGGTTGGTCACGGCCTCGTGCGCTTTGATGGCCTCCGCATCGGCTTCCGAGAAATTCTCGTACAGGCCCCGCAGCGCCGGGAACACGTCGGCCGACACGCCTTGTAGCTGGGGCAGCGGCAACTCGGCCAGGACAATGAAGTACTCGACTTCGACCAGCACGCGGTAGCGTATCAGGGCCATTTCGGAGAAGCGGGAAGCTAGGGGCGCGGTGGCGCGGGCGTAGCGCCCGTCGAGGGGCGAGAGGGCGAGGAGGGGGCTGGGCATGGGGCAAAAGTACGGGCTGCCGGTAGTAGAACGCAGCCTTTGCTGCGTTGGCCGTTCGCGCCGTAGCAACCACCGCAACGATTGACGCAGCAAAGGCTGCGTCCTACGAACACTCGCCCGCAACCTTTCCCGGGCATTTCGCTATACGTGAATTCGTCCGGCCAAAAGCACGCGTTGGCAATGCGTATGGCACTGCCTTTTGGACTTTCACGTTAAGCGGGGCGAAAGCCCGCCGCCCTTTTCTTACCTTTGGCGTTGGCTAAGCCAAACCACCTGACTGATTTCCGTGCGCATATCTCCTTCGACCAAGCGTCTTCTCATCGGCATCTTCATCGGCTTAGTCGCCGTGGTGCTCCTGGCCTTGGCCGTTTTTCAGTGGAAGCGCCAGCAGCTGCTGACCTCGGCGCTCAAGCTTGTGAAAGAGAAAATAGAGCGCAAGTACCCGGTCATCCTCACGCTGGGGCCGGCCAAGTTCGTGGGCTTTAAAACCGTGGAAATAATGGGGATGAGCCTGGTGCCCCGCGCCACGCCGACCGATACCCTGCTCACCGCCCGCCGCCTGCAGGCCGGCCTGAGCGTGCGCTCGCTGTTTGCCGGCCGGCCGGTGTTCAGCGACTTGCAAATCATCACGGCCCGGCTCACGGCCCGCAAAACGGCCACGTCCGACAACTACGGCTTTCTCATCAAGAAGAAAGCCAGCGCCGCCCCGCGCGACAACTCCAAGGGCACCAACTACGGCATGCTGCTGAACCAGGCCCTGGAAACAGCCTTCGACAACGTACCCGGCGAGGCCAGCTTCCAGAATTTCTTTGTGAGCTATTCGAGCCCGCGCCACTCGGCCGTGCTGCGCCTGCCCGAACTGAAGATTCAGGACGGCGACATTTCGGGCCGCATGACGGCGACCGTCGATTCGCTGGCGAACAAGCTGGGCATCAGCGGGCACATCGAGCCCGGCGATTATGCCCTGACGGCGCGGGTGTTTGGGGTGGGCGGCTCGGTGCAGCTGCCCTACGTGCCGCGCCGCTTTGGCGCGCTGGTGAGCTTCGATACGGTGCTGGTGCGGCTCGATGGCAAAGAATTTGAAGACAACGACACGGGCGGCCGCCTCACGGTGCGGGGTTCGCTGGCGGCGCGGGGCTTCAGCCTGTACCACCCCAAGCTGGCGGCCAACGAGATTGAGGTGAAGCGGGGCTCGCTCGACTTTATTGCCACGCTGGGCCGCGGCACGGTGGCCCTCGAAAAAGGCAGCCGCATCACGGTAAATAAAATCGTGCTCAACCCGGAAATTGCCATCTGGACCAAGCCCAGCCGCGCCATCAACCTGAGCGTGAGTTCGGAAGAAACCCCCGCCAACGACTTCTTCGATTCGCTGCCCACCGGCATTTTCGATGAGGTACGCGGCACCCAGGGCACCGGTACGCTGCGCTACCGCCTCAGCGCCAGCCTCGACATGGCCAACGTCGACAGCCTGCACTTCGACTCCAGCCTGCGCGGCAAAAACTTTCGGCTGACCCGCTTCGGCGAAGAGGATTTGAACAAGCTGAACACGCCCTTCCTGCAAACCGTGTACAACGACAGGGGGGACTCGGTTCGCACCTTCGCCGTGGGCCCGGCCAACCCCGACTTTGTGCCCTACAACGAGGTGTCGCCCTACCTTATCCACGCCATTACCACGGCCGAGGACCCGCGCTTTTTCTCGCACCACGGCTTCATGGAGCAAGCATTTGTGAAGTCCGCCATTCAGAATATCAAGGAGCGGCGCTTTGCCCGGGGCGGCAGCACCATTTCGATGCAGCTGGTGAAAAACGTGTTTCTGACCCGACAAAAGACGGTGGCCCGCAAAGTACAAGAAGCCCTGATGGTGTGGCTCATCGAAAACACCGGGCTGGCCAGCAAGCAGCGCATGTTCGAGGTGTACCTCAACATCATCGAGTGGGGCCCGAGCAAGTACCGCTGGTCCAGTGGCAAGCGGGGGGTGTACGGCGTGAAGGATGCAGCCCTGTTTTACTACGGCAAGCGCCCCAGCGAGCTCAACCTGCCCGAGAGCCTGTACCTGGCCAGCATCATTCCCAAGCCGAAATACGCGCGCTATTCCTTCGATTCCTACGGCGACCTACGCCGCAGCACGCGCTACTTCTTCCGGTTGATTGCGGATATCATGCTGACGCGCGGCCTCATCAGCGACAACGACCGCGAAAACCTGCCTTACTCCTTGCACCTCAGTGGCCCGGCCCGGCAATACATGTCCTTTGCTCCGCGCCCCGATACCACCCGCGCCGTGCAGCAAGCCGATTCGAGCGACTTCGAGCCCCTGAACCTGATTGACCTACTGAACACCGGCGCCGCCCCCGACGCCGGCGTGAACGCGGGAACGCCGGAGCCGCCCAAGGACCCGAAATAAGGACAGCTGACACTTGCAAGCGCGAGGGCGTCTGCACGATGCTGATACTTTTACAAACCACCGGAAAGGAAAGCGCCCCCTTGCTGTGAGCAACGGGGCGCTTTCCTTTCCGGGAAGCAGGCCCGGGCTTTCGTTGATTGCCTTACTACGGGCACTGGCTCGCACTACTGCACCGCAAGGCGGCGCGTCACGCTCCCTACGGCATAGTTCACGCGCAGCAGGTACATGCCAGCGGGTAAGCTTTCCGTGTTAAGGGTGATTTCCGCCGCGCCAGTTGCCGGCAGGCAGCGCACCTGGCGGCCGAGTGCGTCCAGCAATTCAATGTTGAGCAGGTAAGCGCTGGCATCGGGGGCGATGTGCAGCACCTCGTGAGCCGGGACTGGCCAGGCAGCGGTACGCGCTGCTATTGCGGCTGGTGCTGCTACTTGTAGCACATTGAGGGCGCCCAAGCGAGCCACGCCTGGCGATGCAGCGCTGCCAATGGTGGTGAACGAGCCCGCCAGCATAATGCGGCCATCGGGCTGCACCAGCATTGAACGGACAGCATCATTGGGCTGGGCCACGTTCGTGAACGTGGCATCGGTTTGGCCATTAGCCAGCACCCGAACCAGGTTGTTGGCCGCGCCAGCCGCGCCCGAATATGCGAAAGTGCCCCCAAGCAGCACGCGGCCATTGGGCTGAAGCGCTACGCTGTAAACCGTGCCGGTGAGCGAGGAATTGGGCGCAAACGCAGGGTCGAGCTGGCCGGCGGTGCTGAGGCGGGCCACGCCCTGGCGCGGGGTGCCGTCAACCGCTCTGAAATTTCCCCCCACCAACAGGTTGCCATCGGGCTGCTGGACGATGGAATAGATGCGGTTGGTAGCCAGGGAAGAGCCACTGTTGGGCGAAAAATTCGATGCGTTGTTGAACGTGGGGTCCAGGGCTCCGGTGGGTTCGTAGCGCACCACGCGGCATGTAGATGCCCCACTTGTCGTACTAAACCTCCCGCCTACTATAATGCGGCCATCAGCCTGTACGAGCACGGCATTGGTATAGGTGGGGGCGCCTGGTGCCACAGTTGCCGACACGTCCCGGATAAAAGTGGGGTCGAGGGCACCGGAGGACGTGAAGCGGGCCAGTTCTTTGTACAGGGTAGAGCCACTGCTGAAACTGAAGTAGCCGCCCACCAGCACCTTGCCATCGGGCTGCAAGGCCAGGCAAGAAGTATTGGTTGCGTAGGTCTGCGTAAAAGAAGCATCTGGAGCCCCGCTGGCCAGGAAGCGCCGCACGCCCCGGGTCGTGCCCGCCAACACGTTGCCATCGGGCTGCAGGGCCAGGCTGCTCACCGGGCCGGGCAGCAAGCCAGTAGCACTTGAGTAAGCCCCTTCAAGGACTCCGGTAGCCGTGAGGCGCGCCAGCCGGTGCACGGCCTGCCCGTTAATCTCGGTAAAGTTGCCGCCGAGGAGGTACTTCCCATCGGGCTGGCGCAGCACGGCCGCCACGGTGCCCGGCACCTGCAGGGTGGGGGCAAATGCCGCGTCGCTGGCACCAACGCTGGTGAGCCGTTTCAGGCCGCTTTCAGTTCCATCGAAAGTGTCAAATCGTCCTCCCACAAGCACCGTTCCATCAGCTTGCAAGCCAATGGTGAAGGGACGAGAACTGGGCCCCGGGCTCACCTGGAACGATGGGTCCTGGCTGCCGTTGGCATTGAGGCGCGTTACCTGGCTGGCACTGCTGGATTGGCCGAAGTACCCCCCCGATACCAGGATTTTGCCATCGGGCTGCAACACCATTGGCACGTCATTATAACTGGTGCCGACGCTGATACCGGATGCCGAAAATCCCGGGTCGAGCGCGCCGCTTGGCAGGAGGCGTGCTAAGGTGCCGTTGAAGCCGGGACTGGCAACCAAGCTGCCGCTTACCAATATTTTTCCATCGGGCTGCAGCACGATACTTTCCACAACAGAAGGGCCCAGGGCCGAGGTAAAGGTGGGGTCTACGCTGCCGGTAGCAGTGAGGCGCACCAGGCAACTGGCTGGCTGGCCGTTGAAGGTTTCGAACTGGCCACCTAACAATATTTTACCATCGGTTTGTACTGCTACGGCGTAGCCATCACTGTAGCTGGAGGAATATACAGCAAGTCCTGAGCCCACGTTGAAGCCCGTGTCGACGCTGCCGTCGATATTGAGGCGGACTATCCCAGGTGCCGGTACATTGTTGAAGGTGCTAAAGGTGCCGGTTACAACCACTTTGCCGTCGGGCTGGGCCGCAAACTCCTTTACGTCGACATGGGTACTGGCGGTGCCTCCACCCGGGCCACTCCCCGGGTCGAAGGACGCATCGGCCGTGCCATTGGCATTCAGGCGCAGCAACTCGGAGCGGGTAATGCCGCCGGCCGTTACGGTGCCGTCGTATGCGCCCAGCAGGTACTGACCCGAAGGCAGGCTGCGGACGCGGTAAACAATGCTGGCCGGGCCCACGGCCTGCGAGAAGGCCTGGTCGACGTTGCCTGCCGCATCCAGCCGCACCAGGTTGCTAATCGCCAATCCGTTCACACGGGTAAAATCGCCGGCTATCACCCGCTTGCCATCGGCCTGCTGGGGGCCCAGCGCGTATACTTGGCCCGGAGAATAGATGCTTGCTGGTGAGGTGAATGTGGCGTCGGGGGCCTGCGCAGCCGCTGCCATAGGGAAGAGCGAGGCCAGTAGTAGTCCCGCAGTAGTGAATCGAAGTAGCGTCATGCGTTCAGAAATGAGTGGAAAGAGGAAAACCGAGGCTTGAAAGTAGTAAATTCAGTACCAAACTATTCTTGTTTCGGCCACAGCAGCGAGGCTACCATGCTCAGCAGCAGGATGGCACCTACGATGCCCAGCGACAGCGGCATGCTGAGGGGCAGCACGTGCTCGAGCAGAGTTTTGCCGCCGATGAAGACCAGATTGAGCGCCAGGCCATAGTGGAGGTAGTGGAACAGCTGCAGGAGGCTGGCCAGGGCAAAGTGCAGTGCCCATAGCCCCAGCAGCGCAAACACGCTGGAGGTGAAGACCACGAACGTATTGCAGGTAATGGCCAGAATAGCCGGGATGGAATCGGCTGCGAACACCACGTCGGTGGTTTCCACCATCAGTACCACCAGCAGCGGGGTGGCGAAGCGCAGGCCGTCTTTTTTGATGAAGAAGGCGCCGCTTTCGATTGAGCGCGTGATGGGCAGCCGCCGGCTCAGGAAACGCACTATGGGGTTCTTGTGGGGTATGTTTCGGGCCCGTCGCCGCTGCTGAGGCCCATCCGAATGCCCGTGTACATGAGGAAAGCGCCGAGCAGGTACACCAAGAAGTAGAAGCGGGCCAGCAGCGCCGCTCCCTCCAGAGTGAACACGGCCCGCAGTATCAACGCGCCCAGCACACCCCAGAACAGAATGCGGTGCTGGTACTGCGGCGGCACCTTGAAATAGGTGAAAATGAGCAGAAAAACGAAGCGATTATCGATGCTCAGGGCCTTCGCCACGAGGTAGCCCGTTAGCCATTGCAGGCCCGCCTGATGGCCCATGGTGCGGTACACCAGCAGGTTGAATCACTGCGACAGCACAATCCAGAAGGCGCTCCAGCCCAGCGCCTCGTGCAGCTTTACCTCGTGGGCCTTGCGGTTGAGCACGAGCAAATCGAGTAGCAGCAGGCCGATAACAAAAGCCGTGAACCCAAACCAGGAGAGGGGCGAGTTTTCCATGCGTACCCGTAAGTTACGGCATAGAACGAGACAGCTAAGAAGTTGCCAGCAACTGATACAGCGCGTAACATCTTTACCGCAGCAAGTCATTACTAGTGGCAGGCACGGTGCTTCGCTACCCGCTGCATGACGTGCCTTAGTAATCGCAACTTCGCTGGCTACACCGCGCGCTTCAGCGGGCTGAACCAGCTGTTTACTTTCATCTGGAGCACGCCGAAAAAAGCCTCTTCCACAATGCCTTTGCTCATTTTGGAGGTGCCGCGGGTGCGGTCGGTGAAGATGATGGGCACTTCCTTGATGCGAAAGCCGAGCTGGTACGCCAGCCACTTCATCTCAATCTGAAACGCGTAACCCACGAAGCGAATGTTGTTCAAATCGAGCGCGCGCAGCACCCGGGCCGTGTAGCACTTGAAGCCGGCGGTAGCGTCGCGGATGGGCATGCCGGTAATCAGGCGCACGTACCACGAGGCGAAATACGACATCAGCACCCGCGACATAGGCCAGTTTACCACGTTCACGCCCTGAATGTAGCGCGAGCCGATAGCCACGTCGAAGCCTTCGACGGCGCAGGCGTCGTGCAGGCGCAGTAGGTCGTCGGGGTTGTGCGAGAAGTCGGCGTCCATCTCAAACACGTACTCGTAGTTGTGGGCCAGCGCCCAGCGAAAGCCGTGGATGTAAGCGGTACCTAGCCCTTGTTTGCCAGTGCGTTCCTCCAGGTACAACCGTCCCGGAAACTCTGCCTGTAGCCCGCGCACGATATTGGCGGTCCCGTCGGGCGAGCCGTCGTCGATAATCAGCACGTCGAAGGCCCGCGGCAGCGACATCACCTTGCGGATGATGAGCTCCGCATTTTCGCGCTCGTTGTACGTGGGAATTAGGACGAGGCCTTCGCTCATAGCTTACAAATTGGCCTCAAAGATAGGCTTTGCCCTTCCGAAGCTGCACGCTGGGTAGAGAATGAGCCAGCTATTTTACTGAAAAAATCCGAACATTAAGTTATGCGACTGTTAATATTCTGTTCGAAAATCAACTAGCGCCCAGCGGCTAAAAAGTCGGCGGTGTTGCGAGCGTAGCGGATGCAGTCGGGCACGCTTACCCCGGCCCGCCAGTTGGCCACGGCCAGCACGCGCTCGGCGGCCAGGGTTTCGGCGGCGACGTGGGCCCCAACAATAGCTTGGTCGAACTGCGGAATGCTATGCGGCCAGTAGTAGCGCCCCTGCCAGCGCGGCGCGCCCGTGATGCCATAGAACTTGCTCAGCTCGGCGTGTACGGCGGCCAGCTGCGCGGCTTCGGGCTGCTGGGCCGCGGCTTCGTACTGCGTGCCGCCCACGAAGGTGGTGAACAGCACCTGGCCCGCCGGCACGCGCTGCGGGTATATCGAGCTGGTCCAGACCGAGCCGGCCGCGTAGGCGTTTTCCGCTTTGGGGTGCAACGCCCCAAAGCCGTTGAGCGGATGCGCGACCGCGGCGCGGTCGTAGGCCGAGTACACGGCGCTCATGGGCGGGTAGTACACGGCTGCCAGCGCCGTAGCCGCAGCCGGGAATAGCAGCTCCAGCAGCGGCGCGGCAGCGTAGGCGGGCAGGGCCAGGGCCAGGTGCGAGTAGCCGGGCGCCGCTTCAAGGCCGCGTGCGCCTTTTAGTTCGAGTTGATAGCTGCCATCGGCAGCCCGCGAAATGGACGACACGGCCGTGCCGGATTGGTAGTTGGTGAGCTTGGCGGCCAGGGTTTCGGCGATGGACTGCACGCCGTTTTTGAGCGTGATGATGCGGCGGCGGCCCGCCCCTTTGCCGGCTTTCATCAGCCCGCGCAGCACCGAGCCATGGGCTTGCTCCAGCGCCGGTAGCTGCTTGAAGGTTTTGTTGATGAGGAGCTTCTCCGGGTCGCCGGCGTAGATGCCGGCCATGAAGGGATTCACGGCGTAGTCGACAATTTCGGGGCCGAAGCGGCGGCGGAAAAAGTGGGCCACGGTTTCGGTTTCGTCGATTGGGGCGGCGGGCTGGCGAAATTCCTTTAGCAGCTGCCACTTGGCTTTCAAACTGAAGAAGCCACTGGTGAGCAGGGCCGGGGGCGAGCCGGGCAGGGCCTGGTAGCGGCCATCGCGCAGCACGTAGCGGTTTTGGCTCACGGCGGCGGCGTCTTCCACCTGTTCGCTCAGGCCGAGGTCGGCGAGCAGGTCCTGCAGCTCAGGACTTAGCTGCAGGGAGTTGGGACCGGTTTCGAGCAGGTAGCCTTCCGGGGTTGCCCAAGTGCGCAGGTTGCCGCCGGGGCGAGTGTCGGCCTCGAACAGGTCGTAGGCCACGCCGGCCTTTTGCAGGTACCAGGCCAGCGTGAGGCCGCTGATGCCGCCGCCGATAATCGCAATTTTCATAGTCTGGATGCTGTAGCGTGCAGTAGCGCGAACTTTATAGTTCGCGTCCCCGTGCCGTTTCAACGATTCGGGAACGGCGCGGGGACGCGAACTACAAAGTTAGCTTCGCTGTCCTACCGGGTCGCGCTAGTTCCTTTGTTCTATGTCAACAAAAAACAAAGCCATTTTTCTCGACCGCGACGGTGTGCTGAATGAAGAAATTGGCACCTACGTGTGGGAACCGAATAAATTTATCATCTGCGATGGCGTGCCCGACAGCCTGGCCCGGCTCAAAGCGGCCGGCTACCTGCTCATCGTGGTTACCAACCAGGCCGGCATCGCCAAAAAGCTCTACACGGCCGCCGAGGTGCAGGCCTGCTACGCCAAGCTGCAACGTGCCTGCGGCGGCATTATCGACGCGCTGTATTTCAGCGACGCGCACCCCAGCGTGAGCGAGTCCATTCTGCGCAAGCCTGATTCGGGCATGCTGGAAAAGGCGGTGGCCCGCTTCAACCTCGATGTGGCGCAGTGCTGGATTGTGGGGGACCGGCTGCGCGACATGCAGGCCGGCGCGGCGGTTGGCGTGCGCGGCGTGCTGGTAGGAGAGGAGAACCCGGAAGGCTTCGCGCCGCACGTGGCCGATTTGCGGGCAGCCACGGCACTTATCTTAGGGCAATGACAGACAACGACAACAAGCCAGGTTGGTTGGCCAGAAACCGCAACATGTTGTTTCTGCTGGCGTGCGTTATTCTGGGCCAGGTGATTTTTTACTTCACCACCACGGCTAACAACAAGCGGGAAATCGAACGCTACAAAGCAATGCAAGTTGCTGGCCGGGTAGATAAACTCTTGTCTTTTTCCCGCGGAATTCAGAAGGTGAAGCTGGCTACTGGCGAAACCCAGGCCCTGGTGCTACCCGCTGCCGGGCAGCAATACCTGCAAGCCGGCGACTCAGTAGCAAAGGCTGCGGGCAGTGAGCAAATCAGCATTTACCGGCGATTTCCGAATTACACTGAGGTATTGGTTTTTAGCCTGAACGCACCAAGCAAAAAGGGCTTAATTAAACGGTCCAAATAGCGTAACGAGCGTTTCTTTGATTAAAAAGCGAGAGCAAAAACAGGATGAGGTATGTCTTGCTGGTGTTACTGTGTCTATCCCTGTTGCTTGTGGGACTCTTTTGGGCCATTGCTCACGGGAGCGGACATAATATTCCCATCGAAACAGACCGTTTTCTTGCTGGAGCAGCACTTGTCAATGGTGGGTTGATTGCCCTCCTAGGTGATTGGATACGCAGAAACAATTGGACAGAAAAGCAACGGCGAAAGAGGCTTCATATCGACTAGCCCAAGCCCAATAGCGCTTACAAGAGCAGATATTCGAACTGATTCCGTTTCGTGGGTCAGTCCTGTCAATGTCCTGTCACCGTTTTCTTAATCGGTCCGATTAAGAAAACGAAAATATACGCTTTCCTGTGCACAACCGTGCGTTGCCAGGTCCGCTTATCCGTTGGGCGGTGGACATTTTCAGCCAGCACTTCCCCCACTGCTGGGGGTGCTACCTTCGCCCTATGCGTTTCTTTGAAGCCGATGACTGGATGGATAAGCTGCCGGGCGTGGCCTGGGTGGTGGCCATTGGCCTCGTGACGGGCGTGGTGGTCGCGGTGGGCGTGGCCATCGTGGCGGGCGGCCTGTGGCTGACCGACTGGCTCGGCTGGAAGACATAACGGCCAGAAACCCCGGACGCACCAGGCAGCCGGGTTTCATATTGCCCTGATGTTTTATTCGCTTCGCTAGCAGCTGTTGGCCACTCCCATCATTTCCCCAGCCAAGCCTGCTAGCAGCACCACACGCCGCAGCGTGCGCACCGGCGGCCTGCGTCAACCAGCGGATGACGCTGGAGTAACTGCCGCCGCGAACCGGCTGCTTTGGTGGAGTTCAAGCAAACAGTACTAACCCAAAGCCCATAAAAAAGGCCGGCCTCCCGTGTGGGAAGCCGGCCTTTTTAACAGAATCCGGATGTACTACTGGCGCGCGGCGGGCGTAGCGGTGCTGGCCGTGATGGGCGACGAAACGCGGTTGGCCTCCTTGGTGCTGCTGTAGGCGGGGCACTTCTGGCGGTTGCAGGCGCCAAGCGAAAGAACGAGGCCGGCGGCGGCGAGCAATGCGAACTTTTTCATAATTTATATAAAACGAGGTTGGTGACGCGGTTGGGCTTCAAATATACGCAAAGCAAGCAATATCAGGCAATAAACTGCCAGCGCCAAAATTGAATTATTCGTATCCGAGGATGCGCATCATGCTGCCGGCTTCCTGCTGCGGCGCGAAAACGGTATCAGTAAGCGTGCCATCTTCGGCGCGGTCGAGGATGATGTGCTGCGGGGCGGGGATGAGGCAGTGCTTGATGCCGCCGTAGCCGCTGAGGCTCTCCTGGTAGGCGCCGGTGTGGAAGAAGCCCACGTAGAGCGGCTGCGCATCCTGCTGCTTGGCTGACGCCGACCTTTGGTTGCGCTCGGGCAGGAAGGTCTGGTAGATGTGCTTCTCGGAGTTGTAATAGTCCTGCGAGTCGCAGGTGAGGCCGCCGAGCTGGATTTTCTTGTAGGACTTGTTCCAGCCGTTGAGGGCCAGCATGATGAAGCGCTGGTTGAGGGCCCAGGTATCGGGCAGGTTCGTAATGAACGAGCCGTCAATCATGTACCAGAGCTCTTTGTCGTTCTGCAGCTTTTCGTCGAGAATGCTGTAGATGGTGGCGCCGCTTTCGCCCACGGTGAAGATGCCGAACTCGGTGAAAATGTGGGGCTCGGGCACGCCTTCTTCTTTACAGATGCGCTGGATGGTGCGCAGGATTTCGGCCACCATATAGGGGTAGTCGTAGTCGGGCTGGATGCTGGTTTGGATGGGCAGCCCGCCGCCAATATCAATGGTGGTGAGGGTGGGGCACACCTTGCGCAGCTCGCAGTACTTGTGCACGAAGCGGCTGAGCTCGGACCAGTAATAGGACGTGTCCTTGATGCCCGTGCTGATGAAGTAGTGCAGCATGGTGAGCGTGAAGCGCGGGTCGTCCTTGATGCGCTGCTCGTAGATGGGGATGGCGTCGGCGTAGCGCACGCCCAGGCGCGAGGTGTAGAACTGGAAGCGCGGCTCCTCGTCGGAGGCCAGGCGCATGCCCATGTTCACGTTTTCGCGCACGTGGTCGTGGTAGTACTCGATTTCGTTGGGCGAATCGATGATGGGCATGCAGTTCACGAACCCGTCGTTAATCAGGTCAGCGATTTCCTTTTTGTAGGCGTCGGGCTTGAAGCCGTTGCAGATGATGTGCTTCTGCTTGTCGACTTTGCCCTGGGCGTGCAGGTTGCGGATGATGCTGATGTCGAACCACGACGAAGTTTCGAGGTGGATGTCGTTTTTCAGGGCCTCTTCGAGCACGAAGCGGAAGTGCGACGACTTGGTGCAGTAGGCGTAGGAATAGGTGCCGGTGTAGCCGGTTTCGGCAATGCCGTCGGCAAACCATTTCTTGGCCCGCTGAATCTGGGAGCTGATTTTGGGCAGGTAGGTGAGGCGCATCGGCGTGCCGTATTTTTCGACCAGCGCCATCAGGTCGATGCCGTGGAACTGCAGTTCGTGGTCCTGCACGGTAAAGTCGGCCGTGGGAAAGTCGAAAGTCTGGGAGATGAGGTCTTGATAGGTATCCATGCAGTTGTTGAAGCGGCGAAAAAGCCCGACCTTTGCGGCGGGCAGTACAAAAGTACCGCCGGGGTCAGGATAACGGCCGGGAACCGCTTATGTTCTCCCGCTACCCAACCTCGCATCGTGACGATGGAATATTAGCGACTTGGCTACGGCAGATTCTTCTGCCGCAAGGCAGCGCTCGAAAGGGTTCTAGTTGTCAGTTGCTCGTTATTGGTTGTCAGGTCGTTCATCGAACCTAATAACTGACAACGAACAACGAACAACTAAAGCTTTTTGGAACGATGCCGCCAACCTGCTTACCCCCAATTCCCACCCTCCGATGAAACGCATCAAATTACTGGAAGTACGCTCCGAGCTTGGGGCGGGTACCCGCGGCTCCGGCATGGGCATCGACGCCCTGCGCGTGGCCTGCCTCAACAAGGGCTCCGACTATTTCCGCCGGTTCAACTCCGTGGTGCTGCCCGATTTGAACCACGTGCTGTTCGAGAAAAACCACTTCCCCTTCGCCAAGCACATCGACAGCATTTACACGGTGCAGAAGGGCATTGCCAACGCGGTGGAGCAGACGCTGCGCTTCGGCGAGTTCCCGCTGGTGCTGGCCGGCGACCACAGCAGCGCCAACGCCACCATTGCCGGCATCAAGGCGGCGTACCCGGCCAAAACGCTGGGTGTCATCTGGATTGATGCCCACGCCGACATCCACTCGCCCTACACCACGCCCAGCGGCAACGTGCACGGCATGCCCCTGGCCGCCGCCCTGGGGGTGGACAACCTGAAGCACCAGCGCAACATCCCCGACCCGGAAACGGAGTTTTTCTGGCGCCGCCTGCAGAACCTGGGCGAGCCCGGCCCCAAGCTCAAGCCCGAGCATTTGGTGTACGTGGTGGTGCGCGACACCGAGGAGGAGGAGGATTCGCTCATCGAGGAGCTGGGCATCAAATGGATAAAGCTGCCCGAAATCAAGGCCAAAGGCTCGCGCCGCCTGAGCCGCGAGATTTACGAGCACCTGCGCTTTTGCGACCTCGTCTACATTTCCTTCGACGTCGATAGCCTCGATTCGAGCTTCAGCATTGGCACGGGCACGCCCGTGGAGGACGGCCTCTACCTTTCCGAAGCCGAAAACCTCTGCCAGGACCTGCTGGAAAACGAGCGGGTGGTGTGCTTTGAGATGGTCGAAATCAACCCCACGCTCGACAACGGCAACACGATGGCCAAAAACGCCTTCAACATCCTCGAAAAAGCCACCGATGCGATTGAGAAGCGGCTGCGGCTGGAGGAGGTGGTGAGCCGGTAGGGTGTGGAAGCATCTCTTCGTAGCCAATGGGTGTAGGGGCGGGGCTTGCCCCCGCCCGTCGTTGAACCGCCCACGGGTGAATCGTTCAACGACGGGCGGGGGCAAGCCCTGCCCCTACACCGTTCTGTACTCAGCTTTTAATGCTGGCTGAGGAACAGGTACGCCCCCAGCGTGTACTGCGCGGCCGAGGAAAAATGGTCGCCGCCGGGGATGGGGTGCAGCTCGACCTGCGTGGCACCGCGCTTTTGCATGGCATCGTAGGCATCCTGGGAGTTGAAGAAGGGCACGTAGTCGTCGGCGGTGCCGTGGAAGAGGGCCAGGGGGGCGCGGGGCTTCCAGTCGTAGATGTCGTTGTCGGCTATCGCGGCGGAGAGGGGCGCATCGGAATTATTTAAGATGGCCTGGCGGAAGGCGGGGGCGAAGAGCTGGCTTTGCTGGCTGGGCAGGGCGGCGAAGGGGTTGGCCTGCAATTGCGTGGCGTAGGGCTCCAGGTAGTAGAAAGAGAAGGGGCGGTTGAGGGCGTAGATGCGGTCGTAGGTGCGCAGCGCCCACACGTAGGAGCTCAGGAAGCTGAGAGGCTGGGTGGCCCCGAGGATGTAGCGGGCAAACGCCGACTTGTGGTAGGCCCCGGCACCCGGCGCGCTGGCCGCGACGGGCAGGGCGGTGGCGTACTTCTCTTCGAGCAGCTTGTGCAGGGCCATCGTGGCGTAGCCGCCTTCGGAGTAGCCGAGCAGGTAGTTTTTCTGGTTGAGGGCGACCTGCTGCTGCTGGCAGAACTCGCGGGTGGCCCGGAGCATGTCGGCCGAGGCCGAGGCCAGGGAGGCGGCGTGTTCGTAGGGGTGGAGCAGGGCCTTGGAGGCGCCGTAGCCGATGTAATCGGGGGCCGACACCACGAAGCCCGAGGACGCCAGCACCGACACCCCCGACCACACGTCGCTGCCGGTGGCATAATAGGAGGGGGCTTGGTCCTCGCTGCTGGGCGCGATGGTGCCGTGCTGGTAGCTGAGCACCGGCAGCTGCCCGGCGTTGCCCCCGGGCACCAGCACCGCGCCACTGGCCGTGGTTTCGGTGCCCTCGGGGGTGCGGGTGCGGTAGGTGAGGCGGTAGGCTTTGATGGGATATTTCGCCAGGCTGGCGGCCAGCGGCACGCCCGGCACGCGGCCGGCCAGCGTAGCGGCGCTGTATTCGCCAATGAAGGTGCTGCCGGTGAGGACGGGGGCATTGGCCTCGGCCTCGGTGGCCGGGGTAGGCTCGGCGGTGGTCGACTTGCAGGCCGAAGCCCCCAGCAGCACCGGGAACAGGAACAGGCAATACCGTTTAGAAAACGGCGGGAGTAGGAATAGCGCCACGTTGCGAAGGGATTTAATGGGATATAGCTGGGGCAGTAACGCCTATTGGCGGGGGCGGCGTTCCGGCGGTGGGAATGTTTTGCCGGGTGCCTCACAGGGCCCTCATTACTAATCGGCGCGAAGGGAATAAGGCTCTTCGCAAGCTCAGGATGGCAGTTGATAAAAATCTGCCACTATTTATACTTGCCGGCTCCCCGCTACGGGACCGGCTGGTACTGTGGGCTCCTACGCTTCAAGGGCGGCGGCCAGCACGGCGGCTTCGGCACGCAGGCCAGCGAGGCGGGCCTGGGCCAGCAGGGTGGGAGCCCGGCCGCTGGTGCCGAGCAGCTCCTGCCGCGCCTGGCTGAGCAGCAGGGCCCATTGCGCCTGCTGGGCGCCGAGACGTTGCGGAGGCAGCGGGTCGGTGGCATCGGCCGGGGCCAGGGTGGCGGGCGCGGCGGTGGCGGCAGCCAGCCGCTGCCGGGCCGGGGCGGCGCGGGCGGGCAGCACCTGACCCAGGCGGTAAGCCAGGCGGGCGACGGCGTAGCGGCAGTCGGCCAGCCGGCCGATGGCCAGGCCCAGGTCGTCGGCCTCTTCGAGGGCGGGCGCAGGCGGCCCGGCAGGGGAGGCCAAAGTCAACGCGTGCAAGGCTCGCAGGCGCAAGCTGGCTGCGTAGGGCAGGGGTCGGCGGCCCACCTCAGCGTGGTTGACGTGGGCTTGGGTAGTGCCCAACAGGCAGGCCGCTTCGCGCTGGCTCAGGCCGAAGTGGGCGCGGGTGGCAATCAGCCGCTCGTCGGGGGCGCAGGGAAGCTCGGGCATAAGGAAGCGAATAGCTGTACTCAAAAATACAAACTTATTTTTTTGAGTACAGGTGAGCTTGTACTCAGTTTTGGACTAGTCCTATTTTTGAGTACAAATAGGCGTGTGCTCAAAAATGCAAGGCCCGGATTTTGAGTACTGCTCTGGCGGCAGTTGGAGTAGCTGCCAGGAAATCAACCCGCGTATCCCGGCCAGGGCGGCTTCACTCCAGGCCCGCCGCCTAAGCCGCTGAAGAAACAAAGCGCCCCGCCAGTTGCTGACGGGGCGCTTTAATAGGTATTATTGCATTAAATAGTCTGACTTGTGAAAAGGTAGTAGACTATAAATTCTACCGTTTTCCTGAACTGTCTGAAAAGTGAGTAGGGAAGTGCCGTGCAGCGCCCGGTCGAGTCGGGTGCTCCGGGAGCAGCGCTGGTCAAGTTCGCCCGGTGCCTATTGGCCTTACTGCATCGTGTGGGCGTAGGCGGAAGGGCGACGCCGGATTATCCCCGTTTGTCTCTGCGAGGCGACCCTACGCAGCCGTCCCAATACGGGTCTTTTCCCCTTTTCCGTTCACCCGGTATTCCGCCCCGTTTTCGATTAGCAAGCCCTGCGTCCGGTCGCTGCCCTTCTCCCGGCCGTGCTTGACGTCGATTTTCAGCACGTGGCCTTCGTAATCCGCCGTTACCTCGTCCACGACGGAATGACCGATGACCACCCGGGCGGCCTGATAAAACCGCAGCACCTGCTCCAGCTCCGCTTGCGTGGTCCGGTGATACGCGGCGTTGAACGGGTCACGCACGAAGAAAGCAGCCCGGTACAGCCAATTCATCGCCAAGCCCCGGTCCCAATACGGCCCGTCGTAAGAACTCAGCACCGTGCCCTCCCGGGACTTCCCGTCCTGCGTGGGCGCCCGAGTGCCGTAATATTTCCGGGCAATCCGGTTTAGCTCGGTAGTGCCGAGGCCCTCCGCGACCAGCTTCGGCTTGAGCCCGGCGTGCACAAACAGATAGGGGCCAATTTTTTCGATGACGTTTTTGGTGCGCAGCCACCGGCCCATTTCCGAGCGGGGGGAGTACAGCGCCTGCCCGGCCTGGTCCCAGCGCCTCTGCCCGCTGATGCGCTGGGCTGCCCCGATGTACTTGCGCTGGGCATGTGACAGGTCGCCGTAGAGGTTCATCACCTCGTGGTTGCCCAAAATGAAATGGACTTTTCCGCCCGCCTGCTCGGCTTGCCCTTCCAGCTTGTAGAGCAGCCACAGCACCGGCGTCACCGCCTCGCCCCGGTCCACAAAGTCGCCGTTGAGCACCAGGTGCCCCGGGCCGTACGTCCAGTTGTACTGGCGGTCCACGACCCCGTTGCGTTGCAGCAAATCGGCCAGGGCATTGAAGTTGCCTTCGATATCGGAAATCGCGAGCAGGCGAGCCGGCAGGGGGCAGGTCGGCGACGGCGGGGCGGGGGCCGGCCGTACGTAAAAGGAAAACGAGTCCCGGTCGGCGTTCGCCACGCGCACGCGCACCGGCTCCCGCACGTTCAGGGGAATACCCGTTAACCGACTGTTTTCGTCGATGTGGAAAAGGGTGCTGTCCAGGATGTAAGGCCCGTCCCGGCCTTGCAACGGCGTGGCGACGGGCGTATCGGTGAAGAAGCCAAACGCCTCCCCGTTGAACAGCGCGTCCAGGCCCGACCAGGCGTAGACGTACGTCCCCGTGCGCTCGTCGATGCTCTCCTGTCCGTAAACCAGCGTCGTCAAGACCCCATAGCCGCACAGGGACAACAGGCCCCACGTTGCAAGTTTCTTTAAGGCGACTTTTAGATGCTTCATGTCAGAGCAGGCTTCGAGTGAGATGGAGCGGGCACCTGCCCAAGAGGCAAATTCAACAGAAGCACGGCCCGTTTCCCGCCGCGATATTAGAGAGGAATGGGCAGACCTAAGGAGGCCACTCGACCCATTGGCGGCTCGGCTTTCGTAACATGGGGGCATCAAAAAGGCTTGAGGCAAAGCTCCACCAGCCGCTGACCAGGCTTTGAGTTGCTTCCAGTTTCGGGGGCTATTCGTGCGGTGGGCGGGCCTGGGCCGCTTTGGAAGCGGGCCGCGCCAGTGGGGCGTAGTCGGTAGCGCAGGCCCCTAAGCCCATCGATAAAGCCGCAGGAGCAACAAAGCGCCCCATCAGCTACTGGCAGGGCGCTTTTGTGGGTTTCGTTAACTACTCTGACTTGTGAGCGTTTCGAAGGGCACGCTACATTAACTCAAAGGCTCATCTGACTCATGTGTCTACCTTCGTAGCGCTGAATCGCTTTTAACCTTATTTTTTGCTTGCATAATCCTGTGAGATTTTTCCTCTGCCTTGGCACATTCCTATTGATTTCTTTTGGTGTAAGTGCGCAAGAGAACAGCCCCTTCACTGTTGGCTTTGAGGAGACTATCCCCTCGAAGATACTAGGGCAAAAACGTGCCGTGTTGATTCATATCCCTACAAGCAATGGCGGAAATAAAATCAAAGACAGAGGGCGTTATCCGGTGATTTACTTACTGGATGGAAGTGATAATTTCAATTCAGTGGTAAGCATTACAGAGCATATGGAGGAATCAAGCCTTTGCCCTCCCGTAATTGTGGTTGGCATCGTACATGCGGATAGATTGAGTGAGCTCACAACTGGCGCTGACAAGGAGTTTCCTAATTCTGTTGGCAAAGGTGAGAAATTCATGTCTTTTGTCGAAAAGGAATTGATTCCTTACGTCGATGCAACTTATCCAACCACCACTTACAGGACATTTATTGGCCATTCAGTAGGAGGCTTGACCGTTGTGAATGCGCTCCTGCACAATCCGAATTTATTTAATTCGTATGTTTCTCTCGACGGGGCATTGTGGTGGAACGACCAAAAGGTTGTGAAAGAAGCCAAAAAGATTTTGCCTACTCATCCATATAAAGGAAAGAAATTATTCATGGCGATGGCCAATCGTTTGGAAAGAGGAGTTGACACGCTAAGTGTTCAAAAAGATACCAGCGCGGCTACATTTTTAATGCGTAGCAATATCAGCTTTATTAAAGAGGTTTCTAAAAATAAAAGAAACGAATTGGGCTTCAAATACAAATTTTACGAAGACGACAATCATTCTTCTGTAAGGCTGATTGGAGAGTATGATGCCCTTCGATTTATCTACGATTTTTACAAATTGAAGATTTACGACAGTGAATTGAATAACCCCGATTTTAATTTAAATTCCTTATTAATAGCCCACTATAAGAATGTGTCTGAACAAATGGGGTATACTGTCAAGCCAGACGAAAGCCAGGTTAATAACCTTGGGTATCAAATGTTGCGAACGAAGCAATTTAAAAAATCCGAAAGTTTATTTAAGCTCAACGTGGCCAATAATCCCGGTAGCGCCAATTGCTATGATTCCCTAGGTGATTTTTATCTTGAAACAGGGATTAAAACCAAAGCTATTGAGTGTTTCAAAAAAGCGTTAACTCTAAAAGTAATCCCGGAAACCAAAGGCAAGTTAGAGAGATTGTTGAATGATAAACAGGCAGGGAAATGAGTAGTTACTATAATATAATTTTCCTTCCAGTAAGCCATTAATCTAAAGCGTCGACTGTTTCTACATCGGGCAGAGACAGACCTTAACAAGTAAACCCGAGCTTAGGAAACTCGTCTACTAATCAACAGTCAGGAAATGCTCATCGAACATGAGTTTGGTGAACTTCATTGGTGCATAACAGCAAGCCCCGCCAGATACTGGTGGGGCTCTTTGTTGCTGCAAGTTTCGGGGGGCTATTCGTCCGGCTGGCGCGGCGGGGCCTTGCCAGCAGCGCCCCCTTGATTTCTCCGTGGCCACAACCTGTGCACACTCCCCCCTGACTTCTGTGCCTGTTCGGAAAGGAGCAACCGCTGCCGCGTTGATGCGCTTGGCCTTTGCCACACGCGTTGGGATGTTCGGCTGGCCACCCGACGCCCCATGCGGCACGGCCCTGAATGCCGGTTGGCAGCTATCCACTCAATGGGAACGCGCCGGTGCCGGTGGGCGCGCACTGGTTATTCGGCCTGTCCCGGCACTCCATTTTCTGGAGACAAGTCCGGCATACAGAGCGGCGGCATGAAAGGTGAATTTATTAAAATACTAACTAGCAAATAGTTGGGTGCAATGCCGGGTATTGGTACGGCTATGGTGTACGCTCTGGCATAACCCCCCCCGATTATGCTACACAAACCAAAAAAAATATTCCTGGTAGACGACGACCCCTTCTGTCTGAACCTGATGAAGCACGTCATGATAACCAACGGGTTTGCGGACGTGCATACGTACGAAGGCGGCGCGGCCTGCCTCAACTTCCTCACCGACGAACCGGATATCATTTTCCTGGACCAGGTGATGGGCAGTGTGTCCGGCATTGAAACGCTAAAGGCTGTGAAGCGCTTCAACCCGGACATCTACGTGGTGTTTGTGAGCGGACAGCACGAAGTAGCCGTGGCCGTGGAATCGCTCAAGTACGGAGCGTTCGATTACATCGTGAAAGACGAGAAGCTCAGTACCAAGGTGAGTTCGGTCCTGACCAAGATAAAGGACATGGGCGAGCTGCTGGCACAGAAGCCCACCAGCGTGCCCAAGCGGCTCCGGTCGTTTTTTGGCAGCGTGAGCCTCGGGCTGCTGCTCGTGCCCATGATGCTCCTTTCCTGCTAGCGCTGTGGCCAGAAATCTACTCTTCGGGCTGGTGCTGTGCTTGCTCACTGGCTGCACCCAGAATCTATTTCAATCGACCGACAAGACCAAGTACCAGGCGTTTGCGCCGGACCCGGCCTACGAATACAAGCTTCGGAAAGACGACAAGCTGAGCATCAGCGTATGGGACCACGAAGAGCTCAGCGTGGGCTCCATCTACAGCGTTTACAGCTCGGGCGAGGAGCAGGGCAAGTGGGTGCTGGTAGGCCCCGACGGCAAAATCGGGTTCTCCAAAGTTGGCTCGTTTCCGGTGGAAGGCCTCACCGTGGCGGCGGCGCAGGCCAACCTGCAACGCGCCCTGGGCAAATGGATTGTGAACCCGCAGGTCACCATCAAAGTCCTCAACAAGGAAGTGACCGTGTTGGGGGAAGTGAACACGCCCGGCGTGCTGCTGCTGCAAAAAGAGCGCAACACGCTGCTCGAAGTGCTGGGCCGCGCCGGCGACCTGACCGTGTACGCCGAAAAGCGGCACGTGAAAGTGGCCCGCCCCGAGGGCACGGCCCTGCGTGAAATGGAAATTGACCTCACGCAGCTCGACCGCAACTATGCCACCAACATCGTGGTGCTGCCCGGCGACGTGGTGTACGTGCCGGCCCGCAAAGGCAAGCAATTCGATAAAAAAGCCGGCACCTCGCTGGCCGTTACTTCTGCCATTACCGCCATCCTTTTATTCACCCGCATTATCACTGGGCTATGAACGAATTAAACCAAAACCTGCGCCTGCTGCGCCCCCTGTGGCGCGGCCTGCCCATTGTGGTGCTCAGCCTGGTGCTGGCCCTGGCCCTGGCCCACCACTACCTGCGCTACGCCACGCCGCTCTACGAGAGCAGCGCCGAAATTAAGTTGGCCGAAGCCAACGAAGGCCCCATCAACACCAACCTGATTAAAACCTCAGACGCCTTTTCGCCGGTTAATAAGGCCGGGGGCGAGGTGGTGCTGCTCAAGTCGGAGCTGCTGGTGGGCAAGGCCCTGCGCAGCCTGCCATTTGCCATCAGCACGTACCGCGTGGGCGAGATTCGCAAAACGGAAATGTATCTGGAAAGCCCGTTTCTGGTCACCCTCACGCAGCAAACCGGGCAGTGGAACGACAAAGTGTTCAAGTTGAAGATTGCGCCGAACGGCCGCCTGCTGCTGACCACGCCGGCCGGTGGGGCGGTGTGGGGCCGGCTGGGCCAGCCGCTGAAGCTGCCCGGCATGGAGGTGGTCATCAAGCCCAACGAAGCCCTGCTGAAGGCCCGCCCGGGCTTGCCGCTGGCCGACCGCTACGAGTTTGTGCGCCATTCGGAGGCGCGGCTGATGAGCGACGTGCTCGACCGGCTCGACGTGACCAGCGTGGAGAAGGACGTGGCCGTGATTCGGGTGAGCTACCGCAGCCCCGTACCCGAGAAGGCCGCCGACCTGGTGAATGCCCTCACCAACGTGTACATGGCCGATTACCTGGAAAACAAGTACAAGGTGGTGAATGCCTCGGTCGACGTCATCGACCAGCAGCTGCGGGCGGTGAGCGCCAGCCTGAGCCACGCCGAAGACTCGGTGCAGGGCTACCGCGACCAGAAGCGCATCGTGAACATCGGCCAGGAAACCGAAACCGATTTGCGCAAGATTGCGGAGCTGAAAATTCAGCGGGCCAACCTGCACATGAGCCTGGCGGCAGCCAACGAACTGTACCGCTACATGAAGTCGGGCAAGCGAGACATCCTGCAGCTAGCGCCCACGTTCGGCGCGTTCAACGACCAGCTGTCGAACGACATCGTGAAAAGGATGAAGGACCTGCAGGCCGACCGGCGCGACCTGCTGCTGCGCTTCCGGCCGCAGGACGAGAAGGTAGTGGCCATCGATGGCAAGCTTATGGACCTGAACAGCTACCTGTTGGAGAGCATCAAGAACACCCGCAACGCACTTACCATCAAGTATAACGAGCTGGGCCGGGCCATCGGGCAGTCGGAGCACGGCTTTGTGGGCCTGCCCACCCGCGAGAAAAACCTGGCCATTCTGGAGCGGGACTTCCAGCTAAACGAGAAGCTCTACATTCTGCTGCACGAAAAGAAAACCGAGGCCGAGATTGCCAAGGCGGCGCCCACTTCGTCGCACCGCATCATTTCGTGGGGCGACGCGGCCCTGGACCCCATTGCGCCCAACCACGCGCTGGTGCTGGCCGTGGCCGGATTTCTGGGCTTGCTCAGCGGCACGCTGGTGGTGTACCTGTTTTCCGGTTTGCGCGGCACGCCCAGCGACACGTTCACGGTGCAGAAAGAATCGGACCTGCCCCTGGCGGCCAGCCTGCCCAACCTGGCCACGCCGGGCCAGCAGTTGGCTTTCTTCCGGCAGCTGGCCATCCGGCTCGAGCTGAAGGGCCTGCTGGCCCTGGGCAGCAAGGTGGTGGTGAGCTCCTTCACGGGGGCCGAAGGCCAGACGTTCTTCTTCGAGCACCTGCGGGTGGCGCTGGCGGAGCAGTCCAAAAAAGTACGCGCCATTCACATCGAGAACGCGCTGTCTCTCAACCCCGACGCCCTGCCCACCGAGCTGCTGCTGGTGCACAACGTGGCCCTGGCCGCCGACAGCCTGAGCCTGGCCGTGATGGCCGATGCCACCGTGAACCTGGTGCTGATTGACAGCCGCACCACGCCCCTGCACCGCTTGGGCGAGCTGGAGCAGCTGGTGGCCGAGTACCAGCTGCCCAACGTGCAGCTCTGCCTGAACCGCGAAGGCTACCGCCCCGGCCTGCTGGCCCGCCTGTGGAAACGCCCGGCCCGGCAAATGGCCTGGGCCACTGCGGCCGATACCGCTCATGCTGGCGCACCGGCTGCGGCGTAGTGCGGCGGCCCTGCCGGCCCGCTACTGGGTGGTAGCGGGCCAGGCAGTGGTGAGCGGCACGTCGTTTCTGACCAATATTTTCATTGCCAGGCTGTGCGGCCTTAGCACGTTTGGCGCATACAGCGCCTGGCAGATGGTGCTGCTGCTGGCCTTGTCTGTTCAGGGCGCGCTCATTACCCAACCCATGCAAATCGTGCATGGCGAAACACTCCCGGCGCGGCGGCCGGCCTACCGGCAGGCGCTGCTGGCCATGCAGCTGGCGTTCAGCCTGGTGGCGGTGGCGGCTGTAGCAGGGGGGGCGGCGCTGCTGCCAAGAGGCGTGGCGGGGGCGTTGCCGGCGTTTCTGGTGTGCCTGGTAGCAGGCTGCGGGCAGGACACCGCCCGCAAGCTGCTGCTGGCCGAAGGCCGGGTGCGGGCCGCGCTGGTCAGCGACGGGCTCTCGGCGGGCGGGCAGGTGCTGGTGCTGCTGTACTGGGCGCTGGGTCGCAGCCCGGTGGCGCTGCCGGCGGTGCTCTGGGCCATAGGGCTGACCACAGTGCCGGCGCTGCTGCTTTCGGGCCGGGCGCTGGGCCTCACGCTCCGCTTTGCGGAGCTGCGGTCCTTTGCCGGGGCGCACTGGCGGCGGGCGCGGTGGCTGCTGCCCACGGCCCTGCTGCAATGGGCCTCGTCGAATGCCTTGCTGGTGTTTGCCGGTTTCCTGGGCAGCGCAGCCATGCTGGGCATTCTGCGGCTGGCGCAAACCCTGATGGGCGTGCTGAACGTGGGGCTGCAGGCCGTGGAGAACTACGCGCTGCCCCGGCTCAGCCACACGTTTCATCGGCAGCCGCACCTGTTTGCGGCGCAGCGGGCGCGGCTGGGGCGCACGCTGCTGCTGGTGGGCGCGCTGCCGCTGGCGCTGCTGTTTGCGCTGGCCGGGCCCATTGTGGGCTGGCTGCAGGCGGGCAGAGTGGCCCACAGCAACGTGCTGCGCTGGTGCTGCCTGCTGTACGTGGTGATTTTGCTGGTGTACCCGCTGCGGCTGTCGGTGCGTCTGCTGGCCAATGCCCGGCCCTACTTCGAAGGCTACGTGCTGAGCGTGGCGGTGTCGTTTGGGCTGGCGCGCTGGCTGATTGGGCAGTGGCAGGCCAGCGGGGTGGTGCTGGGCTGGGTGGTGGCCCAGGCTGTGCTGGGGGTGTACTGGGCGCTGGCCGTGCGGCGGGCGCAAGTGAAAAGTCTCGAAACCATTATTCCCGCGCTCTAGCGGCAACCTCATGAAAATCATTCACCTCATTTTGGGCAAGGCCAACCCGGAGCGCATGAACGGCGTGAACAAAGTGGTGCACGCCCTGGCCACCCACCAGAGCCGCGCCCAGTGGGACGTGGAGGTGTGGGGCATCACCCCGGATGTGGCGGTGAACTACCCGGCCCGCGAATTCACCACCCGGCTGTTCCGGGCCAGCCGCAACCCGTTCCAACTATCGCGGCTGCTGGAGACAGCCCTGACCGAGGTGGCGGCCGAGGGGGCGGTGGTGCACCTGCACGGCGGCTTTATTCCGGCGTATTACTCGGCGGCCCAGCTGCTCAAGGCCCTGGGCGTGGCGTATGTGATGACGCCCCACGGGGCCTACAATGCCCACGCGCTGCGCAAAAACCACTTGCTGAAACGCCTGTACCTGAGCTGCTGCGAGCATTTCGTGCTCCGCAATGCCGCCGTGGTGCATTGCCTGGGGCAAAGCGAGGTACAGGGCGTACAAGGCCTGCTGCCCGAGCTCAAAACCTGCCTGCTGCCCTACGGCTACGAGGGTGAAGCCGGCGGCGGGCAGCCCGGGCCGGTGCCGCACGACAGCTTCCGGGTGGGCTTTTGCGGGCGCCTCGACGAGCGCAGCAAGGGCCTCGACTGCCTGATTGCCGGCTTCGGCCAGTTTGCCGAGCAGCTGCCCGACGCCGAGCTCTGGATTATCGGCGACGGGCCCGACCGCGACCGGGTGGCGCGCTGGGCGGCCCGGCTGCCCGCTGGCCAGGTGAAGCTGCTTGGCAGCCGCTACGGCGCCGATAAAAAGGCCCTGCTGGCCCAACTCGATGTTTTTGCCCATCCCTCGCACTACGAAGGCCTGCCCACGGCCGTGCTCGAAGCCGCCGCGCTCGGCATTCCGTGCGTGGTGACCGAGGCCACCAACCTGGGCTCCTACATCCGGGACTTTGCCTGCGGGCAGGTACTGGAGGCCGCTCAGCCCGAGCAGTTGGCCGCCGGCCTGCACCGCTTGCACGAACAGTGCGGCGGGACCGGGCAACTGGAGTTCCGGCAGCGCTGCCGCACCATGGTGGCCACGGCTTTTGCCTGGCCTACGCTGCTGCTCAACTATCGGCTCATGTATGACCGCGCCTACCATGCTGCCTAAAACGCCCTCGCCCCAGGCCCCCGACCACGGCCCGTTTTTGCGGCTGGTGCAGGTGCTCCTCACGGTTATTGTGCTCGCGATGCTGGCCAGCTTTTTCACCTGGACGGAAAATGTGACCGTGACCCGCGTGGCCAAAATGGTGGCCCGCGTGGCCATGACCGGGGCGGCCTTTGGCGTGTACCGCCTCATTCTGGCCCGTGGGGCCGTCGACTCGTTTCGGTGGCAGCACAGCCTGGCGCCGCTGCTGTACGGGGCCTACCTGGTGCTGGGCGTGGCGTCGCTGCTGTGGTCTACTAGCCCCGGGTATTCGCTGCTGCAGCTGGTGATGGACGTGGCCAGCCTGGCCTTCGCCTACTTTTTTGTGAAGTGCTTTTTGCTGCTCGAAGCGTTTTTCCCGTCTCGTTCCGTGCGCCTGTCGCAGGTGCTGGGCACGGCTTCGTTCTTGCTGGTGCTGCTGTTTGTGGTGGGGTTTATGGTGGCCCCCGAGGTGTTTGGCCGCCTCACCCACGGCGAGGCCGAAAACCGCCTCGGCGGCTACTTCATCAACCCCAACGAGCTGGGCATGCTGTGCGTAGTGTGCCTTTCGTGCCTGTGGCTGGGCCTCTACCGGGGCCACCGCCCGGTGCGCACGGTGCTCCAGATGCTGCCCGTGCTGGCGGCGTTGGTCCTCACCGGCTCGCGCTCCTCGCTGGTGGGCTTCCTGCTGATTGTGGGTTTCCACATCTGGCAGGCCAACAGCACCCGGCTAAAGCTGGCGCTGGGCACGGCCACGCTGCTGGCCCTGCCGCTGGCGGTGCGCACGGTGTTCATCAAGCAGGGCGGGCTCGACGAAGTGCTGAACATGACCGGCCGCCTGCCGTTCTGGCACGCCCTGCTCACCGAAGGCCTGCCCAAGGAGCCGCTGCTGGGCTACGGCTTTATGCGCATTGCCTACGGCGACTACTTCCAGAGCGCCCACACCTACGCCGCCCAAATGACGCACAACACCTTCATTCAGGTACTGCTGAACCTGGGGCTGGTGGGCTTTGCCATCGTGCTGGCGCAGCTGGCCTTCACCCTGCGCGGCTTTGCTGCCTACCCCACCCGCGAGGGCCGGCTGCTGCTGCTGGGCATCTTCCTGCCCATTCTCATCAACTCCTTCACCGAATTCGGCATTTTCGGCATGTCCAACTACGGCATCCTGTTCTACCAGCTCCTGATTTTCCTGGTCAGCCTGCGCTATAACCCCCGGCTCAGCACGCCCGAGCAGCTGTTTATCAAACGGATGCGCCCCGAGCTGGTGCCGGCCGGCTGAGCCCCACCGGCCCGCCGGCAGCGCTTCCCCCGATTTTTCCTTTCTATTCACCCTTAGCTCCCTTCATCATGAAAGTAATCGACAACCTCCTGCTACTGGCCCGTTTCTCCCTGATGATGGGCATATTGATAATTCCCCGCGTGTTTTCGCCCCACCTCACCGACAGCGCCCTCTCGGAGCAGGAATATGCCGAAGGCGAGCCGCTGGGGCTGGCACCAACCTACCCCACATCGCCCGAAACGCGGGCGTTGTATGCCGCCGTTGAGTGGGAGGGGCGCGGCCCCGCTGCCGGCGCTTTCGGACGGCAAAGTGCTGGCCCGCGCTACTCTGCATCGCGCCAGCGTATGCACCAGTCCCCGCACCTGGGCAATGGCCCGCTGCGGCGCGGCTCCCGGCCCTAGCTGCCCGCCGCCGGCTCGCGGCCCCGGAAGCGACTACCCAAGCCAGTGCTTCGTGCGGAATATTCCGCCGGGGCGCTGGCTTTCGCTATTGGGGAAGCAGGCGGCCCGGCAGGGTGCACCGGCCTTCATTCGCGGTGCCCATACCCTGGAGCGGCACTCCAGTTTATGGAGTGCCGCAATCGGTGGCCGTATACTATTGCCCATATTATCAGTTGGTTAAGCGCAAAAAATAGCTTTGGCACCACCTTGGTATCAGGTCAGGCATGACCACTACTACATTATCAGCTCCTGACCAAGTACTGCTAACCGGTTTGATGGACAAGCTGGGATATGTGCCGACGCAAGCGCGTGGGATTCGGCTGCGGGGCATGTGCAACCCCGATGGCAGCCTGCGCTGGGTGTGGCCGGCGACGATGCACGAGCCCTTATTTCTGGAATTTTATAACGCGGCTTCGCCGAAGGCGAAACTATTTGAGTGGTCGGTCAGGCTGGCATTTGCCTGCGGCCTGCAGGGCCTGCTGTTCCCGCTGTTGCCCACTCGCTACGGCCGCACGGGCGTTCAGGGGTGGCCCATGACGGATTTTGCGCTGTTTACGGGCACCCCCGGCACTTACCGCAAGGCGGTGTGCTGCCACACCAACACCACGGGCCAACGCTTCTTTGTGAAGATGCCGCTGACCCCGGCGGCCACGCTGTGCGTGCAGGCCGAAACCCAGGCCCTGCGGGGGCTGGCCGACCGGCCGGCCGTTTCGTTCCGGGTGCCGGAGGTGGCAGCGGCGCCGCACGCTGGTTTCCTGCACCAAACCAGCGTGAAGCCCGCGCAGGCCGCCCGCGCCAGCTGCCTTACGCCCCGGCACCTGGCCTACCTACGCGAGCAGCTGCACGAAACTTCCGTGCGCCGCCCCCTGGCCGATACCACGTTCTGGCAGAGCACCGAAGCGCAGGTATCGGAGCTGCAGGGGCTGCCGGAAACCCGCATTCCCTACGGCCTGCGGGCCAAGCTGCTGCAGCTCTACCACCGCATCGACTCGGAGCAGGTGGCAGCGCTGGCCTTCGCCCACGGCGATTTCACGAGCTGGAACTGCTGGCTCGGCCCCGACCTGGTGGCCCTCTACGATTTGGAGTTTGCCCAGCCCGAGGCCCCGCTGCTCTACGACCTGTTTCATTTCCACGTGCAGCAGGGCTTGCTGGTGAGCCGCCGCCGGCCCGCGCAGGTACGGGCCGCCATGTGGCAGCAGGCCCGCGCCGAGTTTCCGGCCCTTCCCGAAGCCGAGCTGGCGCTGGCCTGGCAGCTGTACCTGCTGCACCACGTGTCGCGCTACGCCCTGGCCTACCATGTTCAGGAAGCCTGGCACGCGCAGGTGCAGTGGCAGCTAACCGGCTGGAACGAGTTGCTGACCCTGGAGCTGGCCCCCCACGCCGCGCACCGCCAATTGTGCCTCTACGATTTTCTGGATTCGCTGCAGCCCCGCGCCGGGGTGGTGCTCAAGCAGCGCGCCGAAAACGCCTACTACCCCGGCCCCACGGCCGACCTGGACCTGCTGGTGAGCCGCCCGCAGGTGGCCCGCTCGGTGGCGTTTTTGCGGAGCTTTCCGCTGGTGCGCTCGGTGGCGGTGCGGCGGCAGGCCCACATGCGCTCGGTGGACTGCTTTTTTCAGGACGGCACGTTTCTGTCCATCGATTTGCTGCACGAGCTCTGGCGGAAGTCGGTGTCGGTGATGGACGGCGCCGAGGTACTGGCCCACGCCCGCCACGCGGCCGGCATCACGGTGCCCGCGCTGCGCCACGACTTTGAGTACACCTGGTTGTTTTACTGGCTGAACGGCAGCGACCTGCCCGCCGCCCACCGCCGGCACTTCGAGCAGTGCACCCCGGCCGAGCAAGGCGAGATGCTGGACCACCTGGCTACCAAGTACAACCTGCATTTTAGCAGCATCGGGGCCGCCGCTACCCACCAACCGGCGTTGGCGCAAGAGGTGCGCGAGCACCTGCGGGAGCATTCCGGCAGTGGCTTTTTTCGGCGGCAGTGGCGGGCGCTGTGCTACGGCTGGGGCGTGGCCACCTCGTTTTTCCGGCCCAATGGCTTCGTCATCTCCTTCAGCGGCGTCGACGGGGCGGGCAAATCCACGGTCATCGAAAAGGTGAAGGAACACCTCGAGAAAAAATGGCGCAAGCGCGTGGTCGTGCTGCGGCACCGCCCCTCGGTGCTGCCCATCCTCAGCGCCTGGAAATACGGCCGCGCCGAAGCCGAGCGGCGCACGATGGCGAGCCTGCCGCGTCAGGGCCTGAACCAGAGCCTCAAATCCTCGCTTGCCCGCTTCAGCTACTACTACCTCGATTACCTGCTGGGCCAGGCGGTGGTGTGGCTGAAGTACACCAGCCGCGGCCAGGTGGTGCTGTACGACCGGTACTACTTCGATTTCATCAACGACGGCGAGCGCAGCAACATCCGGCTGCCCGAGCGCCTCACCAAGGCCCTGTACACCTTCGTGAGCAAGCCGCGCCTCAACTTCTTCCTCTACGCTGCCCCGGAAGTGATTTTGCGGCGCAAGCAGGAGCTCTCGGGCGAAGCCATTGTGCAGCTCACGCTGAAATACCGGACGCTGTTCGGGCAGCTGGCCGGGCAGTACCCGCAGTCGCGGTACGTGCCCATCGAGAACGATAATCTGGACAACACGCTAGCCCTCATCGGTCAGTATATCCAAGCGGAGGTTTAACATGCGCACTTTCCTGGAACAATGGGTGCGCCGGCGCAACCCCACCTTTCTCATTCACCCGGCCGTGCCCACGGGCTGGCTGCTGGGCTTCGCGGCCCGCACGGCCGGCGCGCTGCTGCGCGGCGCGGCGCTGGGCCTGCGCGGCCGCCACCCGCACGGCGCTATGCTGGGCCACGGCGTGCAATTCGCCTACCTAAGCGGCATTCGCTTCGGGGCTTGGCTGAAGGCCGGCGACCAAGTGCGGTTCAGCGGCCTGAGCACCGGCGGCCTGGTTATGGGGAGCAGCGTTAGCATTGGCGCGTTCAGCCAGGTTATCGTGTCGACTTCCTTGCAGGAGCCCGGCGCGTTCATTCGCATTGGCAACCGGGTGGGCATCGGCGAGTTTGCGTACTTGGGCGGCGGCGGCGGCCTGCAGATTGACGACGACTGCATCATCGGGCAGTACTTCAGCTGCCACCCCGAAAACCACCGGCATGCCGACGTGGGCGTGCCCATCCGGCTGCAGGGCGTGGTGCGCCGGGGCATCCACATCGGGCCCGGCTGCTGGATTGGCAGCAAGGTGACGGTGCTCGACGGCGTACGCATCGGGGCGGGGTGCGTGGTGGCGGCCGGGGCCGTGGTCACGCGCTCGGTGCCTGCCCGCAGCGTGGTGGCCGGGGTGCCGGCCCGCGTGATTTCCACCCGCGAGGCGCCGTCGGTGGCGGCACCTCGCGAAACCGCGCTGGCCTCATGAAAACCGTGCTGATGACGGCCTACGCCGTGAACCCCTACAAAGGCTCGGAAGACGGCATGGGCTGGAGCTTTATTCTGCAAGCCGCCCGCACCCACCGCGTGGTGGCCGTAACGCGCGAAAACAACGGGCCGGCCATTCGCCGCTTCCTGGCCGAGCACCCCGAGCTGGCCGCGCTGGCCGCCGGCATCACCTTTCTGTATTTCGACCTGCCGGCCTGGCTGCGCTGGTGGAAAAAAGGCCCGCTGCTGTCAGTGCTTTACTTCTATATGTGGCAGCTGGGGCTGGGCCTGTGGCTGTGGCGCCGCCGCCTGGCCGCGGCCGTGGACGTGGTGCACAACCTGAACTTCCACAACGACTGGACGCCGTCGTTTCTGTGGCTGCTGGGCCGGCCGCTGGTGTGGGGCCCCATTGGCCACCACCCGCTCATTCCGGCCAGCCACCTGCGCCAGTACGGCCGCGCCGCCTACTGCCAGGACCGGGCGCTGGGCCTCATGAAGCGCGCTTTCTGGACGTTTGACCCGTTTCTGCGCATCACGCGCCGGGCAGCCGGACAGGTGTTGTGCATGAATTCGGCGGTGGCACCCCGGCTGGGACTGCGCCCCGGCCGCTTCGAAATCGTGCCTTCAGTGGCCATTGACATGCCCACCGAGGCACCCGCCGAAGACCCCGCGCCGGGCCGGGAATTTGTGGTGATGATAGCCGCCCGCATGGTACCGCTGAAGGGGTTCGACATGGTGATTCAGGCCTTCGCGGCCTTCTACCACGGCCTGAGCGCCGCCGACCAGTCCAACGCCCGCCTGCTGCTCATTGGCAGCGGCGTGGAGGAAGCACGGCTGCTCCGGCTCGTGCAAAAACACCGCATCGGGCACTGCACCCAGCACTTGCCCTGGCTCGACCGGGCCGAGCTGCTGGGCACCTACCGCCAGGCCTCGGTTTTCTTTTTCCCCTCGCACGAAGGAGCCGGCATGGTGGTGGCCGAGGCCATGAGCCACGGCGTGCCGGTGCTCTGCTACCGGAACGAAGGCCCCGGCGAGCTGGTGCCGCCAGATTCCAGCCTCACGGTGCCCTACGCCAGCTTCGGGCAGAACGTGCGCGATTTCGCCGCGCAGCTCGGGCGGCTGCACGCCTGCCCGCTGCTGCTGGCCGCCGAAGCCCGCCTGGGCCAAAGCCACACCGCCACCCACCACACCTGGACCCGCCGGGGCCAGCAATTATCCCGCATTTATCAGCAAGCCCTTGTATCATGAAACGCATTATCTCCGTTCATCTGCTGAATGACCGCAGCGGCAGCCCCCAGGTGCTGCGCAACTCGCTGAGCTGCCTGAGCAGCGCCGGCTACCACATCGACCTGCTCACGGCCACCCCCGACGCCGAGGCCGGCTGCCTGAGCGAGCTGCCCGGCGTGGTGACGCACGCGCTGCCCTACCGCTGGCAGCCCAGCCGCTGGCGCACGCTGCTCAATTTCTGCTGGGTGCAGCTGGTGGTGTTTGCCAAAGTGCTGCACCTGGCCGGCCCGGGCACGGTGGTATATGTGAATTCCTTGCTGCCCGGCGGGGCGGCGCTGGCGGCCCGCTGCCGGGGTGCCCGCGTGGTGTACCACGTGCACGAGGTATCGCTGCGGCCGGCGCTGCTGCAGCGGCTGCTGTGCGGCATCGTGAACCTGACGGCCGACCGGGTGCTGTTCGTGTCGCACTTCGTGCGGCGGCAGCTGGCGCTGTCGGTGCCGCAGCAGGCGGTGGTGCACAACGCCTTATCGCCGGATTTTCTGGCCGAAGCCGACGCCGTGGCCCCGGCCGCCCAGCCCTTTCGGGTGCTGATGGCCTGCTCGCTGAAGGACTACAAAGGCGTGCCCGAGTTCTTCGGCCTGGCCCGCGCCCTGCCCGAAATGGAATTCGACCTGGTGCTGAACGCGGCCCCGGACCAGGTGGCCAGCTACCAGGCCAGCTACGCCCTGCCTGCCAACCTGACCCTGTACGCCAGCACCGCCAACATGCACGCCCACTACCGCCGGGCATCGGTGGTGGTGAACCTGTCGCGCCCCGCCGAGTGGGTCGAAACCTTCGGCATGACCATTCTGGAGGCCATGCAGTACGGCAAGCCGGTCATCGTGCCCGTGGTGGGCGGGGTAGAGGAGGTCAACATCGTGGGCAAAACCGGCTTTGCCATCGATGGCCGCGACCTCTCGGCCCTGGAGCGGGCGCTGCACCTGCTGCAGCAGTTCCCCCGCAAGTACGCCGCCATGTCGGCCGCGTGCCGGCGGCGGGCAGCCGAGTTTGCCCCCGGGCGCTTCTCGGAGCAAATAAACCAGCAGTTCGAGGCCGAGTTCGCGCGGTTTCCGCTGGCCCCGGTGCCAGTTCTTTATCCGGGGCGACCCATTCCGATGGTTGGGTAGTCCCGGCACGTTGCTTTTCACATCCCTTTTTATTTCTATTTGGCTCAACAGCTTATTCCTCTCTTTCATGTCAACCAAAAAAGTAGCTATTATCGGCACCGTAGGGCTGCCCGCCTGCTATGGTGGGTTCGAAACTCTAGTGGCCCAGCTCGCAACACACCTACACCAGGAGCACGAGCTCACGGTGTATTGCAGCGGCAAACGCTACCCCAAAGCCCAGCGCCAAACCCACCACGCGGGGGCCCGGCTGGTGTACCTGCCGCTGGACGCCAACGGCGTGCAAAGCATTTTCTACGATTGCCTGTCCATTCTGCACGCGCTGTTCTACGCCGACGTGCTGCTGGTGCTGGGCGTGCCCGGCGGCATTCTGCTGCCCTTCGTGAAGGTGTTTACCCGCAAGCGCATCATCGTGTCCATCGACGGCATCGAGTGGCGCCGCAGCAAGTGGAACCGCCTGGCTAAGTGGTACCTGCGCCTGGCCGAAAACCTGGCGGTGAAGTTTTCGCACGCCGATATTTCCGACAACGATGCCATTCAGAACTACACGGCCCGCACCTACAGCACGCGCAGCCGCGTCATCGAATACGGCGGCGACCACGCGGTGTGCCAGCCCATCACGCCGGCGCACAACGCGCGCTACCCGTTTTTGAGCAGCCCCTATGCCTTCAAGGTGTGCCGCATCGAGCCCGAAAACAACGTGGCCATGATACTCGAAGCCTTTGCCGAACTGCCGCAGCACCCCTTTGTATTGGTGGGCAACTGGGCCAACAGCGCGTTTGGCCAGCAGCTTAAGGCGCAGTACGGCGGCTTGCCCCACCTGCACCTGCTCGACCCGATTTACGACCAAGCCGAGCTCGACGTGCTACGCGGCCACTGCCAGGTGTACATCCACGGCCACAGCGCCGGCGGCACCAACCCGTCGCTGGTCGAGGCCATGTACCTGGGCTTGTCCATTGTGGCCTTTGGCGTCTCGTTCAACCGGGCCACCACCGAGCACAAAGCCCGCTACTTCGCCACCAAGGAAGAGCTGAAGGCCCTTATCAAAGACACGAGCCTGGCCACCTGGCAAGCCCTCGGCCGCGAGATGAAAACCATCGCCGAGCGGCGCTACAAGTGGGAAATCATCGCCCGCAAGTACAGCGCCCTCTTTCACAACCCCAGCGGCGCGCGCCGCAAGGGTGGCCTGCGCGCCCAAATCAGCCTGCTCGGCCAGGATGACTTGTTGCAACACGAACTGGGCCATTACGCTTCCCCAAGCATGTTTTACGAAGAAGAGCTGTAGGCCCCGGCTGCGCAGTCTCCTCCCGTTATGCGGCTTGTTCATCCTCTTTATTTTTCACCTGATACTGCCTTTTTACTAACATGTTAGAGCAACTACTTCCGTCTCCAGCCGACCATTCGCAGCAATGGTTGGCGCTGCTCGCATCCATTGCTACGGTCGAAGCCGATTCTTTTTACCAAAAACACGAGCGCTACCTGGCACTGCACGGCTGCGGATTTATGGCCTACGTTTACCAGGAGGCAATTGTGCAGATTTTGCTCGACGCGAATCTGGATGAGCGCTACGAACTGTGCGGGGTCTTCCGCCGCGTCATGAGCCAGAGTATTGACGCGCATTTCGGACAAATGGAGCTGACGGACCACACCCTGCGAGTCGGCCTGGCCGACAACGCCCGGCAGTGGCTGGCCTTTTTGCATTCGATGTCCCTGGCCGATAAGACATCCTTTCAGAGCGTCCACTTAGGCTTCCTCACCAGCTACGGCTGCAATTTTATGTCGCAGGTGTACTACGACACCTTCGAGTGTGCCCTTCGGCCGGGAGGGCTCGTAGCACCCGACAGAATTCTGGCTCCGTTTGAACAGGCACTGGGGCAAGGGCTGAAAAAGGCAGCTACCGCCCGGCCCGACTAACCGGGCCGGTTCGTGGGCCAGTCTTACGGTAGGGTTGTGCTTCGACCAGCGGCGGCTGGTTGGGGTACAACCCTACCGCATTTACGGTAGGATTTTTTCAACCCGGCGTTTGGAGCGGGTAGTAGCTTTGTTCTGTGGCTCATCTCTCTCAATGCGGCAAAGCCCACCGGTGCTCACATACCCAAATAGGACAGGTTTAATTATACTAAAATCACTTGCTAATAGGCGATTATATTGAACTTTGCCGTTGACAAGTATTCTTAATTCAGCTTTCGTTGCCGAGGGCGCCTGTAAGCCAAGTAGCTAATACCAGTGCTTGCACCAAAGGCAAATTTTTCTCTCCAAACAGAAAAAATATAATTAAAATAAGTTACAACCCTTTATGATTTACCCATTACCTTCCTCTGATTTGAAAACAATTTTATTTTTCTGCATATGAAAACGCTTTACTCAAAGGCTCTTATCATTCGAGCTCAGCAGCCCTGGCGCTTTTTGTGCCTGCTGGGCTGCCTGCTGGCAAGTTTGGGGGCACAGGCACAGTCCATTACGGTGCAGGCAGCCCTGGGCAATACGCTGCCGCTACAGGATTTTGGCTCGGTCCAGGTCAACCGCACTTCGGCTCAACAGTCCTTCCTCGTGAGCGGGGCCAACCTCACCGGCGCCGTCACCCTGAACACCGCAACGGGATTTGAAATCAGAACGGGGGGCAATGCTTTCAGCACTAATGCGATAACATTGAGTCCTACCGGTGGCACCCTTAGCTCCACCGCCATCGATGTCCGCTTTGCGCCGGTACCGTCCGGTACCCATCCGGACGGCTCCGGGGCCTATGCCGACAACCTGGTGGCGTCGACGCCGAGCGGTGCGGGCACGGTGTCGCAGCTGGTTGCGGTTGCGGGTACTGGCCAGGCCACGCCCACCAGTGCCTATGTGTACGTAGACCCGGCCACCCTGGCGTTTGGCACGGTGTCGCAGAGCGGCTCGGGCCAGGTGCTCAGCTTTGTGGTTGGGGGCGGCAACCTGGGCACCACGCCCATTACGCTGGCTTCGGCCCTCTCGGGCGGCACTGCGTCGGGCACCATCCTCATTCGCAACCCCGCCGTGGCCAACAGCGTGTTCGCCACTTCGCTCACGATTGCCCCGGTGAACGGCCAGGTGCCCGAAACCACCATCGAAACCCGCATCAACGGCCCGATTGCGAGCCAAAGTAATTTCACCGGCACGGTTACCGCCACCAGTGGCGCAGCCGTGGCCGCGCCCAACAGCGTGGTGCAGATAAAGGCCAACAACCCCTTTTCGGGCGGCAACACGTCCTCGACCTTTACGGTGAGCACGCCCCCCACCAACCCGGTAACGCCGGGCTATCCTTCGGGCGGCCAGCCGCTGCTGCCCTTCAATACGGTACCCAACAAGGCCTCGGCTACGCAAACGGTGCTGGTGAGTGGCAGCTTTCTCGTGAGTGGCATTACGGTGGGCGCGCCCACCAATTTTCAGGTGTCGCTCGACCCGGCCTTCCCCGGCCTGGGCAATGGCGGGGCGGGCACCGTAACAAACAACACCCTGGTAATTAATCCTGTAGAGGGCAGCGTGTCGAACGTTTCGGTTTACATCCGGTACGTGCCGGCCGTATCGGGCACCGAGAGCGGCACCGGGGTTATCTTCGACAGTGCCCCCGCCACCTCGGTGGCCGCCATTGTGCAGGCCAACAGCGTAGGCAGCGTGGAGTCGCAAACCCTGTACACCCAGGAAGGCCCCGTGGTGCTGACGCCGGGCGTGAGCACGGCGCCACAACTCATTCGCATTCATGCCGAGCTGCTCAGCAGCCCCTTGCGCCTGTTCGTATCGGGCGAGTCGGCCGGGGCGCTGGGCAACCCGTCGGGCTACGCGCAGTTTCGCCTTTCCAAAGATGGCGTCACCTACACCAACCCCACAGTAGCGGGCGCGGGCTTCATTACCCTCAACCCGGACCCCGGCACCAATGCCATCGACCAGGACGTGTACGTGGTATATGCGCCCAACCGCGTGGGCCTGGCCCAGGCAGTACTGCAGTACCAGACGCCGGATGTAACGGCTTCCCCTTCGAACGCCCTGACGCCCGTGGTAAGCTCGTTTTCGGGAACGGCAGCCAACAAGCTACGCGGCACGGCCATCGACGTGGAACCCACCCGCGACACGCCCTTCGCCGCGTCCCGCAACACGGGGGCCTCATCGGCTTCGATTGCCTTCAACCCCGACGTCAACCTCACGGGCTACGGCAAATTTCACGTGGTGCTCATCAGCACCAGCGCCACGCTTACCACGCCGGACGTGATGCCACTCGATGGAACGGATTACAATTCGGGGAACGGGGCCTTTCAGAGCGCCGGCCAAAGCACGCTGACGGACACGCAGGGCAAAGTGTATTACGTGGTGTATTCGGGCGGCTCTTCGACGGCCACGGTAACGGGGCTGAATTCGAACACCACGTACTACGCCTACGTGTTCGACTACAACAGCACCAACCCAAACTCGACCACCTTCATCAACAACGCCGAGAACTACAAAGGCCCGGCCCAAACCACCGTTTTCGGCGCGGTGCTCGCCGGCAGCCCGCTGCCCGTGGAACTGATGAGCTTCACGGCGCAGGTACAGGGACCTGCCGTGCGCCTGGACTGGGCCACGGCTTCGGAGCAGAACAATGCCGGCTTCACAGCGGAGCGCAGCACCGATGGGCGCACGTTCGTGGCCCTGGGCCGGGTGGCCGGCGCGGGCACCAGCGCCGCACCGCGCAGCTACGCCTTCCTCGATAAGAGCCTGCCCGCGGGCACGGCGCTGCTGTACTACCGCCTGCGCCAGACCGACCGCGACAGCACCGTGACGTTCTCGCCCGTGCGGATGGTGGCGCTGCCCAATGTGCCCGTAGCGGCACAACTGCTGGCGTACCCCAACCCCGCCCACGGCGCGGTGCTGGTGCGCGTGCTGGGCCTGGCCCCGGCCGCTACGGTGGAGGTGTACGATGCGCACGGCCGTCTGGTGCAGCGCACGCCCGCGCCAATGAGCGGGGCCGAAGCCACGCTTCCCCTGGAAGGCCTGGCGCCCGGTATCTACGCGGTGCGCTGCGGCTTGCTCAGCCAGCGCGTGCGGATAGATTAAGGCACCAACGGGCGGCGGCCCGCGCGCAAGCGGCCGCGCCCACCTTAACTGCCGCTCCTGGCTGGGGCAGCGTGCGCATTTCATTAATCAACTGTCGCCGTTTCCCGGCGGAATAGTCCTCTTACCTCGATGAAGCCGCAACCCATTCAAAAATTCCGCATCTCCGTTATCGAAGATGACTTGTGGTACGGGCAGTTGCTGCAGTACCACCTTTCCCAGAACCCCGATTATGAGGTGGCCCTGTACGCCTCGGGCAAAGAATTTTTCAGCGGCGTGCGCGAGCGGCCCGACTTGGTGACCATTGATTTTTCGCTGCCTGACATCTCCGGCGACCAGCTGCTACGGAAAATTGCGCAGCTCTACCCCGGCCTGCCGGTCATCGTCATTAGCGCCCAAAGCAAAATCGGCACCGTGGTGGAGCTGCTCAAGCTGGGGGCCATCGACTACCTCGTGAAAGACGAGCACACCCGGCAGTCGTTGTGGAACGCCGTGCGGGTGGTGCGCGAAAACGCCGCGCTGAACCAGCCGGCCGCTGCTCCCGCGTTGGCCCCGGCCGACGCCCACGGCTTCAGCACGCTGCTGAAGGGCAACAGCCCGGCCATCCAGCGCACCTTCGACATGATGGCCCGGGCCGCCCAAACCCCGGTCAACGTGTCCATCAACGGCGAAACTGGCACCGGCAAAGAGCTGGTGGCCAATGGCATTCACCTGCACTCGGAGCGCCGGAAGGGGCCGTTTGTGGCAGTGAACATGGCCGCCATTCCCAGCGAGTTGGTGGAAAGCGAGCTGTTTGGCCACGAAAAAGGGGCCTTCACGGGGGCCATTGGCCGCAAAATCGGCAAGTTCGAGGAGGCCAACCAAGGCACGCTGTTTCTCGACGAGATTGGCGAGCTGAGCCCGGTCATTCAGTCCAAGCTGCTGCGCGTGCTGCAGGAGCGCGAAATGCAGCGCGTGGGCGGCAACGACAAGATTAAGCTGAACGTGCGCCTGGTAACGGCCACGCACAAAAACCTGGCCGAGGAAGTGAGCAAGGGCACATTCCGGGAAGACCTGTACTTCCGCATCATGGGCCTGCCCATTGTGCTGCCGCCGTTGCGCGAGCGCGGCCCCGACATCGTGGTGCTGGCCCAGCATTTCCTGGAAGCTTTTTGCCATGAGTACCAGAAGCCGCCGCTGCTGCTATCGGCGGCGGCGCAGGCCAAGCTGGTGGCCTACGACTACCCGGGCAACGTGCGCGAACTGAAAACGGTACTGGAACTGGCCGCCGTGCTCAGCAACGGCCACGAAATTCGGCCTGTCGACCTCCTGTTCACCCCCCCCACCAAGAGCAAGGACTTTTTGTCGGAGGAAAAAACCCTGCGCGAATACACCCGCACCATCATCCGCTACCACCTCGACAAGTATAGCAACAATGTGCCCCTGATAGCGGAGAAGCTCGGAATCGGGCGCTCGACGATTTATAAACTGGTGCAGGACGGCGAAGTATAATGTGCACCATCCTTTCCCCCAAGAGCGGCGACGCGACGTCCCCGATGTACCTGCGCACGGTTGGCGGCGGCAAGCCCCCTGCCGATGCGCTGCCCTCGCCCGCGTGCGTGGCCCAGCCCATGCCCGGCGTGGTACTGGCTGGCGACGGCCCCCAAACCGTGGGCCTGCGGCGCAGCCTGCTGCGCGAGCAGCGCTGGCGCGGCGTAATGGAAACCCTGGGCAACAACACCTGGGAATACAACCTGCAAACCAAAAAGATGCGCCTGAGCCCCAAGTACCAGCAGTTGCTGGGCTACTACGGCGAGGCGATAGAGACTGAAATGGGCCTGGCGCCCCTTTACGCCAACGTTGCCCCCGCCGAACGCGCCGCCGCCAGCCAGCAGATGGCCGCGTACCTGCGCGGCGAACGCTCCCTGTTTGAGGTGACCTACCAGCTCACGGGCCCCGATGGCACCGACGAATGGGTGCTGTCGCGGGGAATGGTAACGCTGCACGACGACGGGGGCAAGCCCTTGCTGATAACCGGTACCCACACCGACATCACGGCCATTACCAAAGCCAACCTGGCGACCGAAGCCGCCAGCCTGCGCCTGGGCAGCACCATTGCCAGCCTGGAGCATGCCGTGCTGCTGGAGGATGAGCACCGGCGCGTTATTCTGGTGAATGCCGCTTTTTGCAGCCTTTTTGGCCTGGAGGAGGCCCCGGCGGCGCTGGTGGGCACCAGCACGAGCAAACTGGCGGAACAGATGAAGGCGTATTTCAACGAGGAGGACTCCTTTGCCCTGAGCATCGGGGTTATGCAGGATTCGATGCAGGCCATCAGCGACGAGTCGCTGGTGTTGCGCGACGGCCGCACCCTGCTCCGCAACTTCACCCCCATTCAGGTGCGGGGCGCTGGCGCGGGCTTTCTCTGGAAATACGAGGACGTTACCCGGCGCGTGAACGAGAGTGAAGCCCTGCAGCGGCGGGAGCGCAAGTACCGGAGCATTTTGGAAAACCTGAACCTGGGCTTACTCGAAGTAGACCTGGCGGGACAGGTTACCTTCGTGAACAACTGCTACTGCGAGCTCACGGGCTACACCCAGACCGAGCTGCTGCACCACAACCTCGACCACCTGCAGGTAAACGAGAGCTACCGGCAATTGCTCGAGCAAAAGACGAAATCGCGGGCCCGGGGCATTTCCGATACCTACGAATTGCCCATTAAAAACAAGCAGGGCGACCTGCGCTGGCTGCTCATCAGCGGTACCCCCGTCTACGGCGACGAGCAGCAGGTCATCGGTTCCATCGCGGTGCACCTCGACGTCACGCACCAAAAGCAGCTCGAAGCCAAGCTGCGCGATGCCAAAAAACTCGCCGAAGAGTCGTCGCAGGCCAAAGAGATGTTTCTGGCCAACATGAGCCACGAAATTCGCACGCCCATGAACGCCATCATGGGCATGAGCCAGTTGCTGAGCCACACGGCGCTCTCGCCCCAGCAAGACAACTACCTGCACGCCATCTCCACGTCGGCCGAAAACCTGCTGGTCATCATCAACGACATCCTCGACCTGTCGAAGATTGACGCGGGCAAGATGATGATTGAGAAAACCGGTTTCTGCCTGCATAAAATATGCGAACAGGTGGAGAAAACCCTGCACTACAAGGCCGATGACAAAGGCCTGAGCCTGGTGGTGGAGGTAGACCCCAACACCCCGGAGGTGCTGCTTGGCGACCCCCACCGCCTGGTACAGGTACTGCTGAACCTGGCCGGCAACTCCATCAAATTCACCGAAAAAGGCGAAGTCCATATCGGGTGCGTCCTGGCGGGCATTATCGGCACCGATGCCGTGCTCGAGTTTACCGTGCGCGACACCGGCATCGGCATGGAGCCGGCCTATGTCAAGAACCTGTTCCAGGCCTTCAGCCAGGAAAACGCTTCCATTTCGCGCCAGCACGGTGGCACGGGCCTGGGCCTGAACATCTCGATGAACCTGGTGTGCCTGATGGGGGGCGACCTGCAGGTGACCAGCGAGAAAGGCCAAGGGACGCAAAGCCGCTTTTCCTTGGTGCTGCCCATCGGCACCGACAGCGACCTGCCCCGCAACGAGCTGACCGTGAGCTCCAAGCTCATTCGGGAAAGCCTGCGCGGCAAGCGCGTGCTGCTGGTAGAAGACAATGCCTACAACCGGATGCTGGCCAAGTCGTTCCTGCGCCTCGCCCACATCGTGGTGACGGAGGCTGAGAACGGAGCCGCCGCGGTGGAGCTGACGCGCACTCAGGAGTTCGACCTGATACTGATGGACCTGCTCATGCCCGTGATGAGCGGGTACGAAGCCACCGCCGTTATCCGCAACGACCTTAAGTTGCACCTGCCCATCATCGCCCTCACGGCCAACGCCCTGCGCGGCGACAACCAGAAGTGCCTGGATGCGGGCATGAACGACTACCTCTCGAAGCCCTACAAGGAAAACGACCTGCTCAAAATCGTGCATGAGTGGGTGGTAGCCCCCCGGCATCTCAAGCAAGGCGGCGACAAGCTGTACCGGACCGACACCCTGAAGGAAGCTTCCAACAACGACCCCGTGTTTGTGGCCTTTATGCTGCGCACGTTCCTGCAAAGTGGCGAAAGCTGGCTGGCCTCCCTGCACGAGGCCTTCCGCGAGGGCAGCCTGAAAGGGCTAAAAGAGGCCGCGCACAAAATTCGGCCCAGCCTGGCGCATCTGCATATCTACCAGGTGCTGCAGCTCGTGACCCGGCTCGAAGCCTGGGAAGGAAACTTCGACGGCCCGGGCATCCACCCCATCGTGGAAGTTATTGAAACCCTGCTGCGGCAAACCATGGACCAGATGACGAAGGACCTGGAACAGTACGCCCTCCCAGTGGAATAGGCCCAGCGGCAGCCCCTTCATGACCGTCTTTTTACCCCGATGAAAAAATCTGTCGCCTTGGCTCTGGCACTGGTGTGCGCGCCCCTTATCCTGCTGGCGCAGGCTGGCAGCTGGAACCCCTCCGGTGCCGACTTGGCCTATCCCCGCACGCTGCTCAAGGCCGCGGCCCTGCCGGGCGTGCGGGCTTCGCTGAGCGCGCCCGACCGGCTTGGCATTTACCAGGGACTGTGGAACGACGTGCAGGCCCCGCCGCCCACCGACAATACCTCGGCCGCTGGCCGGCGGGCGCGGGCTACGTATGCCAAGAACGCGGCGTTTGTGGTACTGCTGGGCCAGCAGCCCAGCATCAGCGGCCTGGTGGCGTTGCCCGGTGCGGCGCGGGCCACCCTGGTGGCCGACGCCCGTGGGCTGCTCGAAAGCATCAACACCGACGTGGAAGTCTTCGCCACGCCAACGGGCGCCACGCCCTATACCGAGTGGCAGTGGCGCTCGAAAGAGTTGATTGACTACCTCGTGGCCTACGACCTGCTGCGCGGGGCCGGCGAAACCCCCGCGGACCTGACGGCTGGTGCCGGGCGCCTGCAGGCATTTGCCGGCCACCTCTACCAGCAGTCCGTTACGCCGATGGGGCCCTACAGCTTCTACGCCAACGTCAAAAACAACCACACCCTGATGACGGCCGCCGCGCTGGGCCTGGCCGCCGTGGTGCTGAACGAGGCCACCAGCGCCGACGCTACCCAGCAGCCCGCCACCTGGGCCGGCACGGGCCTCTACCACCTCGACAACGTGCTGTGGCGCGATGCCCAGCGCCAGTCCGACTCGACCCAGGTGGCGGGCTACGCCGAGGGGCCGTACTACCTCAAGTATGCGTTGCTGAATTGCCTGCCGCTGTTCCGGGCCATGGGTAATTTCCTGCCCGACGGCCGCCTGCCCTACACGTTCGGGGCCACCACGCGCAGCATCCGCAACCCGTATTTCGACCCCAAGTATGGCCGGCTTTACGAGTGGCTTACTGCCATCCGGATGCCCGACGGCCGCTTCCCGGCCCTGGAAGACTCCTACGTGGACATGGGCATGCCCGAGCTGGCCCTCACCGGCCAGGCGCGGTACGTGCAGCCCATGTACTTCAGCAAGCTCACGGGCACGGGCCTGGCCTCGCTCACGGGGCAGCTGCGCGACATTACGGTGGACATGCGCGCCGGCTGGCTGGCCGCCGCCGTGCTGCCCACCGCCCCCGCCCAGCCGGCCCTCACCGTGCTGCCGGCCAGCGGCAACCTGGTTTTTCGCTCCGGCAACGACTCGCTGGCCACCTACCTGCACGTATACGGCCGCGGCGGCCTGGCCCAAACCAACGCCGGCGGCCACAGCCAGGGCGACGCCAGCAGCTTCATTCTGCACGCCCGCGGCCAGCTCCTGGCCCTCGACCCCGGCTACCTAAGCTATGCCCGCCGGGCCGAGGTGGGCCAGGCCGCCAACCACAACCTGGTGCTGGTAGACGGGGCCGGGCCCGCCATTGGCACGCCCGGCGCGGGCAGCCCTGCCCAGTCGGCCGTGCAGCACGCTTTTCAGACGCCGCAGCTGGCCTACGGCGAAGTAACCACGGCCTATATGGGGGCTACCATCACCCGTAAAACCCTGTTTATCCGCAACGAATACTTCCTGCTGGCCGACGCCGTGCAGGCCACCGCCGCCCACACCTACACCTGGCAGCTGCACGGCTACGGGCTGCAGGGCGGCACCGCTGCCACCGGTCTCTGCACCCCCGGCCTGGCCAGCCACGAAGCCAGCTGGCAGAAAAACGGAGCCGGCCTGCTGGCCCACGTTACTGCTACGGGCGGCACCGCCACCTACGCCACCGCCACCAACCCCCACGAAACCACCTACAATACCGCCGAAAACCATACCACGCTGCTGGTGCAGCAACCCAGTGCCCTGCAAACCCAATTTCTGGCCGCGCTGTACCCGTACACCACGGCCAGCCCGCAGGTGGCCACCACCAGCCAAGCCACCACGGCTGCCCTGGCCACCACCTCGGCCGGCTTCATCGACGTGGCCTTCGCCCAGGCCGACTCCGTGCTCAGCACCGACGGCAGCGGCCGGCTGCCCCAGGCCGTGAGCGCCGACGGCCTCCTGAACTTGTATTCAGCTACAGCCTCGGGCGCTTTTGCCCAGCTTTTCATGCAGGGGGGCACCGTGCTGTTGGTCGGCGCTACGCCCGTGCTGCAATCTGCGCAACGGGCCACCCTCAGCTGGCAGCGCACCGGGGCTACCAGCTACGCGGGCTACGCCAGCCGCGCCACTACCCTCAACTTGGCCATGGGCAGCGCCCCGGCTGCCGTCACCGGAAGCGCTGTGACCGGCTATACCTACGATGTGGGGGCCCGGGAGCTGCAGGTAGTGCTGGCGGCCGCCGGCAGCTTTGAGGTATTCACCACGGCCAGCCAGTCGCCTTTGCCAGTAGTGTTGGTTGATTTCACGGGGAAGCGGGCGGGGAATACCGTGCTGCTGGCCTGGCACACGGCTTCGGAGCAGCAAAGCCTGGGCTTTGAGGTGCAGCGCATGGCGGGCCCGGACGCCGCCTTTACCACCCTGGGCTTCGTGGCAAGTACGGGCGCCGGAACTGCCCCCGCGAGCTACGCCTTTGGCGATGCGCTGGCCCCGAGCACCCTGGTGTACTACCGCCTGCGGCAAGTTGACCGGGATGGTGCGGCCACCTATTCGCCCGTGGTGGCGGTACGCGCAGCCACGGTTGCCGAAGCGCCCGTAACCTTGCTGCCCGCCTTTCCGCAGCCCGCCCGCCACGTCCTGACCGTGGCCCTGACTGGGCCCGCGCAGAACGTGGGCTTGCGGCTGTTCGACAGCCTGGGGCGCGAAGTTGCCCGCCAGCACGGCCACCAGCCACTCACCGAACTCGACGTGAGCCAGCTCATGCCCGGCTTGTACTACTTGGTTGCCCACGATGCCAATGGCCACCCCCTGCCCGGCCGCCAGAAGATAGTGGTGGGGCCGTAACGAATTCGGGAGCCAAGGGGCCGCCAGCGAATAGCACGTGGGGGCTTCCTTTCTGATTTACCCGGCAAGGCTGCTGTTGCAGGAATCGAATGCTGACCAGCGCCGCTAACAACCCCGTCTGTCGCTTGTAGAACAGCTTCATCATTCATAATTGGCCAGTAAGTAACAACGCTTACACTGCCGCACGCGTACCATATATTGCTTTCTCCCCCGGAAAATTGCAATGCTATGAATCAGCGGCTTGGCACTTCTGCGGTTCCGTTCAAGCGTAAAGCGCAAGGCGCAGCCTGCTATGCTGGTTGATGGCAGCGGGGCAACCGCCCCCTTTCTGCTCAATTCCATTTCGACTGCTAAGCAGCTGTGGGTCGGAGGCCTTGGGGTACTGGCGGGGCTGGGCCTACTGCTTTTTTACCTGGCGCATCGGCTGCGCGCCCGCCAGGCTCGAAACTTAGCTGCTCAGATTAGCATCCGCGCCGACATCGCGGCCAACCTGCACGACGAGCTGGGGTCGCAGTTGATGCGCATTCACTTACTGGCCGAATCCATGCTCCTGCAGCCCGGCGGCAACGCCATGCTGCCCGAGTTGCTGGGCTCCATTCAAGCGGCTTCTTCGGCGCTGCGCGACGTGGCCTGGGGCCTCGACGCCAACGCCGACAACGTGAACGCCCTACAGGACCGCATGCGCGAGCTGCTCGACCAGATGCGCCTGAACTGCCCGCTGGCTATCAGCTTCACTACCGAAGGCCTGGAGGGAACCGAAGCCATGCCGCCGCCCCTGCGACAGGAAGTGTATCTGGTGTTCAAAGAAGCCATTACCAACGCAATGCGGCACGCGCCGGGCGCCAGCAGCCTCGGGGTGCGCCTCTGCCGCGAGCAGGATTCTCTGTTGCTCGAGGTGCTCGACGATGGTGCGGCGGTAAAACCGGGCTGCCGCCACAGCATGGGCCTGCGCAACATGGCCAAGCGGGCACGGGAGCTGGGCGGCGAACTCGTGACCGGACCGCGAACCGACGGGGCCGGCTTTCGGGTGTGGCTCTGCGTGCCGCTGGTAGCGGAAGCTGCACCCTCTTGGCTTTCGCAGTGGGTTAGGGTGCCCCGGACGGGCAAGCGCGTGCTGGTGGCGGCCCCGGGGCGCAAGGTGCCGGGGCCAGACCAGGCAAAGCCCCGGGAGCGACGGGAACCCCCAAAACTCAGATAATGCCCCGCAAGTGCTGGCTGAGCAGTTGCGTGCGGCTATTGACCTGCATTTTACGGTACACGTGCTTGACGTGGGTGCGAATGGTGAGGGTGGACAAGTCGAGCCGCAGGGAAATTTCCTTGTCGCTCAGCCCGTCTACAATGCCCTGCAGCACCTGCCGCTCGCGCGGGGTGAGCAAGTCGGAGTGCGTGGTGGGCGTGGGCCGGAAGTGCGAAAGCACCTTGCGGCCCACGGCGCGGCTCATGGGGGCCCCGCCGCGGGCCACCTCCAGCACGGCTTCTTTAAGTTGGGCCAGGGGCGTGAGCTTGGCCATGTAGCCCGTGGCCCCGCAGCACAGGGCCTGGTAAATATGCTCCACGTCTTCGTAGGCCGTGAGCATGATGATTTCCATGGTGGGGTATTTCTCCTTTAGCAGCGGGAGCGCCTCGGTGCCGCTGATGCCGGGCAGGCCGATGTCGAGCAGCATCACCTGCGGGGCCATGGCGTCGGCCAACTGCTCGAGGGCATCTTCGATGGAATCGGCCACCAGCACTTCCCGGATTTCGGGCTGCATCTTAAAGTAGCTTTCCAGCAGTCGGCTCACCACGGTGTCATCCTCTACGATTGCCAGCGATAAAGACACCATAACTCAAGCGACTAAAAACGGCCTATAAACACGATGTCTGGACGTGCATCAGCTCCGTTGCAGCTGGGCGCGCACGCTCTTAGCAAGGTAGTTATTTTCCAGTATCTAAGCGTGGTCAAGCTTAATGCATCCGGAATCAACGTAGCAAAGGTAGCTGCCCCGGCCCCGGCCGAAGTTCCGGCTCAGCTACCCTAAATGCGGGTCATGAAGCGGAACAGGAAGAGGCAAACCGGGCCTGGAGCTACCCAGGGGCCTTTCTGCTACCACAACCGGGCAGGGCATGACCCGCAAATGCGGTAGGCCTTTCACTTGGGTCAGGGTTAAAGCCCCGTATACCTTTGCGTACTTTCGACGCTCGGCGATAGTTCTTCAGGCTGTTCGTACAAGAGCACCAGCCTGATGACCTGTTTTGTAGTTCAGCTTGTGGCATTCCCAGCCAACGTGGCCAGCGGCTTGGAAAGGTGAAAAAATATGCTACCCGGTAACAATATCATTTGACAGCTAATTAGTTACATGGTTATCAGCAGAAACAGTATGGGTATCCGCGCCGACCTCCGCCTGTTGCGCAACATCCTGGACCACGCGCCGGTCCTCATTTGCACCGTTGGCCCGGACGGGCAGCTGAAGCACGTGAGCGGGGCTTCTCGGTACCTGTTGGGCCCGGGACACAACCAACTGGTAGGTCAGGCGTTTGTCAACATCTTGCACGCCGAGGACCGCGCCGTGGCCCTGGCTGCCTGCGCGCAGGCGCTGGAGCAGGACAGCCCCGTTCTTTTCGAAAGCCGCTGCCTTAATGCCGACGGGGGCGAGGCCATCGTGGAATGGTCGGCCTTCCGGCCGCCGGCCGATGCGCTGTTGGTCTGCATTGGGCGCGACGTGACGGCGCAGCGCCAAGCTACCCGCCGCGCCCGTCAGCAAGAGGAATATTGCCGGGCCGTGACGGAGCACGGGTTCGACATGATGGCCCTGCTCGACGAGGAAGGCTGCTACCTCCACGTGGGCGGCTCCGTCACGTTGGCATTGGGCTACCAGCCCGAGGAACTGGTCGGCCGTTGCGCCTTCGATTTTATTCACCCAGACGACGTGGCCGCGGCGCATGCCAGCTGGACTGAGCAGGGCCACCGGTCCCTTTTCACCGTGTCTGATTTCCGCTTCCGCGCGGCCAGTGGGGAGTGGCGCTGGATGGAAACCTCCATTAACAACCAGCTGCTGAACCCCGACATCCGGGCGTACACCGCGGTTTCGCGCGACGTGACCGAGAAGAAAAACCGCGCCTTCGAGCTGGCGACCAGCGAACAGCGCTTTCGGCTGCTGTTCGAGAGCAACCAGAACCCGGCCGTTTTTCAGGATGCCGATGGGCGGGTGCTGAACGCGAACCCTTCTTTCCTGGCCTTTCTGAACATGACCAAAGAGCAGGTGATGCACCGGCCACTCACCGATTCTTGGCCGACAGACCTTGCCCCCAGTGGCGAAGAACGGTTTCGGCAAGCTCTGAATGGGCAGCAGCTAACCTACGAACCGTCGCTAATGCTCGACGGTGTGGAACGGACCTTCGCCGTGACCATGATTCCGTTGGTGGTGGAGGGCCGGATTGCCGGCGTGTACACCACGGCCAGGGATATTACGGAACTGGCTTCCGCGCAACGCCTCATCAAGCAGCAGGCCAACCAGCTTCAGAGCATTCTGGAGGGCATCAACGATGCCTTTATCTCGCTCGATAAGGAGTGGAAGATGACGTATATCAACAGCCGGGCCGAGCGGCTGATGAAGCTAAGCCGCGAGGCGGCCCTCGGCGTCAATATATGGACCTTTTTTCCCCAACTAGTGGGGGGCGTTTATTACCAGCAGTGTCAGCGCGCCATCGACACGGGAGCACCGGTGCAGTTTGAGGTGTATGCTGAGGATAGCCAGTCGTGGCTGGAGCTGAAAATATATCCTTTTGCCGATGGCGTATCGGTGCTTTTCACGGACATCACCAAGCGCGTGAAGGACGAGAAGCAACTGAGATTACTGGCCTTGGTGGCCCGGGGAACGGTCAACAGCGTCATCATTACCGACGCGCAAGGCCGCACCGAGTGGGTGAACGATGCCTTCACCCGCGACACCGGCTACACCCTGGCCGAGATGCTGGGCCAAAAGCCGGGGGCCGTGCTGCAAGGCCCCGAAACCGACCCGGCCGCCATCCGGCGCTTTCAGGAGCGGCTGCCGCTGCCCAAGCCGTTTTCAGTCACCATCCTCAACTACAAAAAGTCGGGGCAAAAACTGTGGTTCATGATGGACATCACCCCCATTTTCAACGATGCGGGCGAACTGATTCATGTCATCGCCATTCAGCAGAACATCAACTTCCGCAAAGAGATAGAGGCCAGCCAGGCCAAGATGACCCAGGATTTGTACCGTCACAACCGCGATTTGCAGCAGTTCACCTACGTGATTTCGCACAACCTGCGGGCTCCGCTGGCCAATGCCCTGGGCCTGGCCACGGTGCTCACGAAGGTGGATAAAAACACGGACGTCTTTGCGACGTCCCTCACCAACCTGCGCCAGAGCATGGTGCAGGCCGACAGCGTGCTCAGGGATTTGAACCAGATGCTCTCCATTCGCGACCAGAAGGACCTGCTGACGCAGGAGCCCCTGGCGCTGAAAGAGGTCGGCGAGCAAGCCATTGATAACATGCAAGAGGCCTTACTCCGGTGCGATGGACGGGTAACGCTCGACGTTGAAGAGGACCTCACGACGCGGGGCAACCGCGCCTATCTCTACAGCATTTTCTACAACCTGCTGTCCAATGCCATCAAGTACCGTTCCGAGGAACGCCCCTTGCGGGTGGACATCGAGTGCAGTACCGGTACCCACGGGGGGCCTGTCATCACCTTCACCGACAACGGCTCCGGCTTCGACATGTTCAAGGCAGGCTCCGATGTCTTTCAGCTCTACAAGCGCTTCCACACCAACCAGCGCGGTCGGGGCATTGGCCTGTTCCTGGTCAAGGCCCACGTTGAAGCCATGGGCGGCAAGATTGAGGTGACCAGCCAGGTAAATTTTGGCACCCGCTTCATCATTCACTTAGACAAGTCTTAACCCTGGTCGTATGCTCACCTACCTCATCGACGACGACCCCATTAGCCTGTTCGTGTCCGAGCAAACGCTGCGCCTGGAAGGCTTCATGGCTCCCATCGTTCCTTTTACCGGAGCCGTGGAAGCCCTGGCCTATTTGCTGCCCCGGCTCGTTGTAGAGCCGCCCGAATTTATCTTCCTCGACCTGAACATGCCCCTGATGGACGGGTGGTCGTTTGTGGAGGCGCTGGTCCCCCACGCTGCTGCCCTGAAAGGCCGGTGCCAGATTTACCTGCTTACCTCCTCGCTAGCCCTCGAAGATACCGAGAAGGCCCGGAGCCACGCGCTGGTGCAGGGCATCATTCACAAGCCGCTCGACGAAGACGAAATTCGGGCGGCAGTCCTAGAAAGAAACAGCATGGTCTCGGCGGCTGCGCATAAGCTATTGGTATTCAATAACCCGGGTATTGCATAGGCTTGCAGGCTGGGATAAGAAGATTCCGCAATGCGAGCAGACGTTTTGGATAGAAACGAGTAGGGTGCTAAATACCTGGGGCGATGGCCCTTATGTGGGGTGCAGCGGGGGCTATTGAATACCTTTTTAAGTGCGAACCGAGTGCATGGCCAAGGAGTGCTTGGCAAGGGCTGCGCAGGGCTTTGCCCCGCGCGTAACGCGCCGCTATGAGCACGGCTGCCGACACAAACAAGGCCAGGCAATGGCACGCGGTGCACTGCTACGTGGACAGCCCATTTTGGCCGTTGCCGTACTCAACGCAGAAATACTGGGTGCAAACCACAGCCTGGCCGTGAAACGCCAGGCATTGCTTCAGCGGCTGCCGTGCATTTTTTAACCAGCTCGCGGAAGCCAACCCAGGTGAAGCGCTGGCCAATGAACTCAGCGTTGGGGAAGCTGGCGTTGCCGGCCAGGGTGCCACTGGTCACGAAAATCGGGAAAAGTCAGTCTTCTGGGTCGCCCAAATGCCGCCCGTCAGGTTGTGGCCGATGAGCGGGCCGGCCAGGTTCATCTCGTCCATAATCTGTTCTTTAATTCCAGAATCTGTAGTGTGAGTCCCACCGGCACTGGGCTGCGTGTTCGCGGGCAGCCCCGGCAGCAAAAGAAATTTTTTGCTGCCGGGCATAACAGAACCAAACCGCTCCTGTCTGAAGTGGTTCACCTTGGCTGAGCCGATTTCGCGGATGCTGGGCGATTAGGGGCAGGGAATCTGGAGTATCTATTTATTTAATACGCTGCCAATCAATATTTTGAATTGATTGGCAAAGGCCGGCTGGTTGACCTGCTCGTGCGACGCGGCGCCTTGCACAGCCCCGCACATGTGCGGGCGGGCTTTGAGTTTGGTGGAAATGGCCCGTCGTGGTGCCAGCTTTAGCGTTGCCCCCAGCCCCAATCCATCGAAAACCTGACCGCCGCTGCGAAGGCTCTACTGTTGCCGTACGCTTCTGGCTTGCTCTTGGTAGTTCTCCAGTTTATTCAAACTGTTTTAACAAGCACCTATGATGAAAAAGTGTCTTTCCCTGCTGCTGTTGCTTTGCAGCGTCAGCTTCGCCAACTCCGCTTCGGCACAGAGCAAGCCGAAACCTAAACAGAGAAACGCCTTCAGTCACGCCACCGAATCGAGCGAGGGGAGAACCAATAAAGTCCGGTTCCGAAAAGGAAGCCGGCGCGGCGACTTCTTCGACCTGCACTTTAAAAACCTCGCGCAGTTCAAGACTGCCAAGTCCAACAGAAGCTATCGGTTCAGCAACGCTAGATAAGTAAAAAGCTGCTGCTGCGTACGAGGCAGCAGCTTTTTGCGCTAGAAAGGCAATGTCCAAGGCTGGAAAGTAGGAATTGGCGCGGGGCACACGGCCCTAAACGGCCCATGTGCTCTCAACCCCTGACCAGGTAGCATACCTGAGCGAACTGACCCGCCACGGCACGAGAGCCGTGAAAACGTGCCTGCGCGCCCAGACCATATTAGCCTTGCTAGCCCTGCGTGCAGGGCCTAAGCTGTGCTGCCGTGGTGGCGCACCAGTGGGCGTGCTACGCCACGGTTTGGCAGTGGATGTAGCAATTTAGCGTTCGCGGCTTGGCCATGCTAGCCTGCCCCGCAGCGGCCGGCCACTGCAAACCATGGGCTAAGAGCGGGCCGAACCCACCTTCCTGGCTTGTAGCAATGCCCCGCATGGCCCAGCCGGTGGTCGCTGTGCCTGCTGGTGGAAGGCCAGTGAACTCGGCTACTGCCGCCTGCTCTCGGCGGCTTCCGCCCACACCGTTCTCAAAAAAACGCGCTCCAGCCCCGGCTAAAGCGGCAGTGTTGCATTGGCCAATGGGCAGTACATGCTGTGCGATATTTAAACGGGTAAAACGGCTACCAAGGTGAAAGCCCTTAAGCAACTGAAGTACCGTTTGCCTAAACCTCGGTTAAACAGGAATGGGTACTTTACGACGTAACCTTGCCGCTATTTTCTAATCCATAAAGGGGTGAAGTAGCGTGGACTATCAACGTAATAGCCTTTTTTCGTGGTGTGGTAGGTCAGCGTTTTCAATCGAATCAAGAGCTTCGTATAGTCTTGAAATGAATGTGCATAGAGGAGTTCGCAATCCTTGAGGGAAAAGGCGAGCACCCTTTCTCGTTGCACTGCGACGGGAGAACAAGAGATGATGATACTCGACTGCAGCTCTTTGCACGTTACATCGTTGTCAATCAAAACCCACTTATCCCCGATGTACGCTTCGAGTTGGAATGCAACATAGCGCTGAGGAGCGCTGGTTGTGTAAAGTATCTCAACCTTGGCGAAGCTCGTTTTCCTCGGCGCCGCGGTTGGGGTTGGGGAGACGAGCAACCCAACTAAATGAAAAAATGATAGCAGGTTCATGCCGAATGTAAGACAGGCGTTAGTAGGCTCAAAGGTTCACCTGCTTTTTTGAAATCACCGAAACGCTCGTGACTGTTGCAGAACCCGATTTCGTAGAGGGAAGAAGCAAGGCAAGAAGCTGTTTCGCGACAAAGAGGTAGTCCGCTTTCGGCTCAGTGAGCAGGTGCCACGCCATAATCTGTACCGCCGGCTGGCCGAGCTCGTGGACTGGTCATTTCTCTATCAGGAAACGCAGGACCTTTACAACCTACCGGGCAGCCCTCGTTGGACCCGGTGGTGTTTTTCAAGCTCGTGCTCGTGGGCCGGCTAGAAAACCTCGTGAGTGACCGGCGCTTGGTCGAGTACTGTGCCCTGCGGCTGGACATCCTCTTGTTTCTGGGCTACGAGGTGGACAAAGAGCTGCCCTGGCACTCCACGGCGAGCCGCACCCGCCAGCTCTTCCCGGCCGCCGTGTTCGAGCGCCTCTTCGACCACGTCTTTGCCCAGTGCGTGGCCCGGGGCCTGGTCGCCGGCGACACGCAGGCCGTGGATTCGGCCCCCGTCAAGGCCAATGCGTCGCTCGACAGCGTGCGCGAAAAACAGCCGACAGGTGCCAGCGGGCCTTTTTTGGCCACGGGCCAGCCGGCGGTCCCGTCGCCAGCCGTCACCGCCGCGGCCCACCACTTACGCCGCGAAGCGGCCCGGCAAGCCAAGCGCCGGTCGGAGCCCGGGCCCCTGGGTGCGCAGCATGAGCAAGCCCGTTTGCTCAGCAACAAAACGCATTACAGCCCCACCGACCCCGACGCGCGCATTTCCATCAAACCCGGCAAGGCCCGCGCCCTCAACTACCTCTGCAGCCTGGCCGTCGACACGGCCCACGGGGTCATCCGCCACGTGCAGGCCGATTACACCGACAGCCGCGACAGCCTGCATTTGCCCCGCTTGCTCACCGGCTTGCAGCGGCGCTTGGGCACGAACGAGTTGCGCCTGCGCGACCTACTGGCCGACGCCGGCTACGCCAACGGCTCGAATTACGCCCTGCTCGAAGCTCAACAGGGCACGGCGTGGATACCCGTGTTTGGCCAGTACAAGCCCGAAATCGCGGGCTTCACCTACGACGCTTCGGCGGACACCTACGCCTGCGCAGCGGGCAAAGTCCTGCCCTTTCACCGCTTCAACGTCACCCCCGACGGCAGTTGGGTCAAGCTCTACTGGGCCACCTATCGCGACTGCCAGCAGTGCCCGCTCAAGCCGACGTGCGTGCCCGGAGCCAAGCGCAAACAACTCACCAAAACGATTTACGACGCCGCTTACCGCCGCGCCTGGCAGCGCCAGCAAAGCCGGCGCGGGCACCGCCACCGGCACCTGCGGCAAAGCACCGTCGAGGCCGTTTTCGGCAACCTGCTGCACCACTACGGCCTGCGTCGGATGAACGTGCGGGGGCAGGCTGGGGCACACAAAACCATGCTACTGACGGCCGTGGCCTACAACCTTAAAAAGCTGCTCAAGCACCGCCCCAACCGGCAAGCGAGCCTGGCGATGGTCCTGCCACGGCCCTTGTTAGCAGCTGATAGGCGCGCTAGGCGGCAAAATAGGCGCTCCCAAGTGCCAACCCCGGCACTCGGAGGCCGCTAACCAGAAAGTGAACCGCTTAAACCGAGTTCTGCAACAGCCACGAGCGTTTGTTAAACGTTCGCACACAGGCGACCATTAGCCATTTTGGCCGCGGTGCTTCCCTTATTGGGCTAGCCAGCGCCACCAGGCCTTTGTATTGCCTCCGCACCCGGTCTGTGGGCTTGGTTACAAGAACAAGTTTGGTATAAAGGTTAACCGATAGGCTAGAAATCGGCTTCCACTTGACCGTAAATAATGCTCTAGCATCCCTGCAATGAGCTTTTAAACAGTTGTCTGAGGCGTTCGCACTCGCCCTGAAGATTGCGCGACAGGGGGTGGCGCAAGGGTAAGAACAGAAATTTCCGTCAGGGCCGCCTGGGCGGATGGCGGCGCGAATGGCGCGTCGCAAAAACCGGGCGTTGGTCAACGAAAAAGGGGGGTTGGTCAATCGGAACGTAGCGCATGGGAGAACGGCGGCTTCTTTTGAGCCATCAAGTCACGAGGGGGCTTCCTAAAGACCACTCAACCACCAACGCCACCCCGATGAAAGCGCTGCTCACTTTTTTGCTGCTGTTGCTGACCGCCCACGCTCTGGTTGCCCAATCCCGTCCCCCTGCCGCCCTACCAGCTGCTGACCGGATTACGGTAACCGTTCACCCCGGCATTGAGCTGTTTACCATTGTGCAGCTGCTGGCGGGCAAGTATGGAATGCCCAACAAGTCGGTGTACGCCAAAGAAACCGAGGCTTATTTTGTGCCCTTCGCCAACCACCCCGCCGTGCGGCAGGCCCAGCGCCTGCAAAAGCTATACAGCGACACGCCCGAGCTAGGCTACTGCCTCGACAACTTCCCCGACGTGCGCATCCACTACCCGGCGCAATCGAACTGGTACACCCTGAACGACAAGGACACGATACAGACCTATATGCGGCTCTGCAAGCAGTTTGCCGAGGACAGCCATTTCTGGGCTTTTTACCAGCAGCACCAAGCCGATTACGCCGCCTGGGCGAAACCCCTGCAAGCCCGCCTCGCGAGTGAAGGCCTCGTGGACAAGCTCGATTCGTTTTATCGACTCCGCACCACAGCGGCCCGCTGGACCGTTTTCCTGGACCCGCTCAACAGCTGGGGGGCCCACGCCATTACGGCCAAAACCCTCAACCCGCGCTACGCCGACCGGGTCGTTTACAACGTGGGCTTTCTCAACCGCGAGTCGACCGACACCAGCGTACCGGCCTTCAACCTGGGCGCCGAATCGGTGATGATGGTCTGGCACGAGGGGAGCCATATTTACACGCAGGCGCTTCAGCAGCGGTATAAGGCCGATATTGCGAAGCTGGCGTACCTGTTCAACCAAGCCGACGCGGGCATGAAGCACAACAACATCAACGACTGGGCGCACTGTTTCGACGAGAACCTGGTGCGCGGCATCACCATTGCCTTGTTCCGGCGGCACCAGTCGCCGAAAGAGGCCCGCAAACAGGCCGCGCAGGAAATAGTCGGTGATTTCCAGTACGCCGGCGACATTGCCGACGTGATTTCGGCAAAGTATACAAGTCGGCGGACCGACCAGAATTTCGAGCAGTTCTTCCCCGAAATCCTGGCGTACCTAGCCCGGAAGTACCCAACCGCCAAATCGACGAACCTATGAGTGCTGCCCGGCCGCGCGTCTTTCCCGAATGGCCCGTCCACCTGCTCATCTGGGCGTTGCTGCTTGTCAAAGACGTGGCGACCACGTATGCCATACCCGCCTACCCGGTGCCCAAAACAGCGGTGGCCACCTACGGGCTGCTGGGGCTGGGCTACCTGCTCATCAGCGCGGCCGCGTTTTACTTGTCGGTGGGGCTGGTGGCCCGGCCGTTGCGGACGAGTGTATTGGGCTGGCGTCCTTTTGGCCGGGCGGCCCTGGGGTTGCTGCTGACCCTGCTTCTCATCACGGGGATGCGCTACGGGCTGGAATTCTACGTGTTCAAGCCCCTGCTCGGCTTCGACAACTACGTCCTGAACACCACCTTTACGGCGCGGTGGTTTGTCGAGAATAGCGTCCGGTTTTATTTCGATTACGTGCTGTATGGCCTGCTCTTCGGCGTTATCCGGCACAACTTGCTGGCCGAGCGGCGGCGGCGCGAAACCCAGCAAGCCAACACCACGGCCGAACTCACCTTTTTGCGCTCGCAGCTGAATCCGCACTTTCTGTTCAACACCATTAACGATATTTACGCGCTGGTGTACCAGAAGTCGGACGACGCGCCGGGGGCCTTGCTGAAACTATCCGAATTGCTGCGCTACATGCTGCACGAAGCCCACCACGACCGGGTGTTACTGACCCGCGAACTGGACTACCTGAACGGGTTAATCGAGCTACAACGCCTCGGCACGAAAGGCAAGCTGCACCTCGACTACCAGGTGCGGGGCCCGCTGAACGGGCAAACCATAGCGCCGATGCTGCTGGTATCCTTCGTGGAAAACGCGTTCAAGCACGGCGTGCTCAACAACCCCGCGCAGCCGGTGACGCTCCACCTGACGCTAACAGCGACGACCCTGGACTTATCCCTGCACAACGCCAAGAACAACCAGCAGAAAGACCAGCTGGGCGGCATCGGGCTGCCCAATGTGCGGCGCCGGCTGGCGCTGCTCTACCCGACGCGGCACACGCTGGCCGTGGCCGATACGCCCACCGATTTTCAGGTTACGCTTCACCTCGACTTATGATGGAACCCATTCAGTGCCTGATTGTGGACGACAAACCGTTGGCCATCGACATCCTGACCGACTACGTGGCGAAGGTGCCGTGCCTGCAGCTGGCGGGCAGCAGCGAAAACCCGGTGGAGGCCCTGAATTGGGTGGGGGAACGGCGCGTCGACCTGGTTTTTCTCGACATCCAAATGCCGCAGCTGACGGGGCTGCAGTTCATGCAGGCCCTGGACCGGCGCGCGCAGGTGATTCTGACCACGGCCTACGCCGATTACGCCCTGACTGGCTTCGAGCACGACGTCATCGATTACCTGCTCAAACCCATTTCGTTCGAACGGTTCTACCAGGCCGTCCAGAAGGCGCAGCGGCGGCTGCGCCCGGCCCCGCCAGAGGCACCGGCCGAAACGTCCCGCCCCTACCTGTTTGTCAAAACCGAACACCGGATGCAGCGGGTCGATTTGGCCGAGGTGCGCTACCTGGAGGGCTTGCAGAACTACGTCATCATTCACACGACGACGGAGAAAATCATCGCCCGGCAAACGCTTAACAGCCTGGAAGCAAGCCTGCCCGCGGCGGCGTTTGTGCGGGTGCACAAGTCGTTCATCGTGTCGCTGGCCCACGTCCACACCGTGGAGCGCAGCCGCATTTTTATCCAGGTAGAAGCCGGCGCTCCCCAAATCATTCCTGTCGGGGATGCGTACCGGACCGCCTTCTACGGGAGGCTGTAGCGTGGTTCTGCCCTCGATTTACCAGCATTTTTTTGCCCGTTTAGTAAGATTTGCCGGCCGGACAACCGGACGGCTCCAGGCAGTATTTGCCCCAACACGAGCGGATTGCGGCTGCTTATAAACCCCTTATTTCCAGTATGAAAACCCTGATTTTAATTGTTCTGTCCGCTCTGCTCTCCCTATCCGTCCGAGGTCAGAGTGCCACCGGATACCCGCAACTTATGGATGAAGCGGGTGCCGCCATGCAGGCCCGGAAATTTTGCGACGCGACTGCCCTTTTTGAGCAGGCTTTCACGCCGGATTCCGCCCAGGCGTCGATTTTCGATTTGTTTGCGGCGGCCCTCTCGTCCGCCCAGTGCCCCGCCAAACAGCCGCTGGCCTGGCGCTGGCTGGGCCAACTGAGCCGCCGCCGGCCGCTGCCCATGCAGGCCGGCGACCTCGACAACATCGTGTCCGACGCGGGCCTGGCTTCCCTGCGGGCCAACGAAACCGCCTGGGCGCGCTGGCTCGCGGCCATGCGCGGCGCCATTGCCGAGCAGGCCGTGGCCGAACAGGCCCGACGCGCCCGGTGGCTGACCGAAACGCAGGCCCGAGCCCTGGCCTTCCCGTCGAAAGCCGACCGCCAGCAGGGCCGCGTGGCCCCGGCGCCGGCGGGATTCGCGCTCTACTTCAGCCAAGTGCCGGGCGACACGGTGCGCGTGCCCTACCTGGTGCGGGTGCCCGCCGGCTACGACCCCGCCCGGCCGGCGCCGGTGGTGGTGTATCTGCACGGCGGCGTGGTCAGCACCCCGCAGTTCGGCCATGCCAACCCCGAAGTAGCCACGCAGGAGCCAGTGTTTGCGGCTGCCCCGGCCAACGCGCTGGTGGTCTATCCGTTCGGCCGGAAGAGCTTTGGCTGGGTGGAGCAGCCGGCCGCGTTTGCCCAGGTGCTGCGCATCGTCACGGACGTGCGCGCCCGCTACCGCACCGACCCGGCCCGTACCACGCTGGTGGGCCTGAGCAACGGCGGCTCGGCAGCCCTGTGGTTTGCCGCGCAGCCGGCCGCGCCCTTTAGCCGGTTTGTGGCCCTGTCGCCCGCGCCCAACCTGCTGCTGGCACAGTCAACCTACGGCCCGCTCGGCAAAACCAAGCCCGTGTTGATGGTCAGTGCCCAGGACGATGACATCTATGCCTACGAAGCCGTGCGCGCCGCCTACGACGCGCACCGCCCCGGCCGCTCCAACTGGGTTTTTCAGACTGTGCCCAAAGGCGGCCACGGCTTTATATATGGCCCCGAGGGGCAGGCGCTGCTGCGTCAGGCGCTGCAGAGTGATGCCGCAAAACCAGGCAAGCGGAATTATCCAGCGGTGGGCACGGCCCGGTCACCGCGTGCTGCGCGGTAGCTCGCTTGAGGTCTAGCCCAACTGGTAAGAGGTTGGTGAGCTGGGTTCAAGAAAATGGTCGAACAGGCAAACGGCCATCCATGTAGAAGTCCGTGTAGCTGAAATCGCGGTTCCGTTCACTGCTCCACACAGCGGCCATTAAATCGCCCCAGGAGCGAAAGCCACAGCCCATGAAATGCCCCCAGCCACTACGGACACGCCATTCGGGCTGTATTGGTGCCAATCCCCTCCCGCCCACACCTGGCCCTCGATGATGGCGTGCCGAATTTCGCGCGCTTCCCGCAATGAGGGCCACTTTTGTACTACCCATACCTAGTGCTTTGTAAAGCATTTTTCCAGTTAGCCGGCATGAAAACCTTTACGTTCAACACCCTGCCTCCCCTGCAAGACTTCCAGTTTTTAACGGATTCCTCGGGCTACGTCTTAACCCAAGCGGGACAATTATATCAGTTTGCTGGGCAGCACACCACGTTGGTCGAAACCCCGCGTCAGTTTACTGTTTCGCATTTTTATTTTCGCGACCAAACCCATGGGGCGTTGGTGGGGGTATCGCACGTCACGGAGCCTCCGATACAAAAAGGAGACCTTGGGGTAGCCGTCGTTCCGTTACTGCTGCTCCTGTGGCTGGCGTGGAAGGGGAGGCGACAGGCTACCACCCGCCGCTTGGCTGCTGCCTCGGGCTTCCTGCTGCTGACCAGTGGGCTGCTGCTCTCGTGTAGTTCCGCGTGGCAGCACTACCGCACGCCCGACCCCGCTTCCCCCCACGCGACGCTGCTGACGCATGCGCCGCTGGGCCCCTTGTCCTTTCATCGCTACTTCGCCAACAAGGGCCAACAGTCCTTCGTGGCGCTCACGCAGAACCAGGGCCGCAGCTGGGAAACGCACGAAATCCCCACCAACTTCTACCCCACGGCCCTTGCCAGCGTCGGCCGCAACTTTGTGGTGGGCACGTACGCCCGCCCGCAAGCGGGGGCGGTTCCGCTGCACGGCGATGGCGACCTCTGGGTGTACGGCACCGATGCGACGCGGACACCGCAGCTGGCCACCAACACCGGCCAGCATCCGCAGGGCATTCGCCTGAGCCGGGGCGTGACCGGCTTGCTGGTATCCGCCCGGGATTCGGCCCTCTACGTCTTTGGCAGCGACCGCATGCCCACCCTGCCGCCTTCGGTGATGAGTGCCACGCCGGGCAACATTTACGTATTGCCCGCCAGCTTGCAACCGCCCACCCGGTTGGTGGACACCCCGGATACCGTCGATGTGCAGTCGCTCGCGCAAGCGCGCACGGGCGAGCTCTGGGTAACGATGGCCGGCCGCAAACCGCACCTGAGCCACGGCAACCTGGGGTACGTGGCGTTGCCCACCAAACGGCTGCTGCGCTTGGCAGCCGGGCAGTGGCAACCCGTGACCGTTGCGCCCTTCACAAGCTTTGAGCAAGTGGTTTTCGTGCCGGGCACCCCGACCGGCTACCTGTTGGCCGACACGGGCGAGGTGCTGGAAACCCGCACCAACGGCGACGCCTGGCACCCGCTCGCGCGGCAGGGGGTTCGCCGGCTGCACCCGTGGCAGCACGCCATTACGTGGCTGGAAGGAGACAACCGGTTGGTGCTCCACGCCGCTCCAGAAAAAGAGTAAACGGGCACGAAACCGGGGCATCGCCCACTGGTCACGTTCGCGCGCCAAACCAACCGGTTCTCGTGTTTGAGCGGACGCCTCGTGGCTACCCGGCCGCAACCGGGCCGCCCTTTTGCTCCTTCAAGCAGCTTTTTAAACACCGAGGTGTTTGTCTCTCCCGTCCTCGCTTCTGTACATTATGCTTCCTTTTGTTCCCCGCCTGCTGGCTCTTGTTTTTAGCGGGATGACCTTGTGGGCGCATGCCCAATCGGCCCCCACGACCCCGGCTTCCGCTTCCCTGGCCCCAACCATTGCCCCGACGGCAACGGCCCCCGCATTCAAGAGCCTAACGCCCCAACAGGTGGACCACGTGGCCGCCTTGGGTCAGGTGTGGGGCTTTCTCAAATACTTTCACCCCGCCGTGGCCGTGGGCCAGCGCGACTGGGACACCGAGTTCCTGCGCCAGCTACCTGCGGTGCTGGCCTGCCGTTCCGTCGCCGAGCGCAGCCGCCTGCTCAACGCCTGGGTGACCGGCCTGGGCCCCGTACCGGCCTGCCCGGCCTGCGCCGTGCCGCCGGCCACGCCCGTGCGCCTGGCCCCCGACCTGCGCTGGGCCCGGGACGCGAAGCGCTTCAGTGCCCCGCTCCGGCAGCAGCTGGCCTTTATCGCAGCCAACCGCCACCAAGGCGCGTCCTACTACGTGGAGCAAAACCGGGCCAACACGGTGTTTCCGCACGAGGAAGCCTACGCCGAGCCGGCCCTGCCAGCCCAGGGCCTGCGCCTGCTCGGGCTGTGCCGCTACTGGAACATGCTGCAGTACTACTACCCCTATCCCTACGCCCTGGAAGGAGAGTGGGCGCGGGTACTGCCCGACCTGCTGCCCCGCTTTGCGGAAGCAACTACTCCGCTCGCCTACCGGCACGCCGCTCTGGCCTTGTTTGCCCGGGTGCACGACGGCCACGCCCGTTTCTACCCGCCCGACCCACTACTGGAGGCCGAACGCGGCGCGTACCAAGTGGCCGCCGATGTTCAATTTATTGACCGCCAAGCCGTGGTCGTGCGCGTACGCCGCGACGGGCTCGTGCCCCCTTCGCCCCTGGAACCGGGCGATGTGCTGACGCACCTGGCGGGCACCGCGGTGGCCGATTTGGTCAAACAGCGACTGCCGGAGACGGGCGCTTCTAACGAAGCGGCCCAGCTCAACACCATTGCCCTGAACCTGCTCTACACCCCTACGCCGCAGGTAGCGCTAACGGTGCTGCGGGCCGGCCAGCCCCTGCGTTTGGTTTCCCCCGCGGTGAAGGTGGGTTCGGTTCCCCCCGTGCAGCCGGCGGTAGCCGACAGCATGTACCGGTTCCTGACGCCCGAGGTGGGCTACATCGACATGGCCCGCATCAAGGGGGCCAAGGTGCCCGCCATCATGCAGGCCTTTGCCCACACCAAAGGCATCGTGGTGGACCAGCGCAACTACCCGGCGGAGGCCATACTCTTCTACCTATCAGGCTTTTTTATAAAGCAGCCCGTTCCCTTTGCCAAGTTCACGCAGCGCGACCCGTCCTACCCGGGGCGCTTCCTGTGGCAGCCGGCCGACACGCTCAAGCCCGTCGGCACCACGCCCTACACGGGAAAGGTAATCGTGTTGGTGAACGAAGTGAGCCGGAGTTTGGCTGAATTTACGGCCATGGCCTTACAGGCCACGCCGCACGGCACCCTGCTGGGCAGCCAAACGGCGGGCGCGGACGGCAATACGACCCCGATTACGCTGCCCGGGGGCTTGAAAACGCTAATGACCGGCATTGGCGTTTATTATCCGGATGGCCGCGAAACCCAACGAATCGGCCTTCGGATTGACGTACCCGTGCGCCCCACGATAGCGGGGCTGCGGGCGGGGCGCGACGAACTACGGGACCGGGCCGTCGAACTCATTCTTCAGGCACCGGCCGTGGCGAAATAGGGGCAGCACCGTCGACAGCGACAAAGAATGCGCCCCATTATGCACCCGCCGATGCATGTCTGGAGCACCTGATTCGCTGCCCTTTGCCTTACCATCCGTTGCGAAAACTCGGGCTCTACAGCAGCGACGGTCGTTGTTGGCACCTCAGAGCGAATGCTAAAATGCATTTACCTCTTGGTAGCGGTGCTGAGAGCCAGCGCCTGAATAACTCCAAGGCCACCCTCTATAAGCACCTACGCCACCGCTAGGTGGTCATCCATGCGCACCGAAAGGCGGCAACTGCCAAGGCCACCGATTAACTTTCGGACCAAACTTTTAACCAAGGCCTCTGTTCCTGCATCCGCCCGCTGCACCCGGCAGGTGGCATGGCCCGCCCGGCGGCCGGCGGCCCGACGCTCCATGTAGGACCTCGCCGACATTCTAACCACCACCCTCACGCTCTCGGAAGATGTGTACGTGGCCCTTTTATGCCCGCCGGCGCACCGACGCGGCCGGCACGGTGCGCGGCCGGTTCTTCCTGCGGCTGGACGACGGCCCCCCGGTGGTGCTCGGCGAAGTCGTCTACGCGGTGGCCTTCCTGACCCAGGCGCACGAGTACGTGCGCACCGCTTACTTGAAGACCGATGCGGAACAGTTGCTTGAGGTGGTCTAGGAATGGCGGACAGAAGAGGGACGTATATTTCTTCTGAGATGACAGCAAAAAAGAGCGGGGCGTCGCCCGACAAACGGCGCAAATACGACGAGGTGTTTAAGGCGGAGGCCTTGCGCCTGGCCACGGAAAGTCGCAGCACCCAAGCCGCGGCCCGGCAATTGGGCATCAGTCCCAAGCTGCTTTATCGCTGGCAACAAGCGCAGCTCGTGGCCGAAGTGGGCAGCGTGGAAGTGGCCGCGACCCGGAAGTACGCGCCCTGCGCGCGGCCAACAAGCGGCTGGCGCAGGAGCTCGACATTTTAAAAAAAGCCTTGGTCATCTTTGGCCAGCCGACGCCGTGAGCGCCTACCAGCGCATCGCCCAGTGGGCCACCTAGGTGCCCGTGCGCCAGCGCTGCCAAGCGCTGCGCGTGGCCCCGGCCGCCTACTACGCCTGGCACCGGCGGCAACGCCAATCCGTGCCCGAGCCCGTCTGGCAAGTAGCGGTTCGCAAAGCGTTTGCAAACCATAGCCAGCGCTACGGCACCCGCCAATTGTGCGCCGAAGTGCAGGCCGAAGGCCACCGGGTGGGCCGCTGGCGCATTCGACGTGTGCTCAAGGCCCACGGCTTGCGCGTCCTCCGGGTACGACCCAGCAGCCCCGCTCGGTTGTGCCGCGCACCACCGACTCGGACCCGGCCGAGCCGGCGGCCCCCAACCGCTTGCTCGGCCAACCGGCCCCCATTGCCCCCAATCGGGTGCGGGTCGGCGACATCACGCACTTGCCCCGCCAGGGCGGTGGCTGGCTCTAGCTGGCCGTGTGGCTGGACCGCTGCTCGCGCAAAATCGTCGGGTGGGACGTGCGCGACACCATGCCCGAAGACCTAGTCAACGAAGCCCTTCGGCGGGCGCTGGCCGTGCGTTGGCCCCCGGCCGGACTCATTGTGCATTCCGACCAAGGCAGTCAGTACACGGCCACCCGCTTCAAAGCCCTGCTGACCCGCCACGGGGTCCGGCAAAGCATGAGCCGGCGCGGCAACTGCTACGACAATGCCCACGCCGAACCCTTTTGAAGCCGCTTCAAAGCCGAGCTCCTTGACGGCGGCAGCTTTCCTGGCCTGGCCGAAGCCACGCTCGAAATCAGCCACCACATCGCCTATTACAACGCCGAACGGCGCCATTCTGCGCTCGGTTACCACTCACCCAACCACTCGGAACTCATCTGCAAACCACGTCCCAATTGGGTCCGGCTTAGCTAGACCACCTCAACTTCGTGAGGGCATACCTCAGAGCAGTTTGCCAATGTCTGACGGGGCCTTCTGTTGCTTCATGTTTCGGGGCTATTCTTCTGGCAGGCGCGGCGGTGCTTGTACACCCGCATTGCCGAAATTCGACTGCTGGCATTGGCGTTGTCTCCCCTTGCTAAGTGGTTCGTTCCTCAGGAGGCTTTCTAAAAAGGTGCTGAAATGACAGCTGATGCGGGATTATTATGCGCATTGCTACCCTTCAGACTAAAGCACTAGCCGAAAACCTAGTTATTTAGCGCCCAGTTTTCGCAAGTGCTCGGCGGCGTTGGCGTTCCTGGGATTTAGCGCCAGGGAGCGGCGGTAGTTCTCAATGGCCTGGGGCTTGTCGTCGGCGCTTTCGTAGGTTTCGGCCAGACTGTCGTAGGCATTCCACGCGTGGGGATATAGGCTGACGTTTAATTTAAACAGCTCCAACGCGGCCTTTGGCTGGCCCTGCTGCAGCAGGGTGTAGCCCCAGGTATTTACGTAGGCTTCGGTGAGGTGCAACTCGGGGTGCTTCTTTTTTACGGCCGTGACCACCGCTGCCGCCTGGCGGTATTGGCTGGCCGCCAGGCCCGCCCGCAACGCTTGCAGGGCGGGCGGCACGCCGTATAGGGCGTCGACAATCTGCCAGGCCGTGGCCTGGAGGGCGGCCTGCGTATTCGGGTCCGACTCGTTGGCCAGCAGCACGATGCCAAACTGCAGCTGCGGGTACAGCTCGCAATAGCTGGCGTAGCCGAACGTGCCCCCCGAATGCTGGAGCCGCCGCTTGCCATCCACGGTCTGGTCCAGGTTCCAGTTGAAGGCGATGGCCTCGGCGTCGGGCCGGCCCCAGGTGGGCTGCTGGACCAGGGCCACCGCTTTATCCGACGCGGCCAGCTGGTATTGGAGGTACTTCACCATATCGGCTGGGCTGTATTGCAGTCCGCCCGACGCCCGCGAGGTTTCTATGGCGTCGTACGGCATGTGGTGGCCGTTACCATCGTAGCCCGTCGATTTCGGCCCCGTGCCCGCCGAGCCGGTCAGGTGCAGGGGCTGGTCGATGTAGCGCACCAGCAAGTCGGCATACGAGGCCTGGTACACGCTTTCCAGCATGTAGGCCAGCAGTTGCGAAGCCACGTTGGAATGGCGCGGCAGCAGGCCCGGAAAGGTATCGAGCCTGGCCTGGTGCAGGTCGGCCAGGAAGTTTTGCTTGGTGTAGCCGCGCATGCGTTTCACCGCCAGCAACGGCACCGAGTCCGTGCTGGCGTGCTGCAACAAGCCCTCCAGCAAATTCTTGGGTAAATTATTCGGCAGCCGGGAAGTGGTATTAGCCAGATGTTTTAGCGTAATGGGCTTGCCCTGGAATGCCAGGTTGGGATAAGCCCCCGGCAGGTACTTGCGAATATCATCGTTCAGGCTAACCCGCTTTTCCAGCACCGCGTGGGCGAGTAGCAGGCTGGTAAACGTCTTGCTAATGGACCCGATTTCGTACGGGGTATTCTGCGTCGCAACCTGGCTTTTGCCTTTTTCCGTCGTGCCGAAATGGTAGAAGTAAGCCCGGCCGTTTTGGGTGATGCCGATGGACAACCCCACCCGCGCTGGCTGCTGCATAAAGGCATTGCCCAGCCGCTGCACTACCGTATCCATCCGTGCTTTTACATCAGGTGCCGGAGTGGTTTGTGCTTGCCCCAAAACACGCTTTGGTGGCGCGAGCAGCAGGGTGGCGAGAACAACAAACAAGGGAACTTTTCTGGTGTTTTTCATGCAGAAGGAAGATGGGACAAGCAGGGTAGAGGGGCAGGTAGGTTTGTTCCTTGCCGAGCCGATTTCAGGCTGTATAGCCGTGGGAACTGCGCTTATAGGGCATGGTTACAGGCGACCCGAAGCTTTTTCTGCCTGGGTTTCGGTGGGGCATAACTCAAAAAAGCTCAGCCAGGCCCTGACGAAGCTTTCTGTTACTACTGTTTCGGGGCTATTCGTCTGGCGGGCGCGGCCGGGCAGCGTTGGCTGCGTTTTGCTTGCAAAGCAGCCGTGCTTTCGCGAGCAATGGCATCGTGAGCCGCTGGAGCTGTGTGCAGCTGGCGGCGCAACGTTTGGGGGCGGAAGCAGTCTATTAAAGGCTTGGGAATAGTGCCCGGGCTTCTCACCTTTCCACGTTACACATGGTACGCATTCTATTCTTTTACCTGGCGCTGCTGGTGGCCGGTCCTGCTTTTGCCATCAAGCCAGTAGCCAAATGGTGGGCCAAACCCGACACCGTGGGCCTGAAATACCGGCAGATGGAGATTACTACTGCCGATAAGGTGAAGCTGGTGGCTTGGCTGATTGAGCCCGACGCCGCAGCCGTCGACCAGCATACCACGGTGGTGGTGGCCGGGGCCGATTCCTACAACATGTCCAGTAACATCTACACGGCCCGGGCGCTGGCCAGTGCGGGCTACCGGTCGTTGCTGTTCGACTACCGCGGATTTGGCCACAGCCAGGCTTTTGCCATCGACCAGCAGCGGCTGTACTACGAAGAGTTTTCCCTCGACCTGCGCGCGGCCCTGGCCGAGGCGCGGCAACTGGCCCCGCGCGACCGGGTGGGCATTCTGGGCTTGTCGATGGGAGCCCTGGTTGGTTCGGAAGTGGCGGCGCGGGCCCTGCCCGATTTCTTAATTACCGAAGGCTACCCCGGCGACCTGCCGGGCGTAGTTGCCTACCAAAAAGCGGCCAGAAACAAAACCGTTACGCTCCCCGCCGAGGCCACCGCCTACCCCCGGGTAGCGGCCCGCGTGCGCTGCCCGTGGCTGCTCATCGCCGGCACCCAGGACAAGAACACGCCCTTGGCCGACTCGTCGGCCGTCGTGCAAGCCGCGCGCCGGAACCAACGCCGCCAGTTAATGACGGTGGACTGCGGCCACCTGGGCGCCCAGGAGAAACTGACCGAAAAGTTTTTTGCCGAAGGGTACGTGCGCGCCATTGGGCGCTTCCTGGCGGGCGGCAAAGCCTAGCCCTGAGCCCGCCGTGATAGGTGACGCAACAAAAAGCCCCGCCAGACACTGACGGAGCTTTTTGTTGCGTCACCTTTCGGAGGGATTCGGGCGGCGGGGCAGCAGCGCGAACTTTTAGTTCGCCTGGCCGAACGATAATCGGGTGAGCAGCGCGGGGACGCGAACTATAAAGTTCGCGCTACTGCTACCCCGCGCCCCGCCCGTACCTTTGCCTCGTGCAACAGTTAGAAAACTCCCTCAAAACCGCCCTGCAAACCGCTGCTCAAGCAGTTTTCGGCGTCGAAATTCCCGCCGTCAGCCTCACGCTCCAGCCCACGCGCAAGGAGTTTGCCGGCAGCTTCACCCTCGTTACGTTTGCCCTCACCAAGGCCCTGGGCAAGGGCCCTGAGCAAATCGGGCAGGCCCTGGGCGAGTGGCTGAAAACCAACGAGCCCCGCGTGAGCGGCTACAACGTGGTGAAAGGCTTCCTCAACCTCGAAATTGCTGATGCCGAGTGGCTGGCCGTGTTCGAACAGCTGCGCGCGCAGCCCGCTACCGCGCCCGTAGCTACCGAGGGCGGCCCGCGCAACGTGGTGGTCGAGTACTCTTCGCCCAACACCAACAAGCCCCTGCACTTGGGCCACCTGCGCAACAACTTCCTGGGCTACTCCGTGGCCGAGATTCTGAAAGCCACCGGCGCCACGGTGTCGAAAGTGAACCTGGTGAACGACCGGGGCATCCACATCTGCAAGTCGATGCTGGGCTACCAGCGCTTCGGCCACCAGGAAACCCCCGAAAGCGCGGCCATCAAAGGCGACCACCTCGTAGGCAAGTACTACGTGCTGTTCGAGAAGCACTACCGCGAGGAAGTGAAGCAGCTCGAAGCCGAGGGCGTGGCCCCCGACATCGCCAAGCGCCAAGCCCCGCTGATGCTGGACGCCCAGCAGATGCTGCAGCAATGGGAAGCCGGCGACGAGGAGGTGGTATCCCTCTGGCGCCAGATGAACGGCTGGGTGTACGAAGGCCACAATGCGACCTACAAGGCCATTGGCGTCGATTTCGACAAGTTCTACTACGAGTCGGGTACTTACCTGCTGGGCAAGGAGCGGGTAGAAGAAGGCATGACCAAGGGCGTGTTCTTTAACAAGGAGAACGGCTCGGTGTGGGTCGACCTGCAAGCCGAGGGCCTCGACGAGAAGCTGCTGCTGCGCGGCGACGGCACCAGCGTCTACATCACCCAAGACCTGGGCACGGCCGAGCTCAAGTACCAGGATTTCGGCTACGACAGCAGCATCTACGTCATCGCCGATGAGCAGAACTACCACATGCAGGTGCTGCAGGCCACGCTCAAAAAGCTGGGCAAGCCCTACGCCGATGCCATTCACCACCTCAGCTACGGCATGGTGGATTTGCCCACCGGCAAGATGAAAACCCGCGAAGGCACCGTGGTGGATGCTGACGAACTGGTGCGCGATGTGGAGGCCGCCGCCAAAGCTGCCACGCTCGAAAAAGGCAAAACCGAAGGCCTTTCGGAGCAGGAGCTGGAGGAGTTGTACCACCTGCTCGGCCTCGGCGCCTTGAAATACTACCTGCTGAAAGTGGACCCCAAGAAGCGCATGCTCTTCAACCCCGAAGAGTCGGTGAGCCTCGAAGGGGACACCGGGCCATTTATCCAGTATTCGTACACCCGCACCGCTTCCATCGGCCGCAAAGCCGCGGAAATGGGCATTGACACCACCGGCGAGCTGGGCAATATTTCGGACCTGCAGTCCTCCGAAACCGAGCTTATTCAAGAGTTGGCCCGCTACGCCAGCGTAGTGGCTACCGCAGCCCGCACGCTTTCGCCGGCCGTGGTGGCGCAGTATTGCTACGAGCTGGCCCGGGCGTACAACCGCATGTTCGTCCAAGTGCCCTTCTTCGGGGAGACGGATGAAGCCAAGCGCCGCCTGCGTTTGGCCTTATCGGCTCGCGTTGGTGCGCAGTTAAAAGCGTCGCTGGGCCTGCTGGGCATCAGCGTGCCCGAGCGGATGTAATTGCCTGAACGTTGTAGAGCCGCGACCCTTCGCGTCTCCTCGTTGAACGACTGCCAGAACGACCAAGCTCGCGCATACCCAACAACATCAGCAACGCCGAGACGCGAAGGGTCGCGTCTCTACATCGCGCTATTTAATATGAAAAGCATTGCCGTTTACTGCGGTTCCAGCGCCGGAACCAACCCGAATTACATCGCCCAGGCGCAGGCCCTTGCCGCCGCCATGGTGGCCCGCGGCCTCACGCTGGTGTACGGCGGCGGCCGGGTGGGCCTCATGGGCACCATCGCCGATGCCGTGCTGGCCCTGGGCGGAGAGGTAATCGGCGTAATCCCCGATTTTCTGGATGCCAAGGAGCTGGCCCACAAAGGCTGCACCGAGCTGCACGTCGTGAAATCCATGCACGAGCGCAAGCTGATGATGGCCGACCGCGCCGACGGCTTCATCACCATGCCCGGCGGCTACGGCACCCTCGAAGAGCTGTTCGAAGTGCTGACCTGGGGCCAACTCGGCCTGCACAACAAACCAGTAGCCCTGCTGAACGTGGACGGCTACTACGACCTGCTCCTGCAATCGCTCGACCGCATGCGCGACGACCAGCTGCTGCGCGCCGAAAACCGCGCCCAACTCCTGCAATCGGCCAATCCAGAGGAACTGCTAACCCAGATGGCGGCTTACCAGCCGGTGCAGCTGGAGAAGTGGCTGACGCCGCCGACCACGTAACGCGCAACGTAGGACGCAGCCTTTGCTGCGTCACGGGGGCCGGGCGACGCAGCAAAGGCTGCGTCCTGCAAAACCCCACCAGCCTCCAATCGGTTACGCACGCAACTGCGCCATTTTCCCCAGCAACTTATGAAAAATTCCCTTCTCCTCACACTAGCCACTGCCGCTTCGGCCGTGGTTTTCATCGCCGCCAAGCCGGCCGCTCCCCTTGCCATGACCGAAACCGTTGAAACCACCGCCGCGCCCACGTCCGTCTACGATTTCACCGTGAAATCCATCGATGGCAAGGACGTGAAACTGAGCCAGTACAAAGGCAAAAAGCTGCTGATTGTGAACACCGCTTCGGAATGCGGCTACACCCCGCAGTACAAGGAGCTGGAGCAGCTCTACAAGCAGCACGGCGACAAGGTGACGGTGCTCGGCTTCCCGGCCAACAACTTCGGCGGCCAGGAGCCCGGCACCGAAGCCCAGATTGCCACCTTCTGCGAGAAGAACTACGGCGTAACCTTCCCGCTCTTCAGCAAGGTGTCGGTGAAGGGTGCCGACATGGCCCCGCTCTACAAGTACTTGTCCGACCGCACCAAGAACGGGACCGTGGGCGAAGCCCCCAGCTGGAACTTCTGCAAGTACCTGGTCGATGAAAAAGGCCACGTCGTGAAGTTCTACAAATCTGATGTGACGCCTATGAGCGCCGCGCTGCTGGCCGACATTGCCAAGTGATTGTTGCCTGGTCATGACTTGAAAGAACGTCATGCAGAGCGTAGCGAAGCATCTTGCTCGGAGTAGTATTCATTACTGCTGCAACGAAGCAAGCAAGATGCTTCGGCTGCGCTCAGCATGACGTTCTTTTGTTTATTGATTGTCTCCGCCTGATTTTTCTGTTGCCCATGTCGCCCTGGATTTCTGCCTTCCGCCCCCGTACGTTGCCACTGGCCCTGGCCAGCATCCTCACGGGCGCTTTTCTGGCCGCTGCCAACGGCCAGTTCAACGGCCTTGTAGTGGGCTTGGCCGCCCTCACCACCATCCTGCTCCAAATCCTGAGCAACCTCGCCAACGACTACGGCGACTCGCAGAACGGCGCCGACAGCGTACACCGCCAGGGCCCGCAGCGCGCCGTGCAAAGCGGCGCCATCACGCCCGCGCAAATGAAGCGCGGCATGTGGATTTGCGGGCTGCTGGCGATGGCCAGCGGCGTGGTGCTGCTGTGGGTGGCGCTGGGCGCGGCCGGGCTGGGGTTGTTTCTGGGGTTTCTGGCGCTGGGCTTTGCGGCCATCTGGGCGGCGGTGAACTACACGGCGGGCAAAAACCCCTACGGCTACGCGGGACTCGGCGACATTTCGGTGTTCCTGTTTTTCGGCCTGGTGGGCGTGTGCGGCACCTACTTTCTGCAAACCCGGGCGCTGCCGCTGCAAGTGCTGCTGCCGGCTGCCGCGCTGGGCTGCTTCGCCACGGCGGTGCTGAACGTAAACAACATCCGCGACATCAACTCCGATGTGCTGGCGGGTAAAATCACCATTCCGGTGCGACTGGGGCCTATTTATGCGCGGCGCTACCATTGGCTGCTGCTACTGATTGGTGTGGGCTGCGCTACCGTGTTTGTAGCCCTCACGTACCATTCGCCGTGGCAGTGGCTGTTTGCGCTGGCCGTGCCGCTGTTCGCCTTCAATGCCGTTCAGATATGGCAGCGGCAGGAGTCGATGCAGATTGACCCACTGCTGAAGCAAATGGCCCTGAGCACGCTGGTGTTCACGGTGCTGTTTGGGATAGGGCAGGTGCTGGGTTAGAAACACCGACGTTACTTTCGGCTCATGCTATCTGAAAAAGAAACCACGCGCCACAGCAAGCTGCTCAGCCTCGTACTGCGCCACAACCCAGCCCATATTGGCATTACCCTGGATGATCAGGGTTGGGTTGCCGTTTCTGAACTATTGGCGCAACTAGCCACACACCAGCGGCCGCTCACGCTTGAGCAGCTGAAGTACATCGTGGAAACCAGTCCCAAGCAGCGGTTTCGTTTCAACGACGACCGAACGCGCATCCGAGCCAGCCAGGGCCATTCGGTGGAAGTAAAATTGGGCTACACGCCCGTGGTGCCGCCCGAAGTGCTGTACCACGGCACGGCCAGTCAGCACCGGGCAAGCATTCTGCGGGAAGGCCTGCGAAAAATGGCGCGGCACCAGGTGCACCTGAGCGCGGACTTGGCTACGGCCCGCACGGTGGGCGCCCGGCACGGCCGGCTAGTGGTGTTCACGGTAGCTGCCGGGGCAATGCAGCAAGCCGGGTTTCTGTTTTACCGGGCCGATAACGGGGTGTGGCTGGCAGAGGAAGTGCCACCGGCGTATTTGCAAGTGGCCGAGGATGCTGTAAAAGGTCATGGGTCGGCTCCTGGGTAAAAGGAAGCCGCCGAATCGAGTAGCGGTTGCCCGCAGGTGGTTCCATGCCGACGATTCGGCACGATTTCCATTGGCCGGGCAGCAGCACGCCACGCATAAAAAAGGCTGCCCGCATGCGGGCAGCCTTTTTTATGCGTGGCGTGCTGCTTGTTAGTGTTTCAGCAAGCGCTCCACAAAGCTGCGGTCGTTGTTGCGCACCAGCACTACGTAGGTGCCATCAGGCAGGCTGCCCAGGGCGAAGGCATGAGCCTGGCCCCCGGCCATGGTACGCGTCATCACCACGCGGCCCGCCATGTCCAGCACCGTCACCTGGCTGGGGCCCGTGAGGGCAGTAAGGTCGAGGGTCGTGGTGGTGGCGGCGGGGTTCGGGTAGAGGGCCACGTACTGGGCGGCCAATGGGGTCCCCGCGGCGAAAGCAACAGTGCGTACGGGGCTGAAGGTGGCACGGCCCGAGCCATCGCGCTGTTGGAGCCGGTAGTACACCGCGCCGCTGTGCTGGCGGCCCACGCCGGCATCCACGAAGGCATAGGCGTGGGCCTGGCTGCTGGTGCCTGCGCCCGCCACGAAGCCCAGGGCCTCGTACGTGGTGCCGTTGAGCGAGCGTTCCACCTGGAAGCCGGCATTGTCGAGCTCCTGAGCCGTGCTCCAGCTCAGGCGGGCATCGGTTCCGGCCGCCGTTGCCTCAAAGCGCGTGAGTTCTACCGGCAGCGGCGCGGTGCCAATCACCAGCGTCACGACCTGCGTGTTCGTGCCGCCGTTGACGTCGATGGTGGTGATGCTGACGGGGTAGGAGCCCGCTACCAGCAGCGAGCGGTTGGCTACCCGTACCTGGCCTGTGGCCGGGTCAAGCTCCAGCCCGTCGGGCAGGGCGCCGGCGCTGGCCGTGCGCACGCCGTTGTCGACCACGGCCGCGGCCGCGTTGTAGGTGCCGCCGTTGGCGTCAAAGGCGTTGGACACAACGTCCCCGTTCTGGTACTGGTTTGCCCCGCCTTTCAGCGGTGTGCCGGTGTACACCGACGCATTGTCCACGCCCACGGCGATGGTGTACAGCGCCGGCGGCGAGGTAGCCCCCTGGTTGTCGGTGGTCGTGTACGCGAAGAAGGCGTTGCCGGCAAACGTCGCCAACGGGTCAAACTTGAGGTTGGCCGCGTTGCCTAGCCCAATTACTTGCCCCATAGCCACCGGGCTGCCGTTGAGCAGCAGGGTGCCCGCCGCCGCGGCCGGTAGGGCCGTGATGGTGTACGAGGCCAGGGAACCGTCCGGGTCGAACCCGCTGAGGGCACTGAGCGTCAGCGGCGCGGCGGTATTGCCTTCGGGCGACTGCAGGCGGTTGCTCACCGTGTTGGCCAGTGGGGCCTGGTTGGTGAGCGTCGTCGTCAGCGAGGCGGTGTTGTTGGCGGTGGTCGCGGCACTCTCCATCGTGGCGCTGCTCACCGTGGCCCCCAAGCTGGAGGTGGTGGTGGGAAAAGTGAAGCGGATGGTGTTGCTCACTTCGCCGTACTTGCCCACGGCTTGCAGCGCAATGATGGGGAAGGTTACCTGGCCGCTGGCCGCGTTGTAGCTGCCCCCGCCGGTGAGCACCACATCGGTCAGGCCGGTGGGCAGCTGCACGGTTTGCACCACCGAGTTGGCAGGCGAAGGGCCGCTGTTGACGGTCAGGACCTGGTACTCGGCGAGGGCGCCGGGCAGCAGCGCGGTGGGCCCGTATAAGAGAGTGGCTACGTCGGCCACCGGCACAATATTCACGCTCAGTACCTTGGTATTGTTCGCGATGTTGGGGTCCGTAAAGTTGCCGTTGACAGTGGCCGTGGCCCGGATGGGGTCCCGCACCGGGTCGTTCACCGTGATGGTGTACGTGAGGGTAGTCCCGCCGGCCAGGGCCGTTACCTGCGGGAACGTCACCACCCCGGTCGTGGTGCTGTAGGCGCTGGGGAGTAGGTTCCCGAAGCCGTCGCTCACCACCACGTTGCCCAGGCCGGCCACCAGCGTAACGCGCTCGCGCAGGTCGGAGGCGTCGGTGCCGGCGTTGGTGGCCGTCACCGTGAACACCACGGGCTGGCCCGCCGACTGGGAGCTCACATTGGCCGTGATGTTGGTTTGCAGGTCAACTTGGGTGGTGGTCGGCAGGGCCAGCGGCAGTATCAGCGTTTCCGCGTTGTTCGTCAGGTTGACGTCGTTGGTGCTCGTGGGCACGTTGGCCGCGACCGAAATACCTATCAACGGCCGGTCGGGAGCCGTTACCACCATGGTGTAGCTCATCGACCCGCTCACGCCCACCGCCATGTTGGCGATAGTGGGGAAGGTGACGATGCCCGTGGTGATGTCGTATACGCCGCCGTCGCTGGCCACCACGTTAAGGCCGGTGGCAATGCGTATCAGAGGTGACACATTGCCCGCCGGCGCTGGGCCGTTGTTGATGTACGAAGCGGTAAAGGTGACCGGGTTGCCAACCACGGCGCTGGCAGGGGCGGAAATGGCAATGGCCACGTCGGAGTTCCACTTGATTTCGGTGGCTATTGAGGCCGCATTGTTGGCCTTCGTCGGGTCGGTGCTGCTGCTGGTCACCGAGGCCTGGCTGATGAGGGTGCGCGGGGCGTTGGCATCGGTCGAAACGAAGGCCGGCGCCACGTAAGTGTACGAGTACGTTCTTACCGCGCCCACGCCCAGGGTGGCCACCGTGGGCCAAGTGATGACGCCGGTGGCCGGGTCGTACACGCCGCCCCCGGAGGTGGTCACGTCCAAAGAGGGAAGCCCGCTCGCAATGGCCACGGTCTGCACCACGTTCGTGGCCGGCAGCGGGCCCCGGTTGAGGGTGGTGACGGTGAAGTTGGTTATCTGGGTGGCCGAAGCCACGCCCGGGCCCACCAGCTGGGTGACCACGTCGGTTTCGGCAATCACGTCCACGTTGCGAATCACCTCGTTATCGGCCGGAACCGGGTCGGAGGTGCCCGATGCGACCGAGGCCATGGGCACCAGCGGGCCCGCGACCGGCGCGTTCACCGTCACGGTATTGGTCACGCTGCTGCCGCTGGCCAAGCTGGCGAGGGCTGGGAAGGTCACCAGGCCCGTGGCCGAATTATAGCTGCCGCCGCCCGAGATGCTGGTAACCGTGAGACCGAGGGGCAGCGAAAGCTGCTGCACCACGTTCAGGGCCGGGTTGGGGCCGTTGTTGCCCGTTTCGATGGTGAAGGTGAGCGGCGCGCCGGGAGCCACGTTCTTACTTGAGAAGTTCAGCAGGTTGTACACGTTGGCCTTGTCGGTCGTAACGGTGCCCGCGGCCGTAGGTGCGGCCGTGGCGGCGTCGTTGGCCGCGGTGCCCGCCGCCTGGCCCGTAGCGCTGCTCACGAGCGCCGTCGCCGTGAAGCCCGAGGCCGGCATGTGGAAGCTGACGGTGTTGTTGACCGGCAAGCCGCTGGTGAGCACGTTGATGGTCGGGAACGTCACCACCCCGGTGGAAGAGTTGTAGGTGCCTTTATTGGAAGGAAAGACGCCGGTGAGGCCCGTCGGCAGCTGAATGGTTTGCACGACGGCCGAGGCGGGCGAAGGCCCGTTGTTGGCCGTGGTCACCGCGAAGGTGGCCAAGTTGCCGGGCACCGCAGTGCCGGGCCCGCTGATGGTGGTGGCGACGTCGGCAATCGGCGTGATGTTCATGCTGGTCGTTGCCTGGTTGTTGGCGAAGATGCCCGGCGAAACCGTGCCCGCGCCCGTGCTCAGGCTGCCGCTGATGTTGACCGGGCCAATGGCCGGGGCTAGGAAGGTGATGGTCGACGGGGCCGAGCTACCATTGGGGATGGACGTGGTCGGGTAAGTTACAACCCCCGAAACCGCGTCGTATACGCCTCCATCGGTGATGGAGACGATGTTCAGCCCCGGCGTGAGCAGCGCGTAGCGCTGGGCGTTAGGAGAATCGCTGGGGCCGTTATTGGTGAAGTTCACCGTGAACGATACCTGCTGGTTTGGGGTCGCCGAAGCGACCAAGGCGCTGATGCCGTTCACGGCCTCGTCGGCTGCCGGGTTATTGGTTACCGTGAACGGGAAGGTGTCGGGCGCGGTGGCGGCGCCGGTGCCGCCGCTGGCGTCTTCCGGCGTGGTGGTCGTGGTGCGCGCCACAATTGTTGTGCTGCCGCTGGCATTCGGCGCAACGTAGCTGTAGCGGTACACGCTCACGTCGCGGCTCACCAGGGTACCCACCGTGCCAAAGTCGATGACCTGAGTAGAATTGTTGTAAGTAGCCCCCTGGGCGGTGAGGTTATTGAGCTGGGTCTGGGTAAGGCTCGCGCCGGCGGGCAGGGTCACGGTGCGGGTTACGTTCGAGGCCGAGGCCGGGCCGTTGTTGGCAAACAAAGCGCCGTAAGTGGCGGTGGTCTGCCCCGCGGCCGAGGCATTCAAGCCAAAGACCACGGCCACAATATCGGCAAAGCCGGTAACCGTGGTGGTCGCGGTGCCCGTGTCGTTGCCAGTCACCGGTTGCGCCGTGGTGGTACCAACTACCGCAGTAATGGTAACCGACGAAACTCCGGGCACCGTGTACGAAAGACCGAAGGAGTTGCTGCCGCCCGCGGCCAGCGTGGCCAGGCCCGGGTAAGTAACGGTTACGTTGCCCGTGCTGGGGTCGGGAGCGCTGATGCTAGTGCTGCCCGGAGCCGACACGCCGGTTACCACCGCCAGGGCGCTGCCCGAAGACAGCACCACCGAGCGGGTAACGTTGGCCGCGTCGACGCCGCCGTTGTTGGCAAAGGTCACCGATGCGTTCACGGTGCTGCCGCTGGTGGTGGTAGCCGTAGCCGTAGCCGTGGCGACCACGTCGGTGCTGCAGTTGATGCCGGCCGTGCTGTTGGCGATGCTATTGCTAATCTGGTTGTTGGCCAGGCCAGGTGAGCCCGCGGTGGCGCCGTAGGCGATGTTGCCGGCGGTGGTGCCGTTGGCCCCGCTGGCCACGGTCGCGGTGTTGGTGGTGGCGTTGCTGAGAATAACGCCGCCGCCGCCGCCGCCACCGGGGCCGTGCGCTGCGCCACCACCGGTATTGGTGCCGCCCGTGCCGCCATTGGCGGCCAGGTTGAGGATGCCGGCGCTGGCCGTGTTGTTGGCCGTGAACAAAATGGAGCCGCCGGCGCCGCCGCCGCCGCTGCCGTCGTTCGTCACGGCGTTGCTGGCGCTGGCGCCGTTGGCCAGCAGCGAGCCGAGGCCCGCCACCGAGCCCGCCCGCAGCAGCACGATGCCGCCACCGGCTGCGCCGCTGCTGGCGTAGCCGGTGAGCGAAGCGTCGCCGGTGCCGTCGTTGGTTACGCCAGCGCCGCCGCCACCGCCCATCACCAGGCGGCTGCTGCTGGGCGCGTTGAAGCCCCCGCCAAATTCGCCACCCACGGCCGTGTTGCTGCTCGAGGAGTTGCCGCCCCGGCCCCCGCGCGAGCCGTTGCCGCCGCCGCCGCCGCCGCTGTTCTGGTCATTGGCGGTGGGGTTGGCGTCGGTGCCGCCGCCGCCGGCGTTGCCGGCGCCGCCGCGCCCAGAGCTGCCGTTGGGGTAGCCGTCCACGCCGGTGTCAACCAGCGCGGTGCCGTTGCTCACGTAGCGGGGAGTGCCCGCGATGCCTTCGCCTTTCATGGCGTGGGCGCCCAGCACCGCGCCGGCCGAGGCCGGCGCTGCTGCGCGGTAGTCGGTGCCGGTGTAGCCGCTGGGGGCGCCGGTCAGCTTCTGGCCGGCCCCCCCGCGGAAGCCCATGCCCGAAGCGTCGAGCTTGGTGCCCTGCGCAAAGCTGATTTTGCCCACCACGTCCAGGGCCAGAATGCCGCCGGTGCGGCCGTCCCAGGCGCTGGGGGTCACGGTGGCGCCTACAGTCAGGTTCTGGTACTGCGGAATGCGCACCACCTGAAAGCGGCGCTGGCCGGTAGTGCTCGTGGCGCTGGCGTTCTGGTAACCATTTTTCAGGCCGCCAGCGTTGGCGATGGTGAGCGAGCCGCCGCCCACGGGCACGCCGTTGGCCGCCGTCACGTACTCGTATTTGCCGGCCGTAAAGTTGGCGTTGTTCAGGTTGTTGGTGGCCGAGCCCCCGGCGACGCCATCCCCGTACGCATCGGTGTTGGTGGCGTCGATGTCGGCACCCTGCATCTGGATGACGAGCAGCAGGTCGCCGGCGGCGATGGCCGTGAGCGCCGTACCGGTGGCCGCCCCCACCACCACCGAGGTGGCGCCGGCGACCAGCGTCTGGTCGGCGGCCGGATAGTAGGTGTTGGGGTTGCTGGTGATAACCGGCGAGCCGTCGCGACCGGGCGTGGCGCAGGCGCTGGCAATGCCCGCCGGGCCCACCGGCGACACCGTCACGGTGAGGGTAGCCGCCGGTGCCGTGCCGTTGTTGTTGGCCGGGGTGGGGTCGGCCGTGGCGCTGGTGTTGGCCGCGGTAATGGTGAAGCTGGTCGGGGTGGGCTGCACCACAATCGCCACGGTGTTGAATACGCTGCTGCCGCTGGCCAGCGACGCCAGCGTGTTGAAGGTGATGATGCCGGTCGAAGGGTCATACGTGCCGTTCGTGACGGTTACGCTGCTAAAAGGCGGCTTGCTCGACAGCGTCAGGGTCTGCACCACGTTGGTGGCGGTGGCCGGGCCGTTGTTGGTGGTGGTCACCCCATAGGTTTTCGTCTGGCCTTCTACGCCGACCCCCGAGCCGGTTACCACCGATGCCAGGTCGGCACCCGCCGTCACCGGCACAAAGTAGTTGGCCGTGTTCGAGCCGGTGCCCGTGTCGTCGGTCGCTTTGTAAGTAAAGCTGGCGTTGCCCGAAAACGTGCCGTTCGGGATAAAGGAAAGCTGGTAGCCGGGGTTGCCGGGCGTGGCCGAAGCAGGCACCGTAATCACCTGCCCCACGGTGGCGGCCACGCCGTTGACGTAGAGCGTGCCCTGGGCCGCCGTGGGCAGCGACATGATGGTGAACGAGGTGATGGTGGTGTTGCCCGTGGTCGCGTCCGGGTCGCTGGCGTTGAACGAGGCAATGTTGGTCTGGGTCGCGGTGCTGCTCAGGATGGCGGGTGAGCTGGTCACGTCGCTGGCCACCGGGGCCCGGTTCTGGGCCGTGGTCAGCGTGGCGGTGTTGTTGCCCGAAACAAGGTCATCGGCCGTCGAAACAAAGCTCGACGTAGCCGTTACGGCCACCGTAGCCGGCATGGTGTAGGTGATGGTGTTGGCCACCGAAGCTCCCGACGCCAGGTTGCTGATGGTAGCCAGCGTGAGCACGCCAGTGCTGGAGTTGTAGGTGCCGCCGGTTACGTTGGTCAGGCCCGTGGGCAGCTGCACCTGGGGCGCGATGCTGTTCACGGCGTCGGTGCCCCCGTTGGTGGTGGTGGCCGTGTACGTCACGGTGCTGCCCGCCCGGGCCCGCGTCGGGCCGGTCAGGGTGGTTTGCACGTCGGCCTGGGCGCACCAGGCTATCGATGGAAACACAATCAGCTGGCTGGAAGGGTCGGCCTGAGTGGTGGCCGTGTTGCGGTACGTCATCACCAGCCTGGTAATAGCCGAGGGAAACGTAACCAATGCGTTGGTGTTTGCCGAGGCAGGGCTGTTGGCAGTGCCCGTGAAGGTATTGTTGGCGTAGCTGTTGGTATTGCCCGTGGTAACGTTAGCGGTTGGTATGTTAACCAGGGTGTTGTTGGCGTCGTATCCCTGCAGGCTCAGAAAATCGGTGTAGCCGGTGCCGTTGTCAATATCGCCAATCGACAAAGTGAGATTGGCCAGCGGCCGGCTGAAGGTGAACGTGCTCGTGGTAACCACGCCCGAAAGGGTGGTGTAGTCTTCGGCCCACACCAAGCCCTTGCCAGGCATAGCGGGCTGGTCCGACACAAAGAAAAGGTCAGTAGTAGTGGGCGAAGCTGTGTAAGGAGTACCAGCGGGGTTGGCGGTAATGGTAACGCCATCTACCACCACTGACCGCGTCACTTTCCAATCTTCGCCTTCCGTGCGGGCGTAGTAGCTCAGCACGTTGGCCTGCCCTACGCCCGCGCCACAGGTCGCCTTGGCCACCGGAATGCCGTAGGTCGCCACAGCAGAGTTTAAGTTAGTGTTGTCCTTGGCAGTGAAGGAAAACACGGCCGTGCCAAAATAGCCGGCGGCCGGGTCAAACGTGAGGCTGCCAGCATCGGCTGGCACGATGACCTGGTTGGTGGTAACAGCCGTTCCCCGCAGCTTCAGAATGCCCGAGGCGGTGGGTGGCAGTGCGGTAATCGTATAAGACAAAATGGAGCTGCCCGCGTCGGCGTCGGTAGCAAACAGCGCCACTGCCAGGGGGGTGTCGGCGTAGCTGTTCAGCAGAATCTGGGAGGTACGCGCCCGCGCTACTGGTGCAACTGTTATCCGGGCAGCTCCTCCTTTACTGGTGCTTGGCACCGTTGCTGAGGCCTGAATACCCCCCGGCTGGTACACATCAGCACTCGCCGACTGCGCCCGGGCCAGCGGGCTGGCCAAGGCCAGCAGCAAGCCCGCGATGGCGGAAAGGAACAAGCGGCATCTTTCGCTTCTCCTATGCAATGGCTGCGTGGCTGGCCGTGCCCGGAAACCAGTTATTGCGGCTTCTAAGCTAGGTAGTGCCGGCATACGAAAACTGCGTATAGCTTTTTGCATAGGAATGAACTGAACGCGGGTGGCGAGGATTGATTATTTGAGACGCAAGTAGATGATGGATAAGTAGTAAGCCTGTGTGAAATTATTGCTAGGGAATACCCCACACAGGGGGGGGTACAGCTAAAGGGGATACGAAAACGAAAGGGTGTTTAAAGTCCTACGCAGTAGGATTAAACAAGTAATAGAATATTAACAACTGCAACGGTGCTAAGCCAGGGTGCTTAGTTATATTTTGCCTTAAAACAAGCTAATAAATTTAGAGGTATTTTTAAAATTTAGGATTTTGTGTCTATCGAAGATACGTACTGCTGATTAAAAAAAACAGCTAAGGCATTGAATTTTTAGATAGAAGACAGGATATTCACGGCGAAAGAGTCGATTTAGTCAGTTAAGGTATTAGATTATTTTAATGATGAACTTAAAATGAAGATAATCAAAAATAGAATAATTTAGAAGGTATATTAGTGCTGACGTGCGACAATAGGAGGTTGGAATAAGTTCTATATATTGTGAAATAATAATGTTGAGCGCAGTCTCAGCGGACTCGGCAAGCTGGGCGTGTTGGCCTTTTGTCGTTGTCGCTGAAGCACGGGGCATCATGCAGGGGCGACCCACTTTAGTCTTGGCCCAGAAAGCAGAAAGCAGGAAGCCCGTAGGCACGTATTGGCGCGTTTCCTGGAGGCCCGTTTTCAAGGCCGCGAAGGGAAAGTCGACTAAACCGCACAGGTGGCCAGCCCAAGCGGTGAAAATAGAAGGGTTAAACTGGGGCCGCGCATTAAGCAGCCATTGTTTTGTTTGTCTGGGGCTACCGCCGTCGGCCAACGAGGCCATAAGCAGCTGGCCTGGCCTGACGGCTGAGTGGGACAGGTCCGGAAATACACGAACAAGGGGCAGTGCGGGGCAGGGCCGCCGCCGGTGCCAGGAATAGAAACAAAAAAGGCGGCCTTGAAAGCCGCCTTTTCTATAAGGATATGCGCAAGAAAAGTTGCTTATTGATTATCTGCAGCACCCTTGGGGGCTTCGCCTGAGCCGGCATCAGCAGCCGGAACTGCCCCTTCAGGCTTGGGGCCGCGCTTGCGGTTGCGGCCACCGCGGCTGCGGCGACGCTCGCCATCGGCGCCGGGTTCCCCTTCGGCACGTGGTTCGCGCGGTGGGCGGGCTTCGCCTTCGGTGCGGGGCTCGCGTGGGGGGCGAGCCTCGCCTTCCGGACGTGGCTCGCGTGGAGTGCGGGGCTCCCGCGGCGGGCGAGCCTCGCCTTCGGGGCGCGGGGTGCGCTCGGGGCGGGGGCCACGGTCGCGGCGCTCTTCGCCTTCGGGGCGGAGCGGGCGCTGGTAGGGTACGGACGGCGCATGGCCGGCGTCGAGTGCTGCGAGGGCGCTTTTGGCGTTGGCCATGCGCTCCAGGTGCTTCGGGTCTTTGGGGTCGGGGGCGTCACGGCGGGGCTTGCCGCCGTCGCGGCCACCATCACGTCCGCCTCCAACTCCCCCTTCACGGCGCGGGCCGCGGTCGCTGCCTTCGGGGCGCGGGCCACGGTCGCGGCTTCCGCCACCACTGCCGCCGCTGCGGCCACCCCGCTCCGGACGGCCGCCGATTTTGCCGCCCAGGCCAGCAAAGCGCTTGGGGTCGAACTCGGGCGCCGGGCCCAGGCCCAGCTCCTCGGTGATGTTTTTCTTTTCGAGGTCGCGCTCGATGAGCTTTTCAATCTTCAGCACCCGGTCCTGGTCCTGGTCCGAGATGAAGGTGATGGCCGTGCCTTTGGTGGCGGCGCGGGCGGTGCGGCCGATGCGGTGAACGTAGTCCTCGGCGGCGCGCGGGATGTCGTAGTTCACCACGTGGCTCAGCGAGTCGATGTCGATGCCGCGGCTGAGCACGTCGGTGGCCACCAGGATGGGGAACTGCTTGTTTTTGAAGGCGCGCATGATTTCCTCGCGCTCTTCCTGGGTGCGGTCGGAGCTGATGCCGCGGGCTTCGATGCCGAGCTTGTTCACGGCCTTCACGATGCCGGCCACGGCCGCTTTCTGGCTGGTAAAGAGCACCATGCTCTGCACCTCCTGGGTTTTGATGATGTGCTCGAGGATGTGGATTTTCTGGCGGTCGAAGGCCATGTACATCTGCTGGTCGATGCCGGCGGCGGGCTTCGACACGGCCAGGCGAATTTCGTCGGGCTGGTTAAGAATCTGCTGCGAGAAGTCGCGGATTTTACTGGGCATGGTGGCCGAGAACAGCAGCGTCTGGCGCTCCTTGGGCAGCTGGCGCACGATGTTGAAGATGTCATCGCTGAAGCCCATGTCCATCATCTTGTCGGCCTCGTCCAGTACCAGGTACTTAATTTGGTCGAACTTCACGTAGCCCATTTGCAGGTGGGCGATGAGGCGGCCGGGCGTGGCGATGATAATATCGGCCCCCGAGGTGAGGGCGCGTTTCTGCTGCTCCCAGTTCTCCGATTTGCCGCCGCCGTAAATGGCGATTGAGCTGGCTTCCACGTAGTAGCCGAAGCCCATCACCTGCTCGTCAATCTGGGTGGCCAGCTCGCGGGTGGGCACCAGAATGAGGGTGGTGGTGTGGCCGTGCTTGGCGTGCGAAATCTTGTCGAGTAGCGGCAGCAGGTAGGCGGCGGTTTTGCCGGTGCCGGTTTGCGCGCAGGCAATTAAGTCTTTGCCTTCGAGAATTTTGGGGATGGCCTGCTCCTGAATGGGAGTGGCCTGCAGGTAGTTCATGGCGTCGATGCCAGAAAGCAGGTCGTCGTGGAGGTTGAATTCGTGAAACGTCAAGGTTCAGCTGATAAAAGTTGGTAAAGGGCTGACCTTGATGCCGTGGTCAGCAAACCGCTTGATTTGGGGTAAAGATACGGCCGGCGGCGGGTGTTGCAGTTCGGTCTCATCCGTCATCCTGAACGCAGTGAAGGACTTTCTCACAGTTGGGACACATGTGCGAAGTTTGTCGGTAATTGTCCTGGCGTGAGCAGGTCCTTCACTGCGTTCAGGATGACATACGCCTCTCGCCCATCCCCCCAAAGCCCATGCCCGCCCTCGACCGTTTCTCCACCCAGGCCGCCGACTACGCCCGCTACCGCATTGCCTACCCCGCCGAGCTCTACAACTGGCTGCTGCCCCAGGTAGAAAGCCGCGAGCGCGCCTGGGACTGCGCCACCGGCAACGGTCAGGTAGCAGCTGTGCTGGCCGATTTATTTGTGCGGGTTGATGCTACTGACCTCAGCGAAAACCAATTGGCGCAGGCCCCGAAGCGACCCAACATCAGCTACCAGAAGGCCACCGCCGAGCACACGCCCTTTCCCAACCAGCGCTTCGACCTCATTACCGTGGCCCAGGCGGTGCATTGGTTTGATATTGAAGCCTACCACGCCGAAGTGCGCCGGGTGGCCCGGCACGGCGCGGTGCTGGCCGAGTGGGGCTACCAGCTCTGCCGTCTCGAAACGCCCGAGCTGACCCAATTGCTGGATGAGTTCCACGACGTGACCTCGGCCCCGTACTGGGATACCAACCGCCGCCACATCGAAAACGAGTACGCCAACCTGCCCTTCCCGTTCGCCGACGTGCAGCACGCGCGCTTTGCCGTGGTGAAGCACTGGACGGCGGAAGACATGCTGAATTACCTGCGCACCTGGTCGGCTACGGCCAACTACGCCCGGCAGCACGACGGAGCCGACATGGTGGCCCTGGTAGCCGAGCAACTCACGCAGTTGTGGGGACCGGAGGCGCGCCCCGCCACATTCCCGGTATTTGCCCGGGCCGGGCGGGTAGAATAATTGGCGGGCCGGCGCGTTAACCCGCTGAACCAAGCGTTTTCGATGATTATTCTGGCTACCCAATTGCGGGCCGTGGGCCTGTTCTACCGCAGTGTTGCCCCATTTATGCTGGGCGTTTCGGCCCTGATACTGCTGGCCGTGTTGCTGCCGGCACTGGTCGAGGGCAGGAGTAGTGGTTTGCTGCCCGCCCTGCTGCTTATCAAGCTGGCCACCGCCCCGGTGGTGTGGTACCTGTCGGAGCAACTGCGCCCGGGACAATACTGGTTCTATTTCAACCTGAACGTGTCGCGGCGGCGGCTGTGGGCCGGCGTGGTGGCGCTCGATGGCGCACTGTTTCTGAGCGGCGCTTTGCTCATGCGGGCTGTCCTGGTATGAGCCGAGAGTTCGACAACCCAGCCCGCCCGCAGTTGCTGGAGGCCGACGGCATTCGCATCGAATTTGGGGGCCGACAGATATTAGCCAGCATTTACATGCGGGTGCAAACCGGCCAGATTGTAGGCCTGCTGGGCCGCAACGGCAGTGGCAAGTCGGTGCTGCTCCAAACCATTTTTGGGGCCCGCGCCGTGGCCGACGCCTCGGTGCGCGTGAACGGCCGGCGCGTGGTCCCTGCATTCCGTGCGCCGGGCCTGCTCAACTACCTGCCGCAGGAGCCGCTGTTGCCGCCCTCGCTGTCGCTGGCCAAGGCAGCGCGTATGTTGGGGGTGGATATTGAGCTGGCGACGGCCCGGTTTCCGGAGCTGCGCCCGCAGTTTGACCGGCGGCTAAACGAACTATCGGGCGGTTCGGCGCGGCTGGTGCAGGCACTGTTGCTACTGCATGCCAATACGGCTTTTTCGCTGTTCGATGAGCCATTTTCGGGCGTGATGCCGGTGCACGTCGAAACCCTGGCCGAGGAAATGCAGCGCATGAAATCGCGCAAAGGCCTGCTCATCACCGACCACCGCTACGCTGAGGTGCTGCCCATCTGCGACGTGGTGTACCTGCTGCATCAGGGCCGGCTGTTGCAGCTGGAAGGGGATGTGCGCGAGCAGCTGCGGGATTATGGGTACTTGGCGAGTTGAGCCGGTTGGGCCTGGCATATCTGCTGACACCAAGTGTCTTTATCTTGCCGCCTCCACCAGTTTCAATCAGTATTTTCAATGCCCTTAGCAGCCTTCTACCTGCCAGCAACTCCCAAACTGCTCTACGATGGCTTCGAAGATAATTGGGCTAGCCAGCCATGGCCGCTGCCGCTGCCCGACGGTGCTTCCTTCTTGGCGCAACTAAGCCGCGACGTGCTGCCGATAAAAATAGCCACTGAATGGCTGGGAAAAGAAGCTTTTCAGCAGCTTCTGCGCGATGTGCAGGCAGTAGTGCGGGACTGGTCGGGGCAGGGCGATTGGGGCTATAAAGGCTACGATAATCTGCCGCTGTACTGCGTGCGACACGGCCAGCAGCTGTGGGTGCTGGCGGCGGGCGAGTTTCAGCCGGCCCGCTACAAAACTTACTTGCACGGTAGCTGGCTGATTAATCAGCCAGCTGATTCTCTTCGATTATGAATTCTGACTCGGCAACTGCCAACACTTTGCCTTTTACCCACCTGCGCATCCTCGAATTGGCCTCGGTGCTGGCCGGTCCGCAGGTGGGCCAGTTCTTCGCCGAGCTGGGCGCCGAAGTGTTGAAGATTGAAAGCCCAACCGGCGACATCACCCGCACCTGGAAAACCAGCGCCGAAACTCATGCTAGTGCCACGCCCGAAGCTTCCGTTTCGGCCTACTTCTCCACTTCGAACTGGGGCAAAAGCTCACTGGTGCTCGACCTGACCACTGCGGCCGGCCAGTCCAAACTACACCAACTTGCTGCCCAAGCCGACGTCATCATCGCCAGCTACAAGCCCGGTGACGCCGAGAAGCTACGTGCCGACTACGCCACGCTGGCTGCCGAAAACCCGCGCCTTGTCTACGGCCACCTCACCGGCTACGGGCCCGATAATGTCCGCGCTGGCTACGACGCGGTGCTGCAGGCCGAAGCCGGCTTCATGTACCTCAACGCGGCCGGCCCCGGGCAGCCACCCCAGAAAATGCCCGTAGCCATGGTCGACCTGCTGGCCGCGCACCAGCTGAAGGAAGGCCTGCTCACCGCCTTGTTTCAACGCGAGCGCACCGGGCTTGGGGCACTGGTGCAAGTTAGCCTGCTCGACAGCGCGCTGGTTTCGCTGGCGAACCAAGCTGCCACCTACCTCGTGACGGGCACCGACCCGCAGCCCCTGGGCTCGGGCCACCCCAGCATAGTGCCCTACGGCACCGTATACCGTGCCGCCAATGGGCGCCAGCTGGTACTTGCCGTCGGTTCCGATGGCCAGTTCCGGCACCTGTGCGCCGCCTTGGGCCAGCCGGAATGGGCCACCGATGCGCGTTTTCAAACCAATACCGCCCGTGTGGCCCACCGCGCCGAGCTGGAGTCGTTGCTCACGGAGTGCATCGCGGCGGTGGATGGCGACGTCCTGCTGGCCGAACTGGAGCGCAGCACCGTGCCGGCTGGGGCCGTGCGCTCGGTGGGGGAGGCCCTGCGCCTGCCCTCGGCGGCTGGCATGCTGTTACCTGCCGTTGGGACCAGCGCGGCTGGGCTCCGCACGGTGGCTTTTCGGAGCCCGCACTGGCCCGTGGCGGCGCAGTTGGGTGCACCGCCAGCCTTGGGAGCGGCCGGCAGTGAGATAGCCAGCCACGATTGGTTGGGGCCGAATGAAACTACGGCCGGGGCTGCTTCCGTACCTCCAATAGCCTGAAGGCTGGCAGTGGCCGGGCGGGGCTGCCAGTATCGCCGCAATGGCTACCTTTTTTCGCGCCGCTGTTGCAGCGGCTTCACCACCTCTCCGCATGGCCAAGTCCCCATCCAAGAAAAGCGTCGCCCCCGAGTTGTTCACCACAACCGAAACCGCCGCTTCGCCGCCCGCGCCCGTCCATCCCGAATCCATTCCAGCCTCTAAAAAGGCGGCTAAGCCCCGCGGCAAAGCCCGGAAGCCCACCGCCGATGCAGCCCCAGCCGTGCCGGCCGAAGTACCCTCAGCCCACTCCGGAGCTACCGCTACCGACAACCGCCCCACCGCCGAAGCCGGCTCGCCCACCGAGGCCCCGGCCGACCGACTAAACCAGATTTTCGAAGGCCTCAAGCAAAAATCAACTGCCAAGCAGGCCATCTACCGCAATACCCAGGCCGCGTTCGATTGCCTGCGGCTGGTGTCGCAGGAGTTAGTGGTCGAGCTCAGCCGCAAGCTCACGCCCCTCGATTCGAGCGTGGTCATCGAATACCGGTCCATCAACGACATGGAGTTTCACATCCGGTTTTCGGGCGATTTGCTGGTGTTCGTGATGCACTCCAACATCGTCACCTTCCCCGACGACTACGGCCCCATGCCCAGCAAATACGTCGAGGTCGACTTTCGTCGCCGCTTCTTTGGCCACATCATGGCCTACAACTTCATGGCCGACAGCATCAAGTACCAGCGCCTGAACGACCCGGGCTACCTCGTGGGTCGTCTGCTCATCAACATCAACAACCACTACTACCTCGAAGGCGTGCAGCAGCTGGAGTTGCCCGATAACGACATGAGCGACAACGCCATCACCCCCGAAATGATGAAGCTGTTCGTGGAAAGCGCCATGATTGCCGCCGTCAACAACGACCTTATTGCCCCGCCACTGCCCGAAATCCAGAAAATCAGCGTCAAGCAAAAGCTGGAAAACCAACAGGTGAGCCGCGGCAGCAAAGTCGGTTTCAGCTTCTCGGCACAGCAGTCGTTTTAAGCCACCTAGCAGTCGCCTGTCATTGCGAGCGGAACGCGGCAATCCGTCCTCTCAATGCATCAAGAGGACGGATTGCCGCGTTCCGCTGCGCTCCACTCGCAATGACGGCTACCTTCCGTAGCCCACCTTCTGGCGCACTTTTGCCAGCACGCCGGCGCCGTACTCCTGCGCCCGTCGGGCCCCGACAGCCAACTTGGCATCCAGTTCCGGCAGGTTGTTCATGTAGAAGTTGAACTGTTCGCGCTCCGTGGCGAAGCGGCGCAGAATCAACTCGTAAAGCTCCTTTTTGGCATGGCCATAGCCGTAGCCGCCGGCCAGGTAGTTGGCGCGCATGGTCTCCCGCTCGGCCGGCGAGGCCAGTAGCGAGAACAGCCGGAAGGTTACGTCAGTGTCCGGGTTCTTGGGTTCTTCGAGCGGCGTGCTGTCCGAAATAATGGTTTTAATGGCTTTCAGCAGCTCTTTTTCGGAGGCGAACACGTCGATGATGTTGCCGTAGCTCTTGCTCATTTTCGCGCCATCGGTGCCGGGAATAGTCATTAACTCAGCATCGACGCGGGCCTGGGGTTCTACCAGTGTGTCGCCGTAGCGGGTGTTGAAGGCTTTGGCGATGTCGCGGGCAATTTCAAGGTGCTGAATCTGGTCTTTGCCCACGGGCACTACTTCGGCATCGTAGAGCAGAATGTCGGCCGCCATCAGCACCGGGTAGGTGAAGAGGCCGGCGTTCACGTCCGACAGCTTGTCGCTCTTGTCCTTGAAGCTGTGGGCATTGGCCAGCATGGGGTAGGGCGTGAAGCAGCTCAGGTACCAGGTCAGCTCGGTTACCTGTGGCACGTCGGACTGCCGGTAGAACAGGTTTTTTTCGGTATCGAAGCCGCAAGCCAGCCAGGCGGCGGCTACGGCGTAGGTGTTGGCGCGCAGCACTTCGGGGTCGCGCACCGTAGTGAGCGAGTGCAGGTCGGCGATGAAATACAGCGAGTCGTTGGCCGGATTTTTCGACAGCTCGATGGCGGGCAAAATGGCGCCGAGCAGATTGCCGAGGTGCGGCCGGCCGGTGCTCTGAATGCCGGTGAGAATGCGGGACATAGGGAGTTGTTATTCTTTGCGCTCAAGAACTGCCTCAGGCTGGAATGAGCGGTTTTTATTTAGTGCGTAGATGGCGCGTGGCAAATCTTGATAAGTAATGAGTCCCCCGTCCATCAGTTTCAACAAGTCGGGTCTGGCAACTAAGAATGGCCGAATATGTTGCCGAAAGTAAGATTTATCGTAAGTATCCCATATAGCCGCGAAGGAGGAATCAGGCTGGGCGCGTACCAAATAAACATCAATTGGGTAACGATAAAGAAAAAGCCAGTCTATACCAGTGTTTAGGAGGTGATGGTATCGGAGCAGCGTTATTTTTCCGCTATCCAGAACCTGGGCATAAACGGCTTTCTCGTTTACCGAACGAGAATTGATGTTGAACTGTAGCCGATTAATTACCGAATAGCGGTGCGGTCCAACAGCACAACTTAGCGCCTTATAAGCTTTTATACGCCGCTTTTCACCCGCTTCCGTTTCGACTAATAACTTCCGTCCATTCCGAAACTTGAGCTGGCCATAATGACGAATATTTGGCTGATTTCGTAAAACATATGAGCCTGTTTCGTAGCCCGCTGAAAATTGTGCCTGTACTACTGTCGGCAGTAGCATAATTACCAACACAAATAAGCCGCGAAAAATCATAATTAACGGGTTAAGCGCACGCCTTGGTTGTAGGCGTGCACGACGCTAATAAGCTGGGCCCGGCTGATGGCATTGGTGGCAAATTGCCGTTGCAAAACAGGGTCGGCTGGAAACAGAGCTGCTACGAAGCCGCCCGGCGCTTGTTTCTGGTCGAACCCTGGCGTGCGACCGGGGCTGTACGCAAAGAACGTACTCGTGCCGGCTTTGCGCAGCACCGGCAACTTCACGTGGGCCTTAAAGTTCGGGCCCATTTCGACCTGGTAGTAGTAATAGAACAGCTCCACGGGCCCCGTTTCCAGAATTTCCAGCAGCGCGGGCTCCTTAAAGTCGGCATCGGTGCCGCTGAGGAAACGGAAGTCGTTGACCCGTACAAACCGATGGCTTTCAACCGTGAAGGACGTGACTTCGGCTGCTCGGAACCGGCGCTCTTTGCCGTTTTTTACGCCCACCATCATGGTTGGGCTACCATTTTCGGCAAGGGCCAGCTTCAGCGACGCCTCGCCTTTGGAGCCGTTGGCTAGCTGGTAAGTGCCAGGCGCGAAGTTGAACTGGGCGCGGGCCGTTATGGACAGCAGCAGAAAACAGCACCAGAGGGCATTTTTCAAGGGGAGGGCGGTAAAAGTGGGACCGACGGCAGCGGACCTTGCTTACTGCTCGGTGCTGCCCGAATTGAACGCTTTAATCAACTCAATCAAGTCTTCCTGGGAAGTGGGCTTGGGGCCTACTTTTTTAATCAGGTCGGGCCGGCCAGCCAGGTACGACGTGAGGACTTCGCGGTATTTCTTGCCTATCACCGGAATCGAAACGGCTTCGTCTTCTCCCTGCCGGCGCAGCAGGTAGGCGGCCGATTGCACCGACTGCCGCTGCGGGTCGACGTTACCGTTGGAGCCGCGCATGTGGTTAGTTGCCACCATTTCCGCGAGGCGGAACTCAATCAATTCCAGCTTGCCTTCAGCGATGAGCTTACCAAAATCGTTTTTGCGGGCCATGGAGGAAAAGGGCATTCCTGAGTCTAGGCGAATAGAACGCAACATCACGAAATGGTCGCCGGCAATGGTGAAGGAGCGCACCTTAGCCGCCGGGAATTCCAGGCCTTTTTTGCCGGCCTTGCTAGCAGGGTCGGCCTTGGAGTCTTTCACCAGCAGTTTGGCTTTGAAGCCGGTTTCGTAGCTAAGCAGGCCCTTCCCGGTGGTGCCATCGACCAATTCGTAGGTGCCCAGCAAAAAATCAGACTGTGCATGGCCCAATAGGGGCGCGAAGGCCACCAATAGCAGCAGAAATAGATAACGCATGTCGAGAGAAAAAAGAGAGAAAACGAAACTGTATTAACCTACACCGAGACGTTATCCACTGCCTCGGCCTGCAACTCGGTGGTTTCGGCCGGGCCAAGGTAGCGGTCAATCAGGAAGTGCGCCAGGTAGAGCACCGGCGTGAGCAAAATAGCGGATGCGGACTTGTACCAGTAGTTGGTATTGGCCACGCTTAACACCTGCTCCATGGTCCAGTTGCCGAATACCTTGAAGGCGATGAACAGCACCACGAACGAATCGACGAGTTGCGAAATCAGCGTCGAGCCCGTGGCGCGCAGCCACACGTAGCGCCCGCCCGTGGCCCGACGAATGGCCGCGAAAATCGTAGCATCCAGCACCTGCCCCACCCCAAACGCCACAATGGAGCCCGTGATGATGCCCAGGCCCTGCCGGAAAATGCTTTGGTAGGCAAAGTCGATGTTGAAGGGCCGGCCAAGGTTGTCGGTTTTGTTTACGTCGAGCCAGAAATCGGCTGGCGGCAGCTTGGTCGTCAGGTATATCACCCCGAACGCAAACAGAATGAGGGCCACCGTGAGGTAGCTGATGCGCAGCACTCCCTTCTTGCCGAAATACTCGTTGATGATGTCCGTCGTCACGAACACGGCCGGCCAGATAAGCACGCCCGCCGTGAGGTTGCCAGGCAGGCCCATCAGCTTATCGGCCGAAAAAATCTTGACCCCGATGATTTCGGCCAATAGCGCATTCACCAGAAAAATCCCGCTGAGCACGAGGTACAGTTGCTGCTTTTTTTGGGCGTAGGTGTTCATGAGATAAAAATGTTGTGCCGTAGCAGGCAGCCTTTGCTGGCTTGATGCTCGTGCCACGCAGCAGAGGCTGCTTGCTACAGGCTCACCACCAGCCCCTCAAGCGCCAGGGCAGTTTGCGGAAACACGGGCTGCGCCTCGTGCAGCAGCGGCTCCAGCACTTTGTAGCGGCTGGAAAAGTGGCCCAGCAGCAGCTGCTTCACGCCGGCGGCCTGGGCCAGCAGGGCGGCCTGGCGGGCGGTGCTGTGGTGGGTTTGGGCGGCGCGCTCGCGCAGCTCGTCCAGAAACGTGGCCTCGTGGTAAAGCAGGTCGGCGCCGGCAATGAGCGGGGCCAGGGCCGGCGTGTAGAGCGTGTCGGAAAAGAAGGCGTAGCGGCGCGGGGTGGGGGCGGGGCCGGCCACATCGGCGTGGCGCAGGCCGGGCTGGTGCTCGTCGGGCGGCAGGTCCTCGCCCTGCGCTAGGCGGGCCAGGTGGGCGGGCGTGAGGCCCGTCGGCAGCTTCTCCTTGAGCAGGTTGGCCCGGCGGGGCTGCTCTTCGAACAGGTAACCGGCGCAGGGCACGCGGTGGCGCATGGGTAGCGAGTGCACGCGCAGGCCGGCATCTTCGTACACGAGGGCGTGGGCCTCGGTGTCGACTACGGTGAACTCCAGCTGGAACCCAATCTGCACGCCCGATACGCGACTCTGCGTCACCAGTACCTCGTCGAGGCCGGGCGGGCCGATGATGCACAGCGGCTGGGTGCGGCCTTGCAGGTGCATCGTGCCCAACAGGCCAAACAAGCCGAAGTAGTGGTCGCCGTGCAGGTGCGAGATGAAAATAACGCGCAGCTGGTTAGGCCGCACGCGGTACTCCAGCATCTGCCACTGCGTGCCTTCCCCGCAGTCAATCAAATAGTGGTAGGCGCCTACGGTGAGTACCTGCGCCGTGGGATGGCGCCCGGCAGTGGGAGTGGCCGAGGCCGACCCAAGAATCTTCAGCTCGAACGTCAATGGTTAGCTGTTGGCTGCCGGCTGTAAGCCGTTAGCTTTTTTAGTTGAAATGAAATACCGGCTCGGGGTAAAAAAAAGGCTGTTAGCTGGTAGCACTCCTACAGAAGGCTACCAGCTAACAGCCAAGTGGCGCAGTAAGGCACCCGCTAGAAGCTTGTAAAAAAAAATTACTCCTTGTCCGTCAGGTCGCGCTCGATGGCGTGCAAAAACACGCGGTCGATGCCTTCTTCTACCGTTGGCAGAATGTGCAGCACCGATTCGAGCTTGCTGATGGTGATGAGCTTCAGGACGTGGTCCTGCAGGCCGGTGAGCACGAGCAGGCCCCCGGTGGAGTTGCACAAGCGGTTGGCAATAAGGATAGAACTAAGGCCCGACGAATCAGTGTATTTCACGTTCGTAAGGTCGAGTATCAGGTTATTAATGCCTTCAGCGTTCAGCTTCACGAATTCCGATTTGAGGTCGGGCGCAACGGTGGTGTCGAGCTTTTTCTCCTCAATCGTAATGATGGTGTAGCTATCTTTTTTATCAATCGTGTACTTCATACAGCGTAGGGCAAGGGGGGTAAGAGAACGGCGAAGGTAAAGAAAAAACCTAAAATCTTGAGTGAAGTTTGGCTAATGTTTTGTGGGCAGCCGCACTGCGGCGGCCGGCCCGGCAAACGTGAGCGAGGCCCAGGTCGACTGCCAGTCGGCGCGTGTGCGCAAACGGGCGGGCGCTGGGCGCATATCCACGGTGGCCAGCAGGTACGGTCCCGGGCCGGATAAGCGTAACAGAATTCGACCGCTTTGGTTGGCGCGGGTGGTATAATGTGTAGTGGGCAAGCCACCGGGCTGGCGCTGCCACACCTGCACGGCCGCCCCAAAAGCGGGCTTGCCGCCGCGCAGCACGCGCACGGTTAGGGCCTTATCGGCGGCCAGGCGGTAGGGGTTTTGCTCGGGCACGAGTTCCAGGGGCAAGCCATAGTTGTGGCGGCAGGCGCTGTCGGTGGCCAGCGGTGCCAGGGCCGGGTCGCCTACTTGCAAAAGAGTTTTGGCGCAGCGGCTGTAGACTTCGCGGCCGGGTTTGGCGGTTTCCTCGTTTTCCTGGCGCAGCTTCAGGGCGTAGTCGAGGCCTTCCTCACGCAGGTAGGCAGTGAACTGGTCGGCAGGCAGCTCGATGAAGGAGCTGGTGCTTTGCAGCACCACCACGTGGGTGCCGGGCTGGGCAAAGGTGAAGCCGGTGCGGAAGGTGTCGGTGTCGGTGAAGTTTTTGGGCGTGAGGTTGGCGGTATCGGCCGGGGCGGGGCCGAAGCGCCGCAGGCGCTGGACTTTGGCGGCTTTGCTGGTCCAGGGAGCGCCCGCAAAGTTGGCGCCGACGAAGGCGCGCACGTGCACTACCTCGCCGGGCTGCAGGCGGAAGCGCGGGGCTTCGAGCCAGACCTCGTGGGCAAGGGCGGTGGTAACGAGCAGGGACGCCCCACTCAGAATTAAAAGCAACTTTTTGCCCATTAAGCGACAGTAAAACAGGGTTTCTAAAGATACGCGCAAAACGGAAGCTTCTTTAGCTGCAGGCTCACGAAGCCACTATTTTCTATGTTGCCGGCGCAAACGCTGCCAGATAAAACCGGGTAGTTCACGGGCAAGGCGGGCATGTTGAGGCTGGTCGAGTTGGGCGACCAGCGGTTCCTGTACCCCGTATTCGGCGGTTTCGGTAGTGGTTAGCTCATGCATATAAGGCTGGCCAGCAACGATGTATTGGTAATGGACGCGGTAGGTTTTGCGGCCGTCATCGTCTTTCTGGTCTAAATCTTCGAGCCGTTGGCAAATGGCGTCGGTGATGAATGGGTTGGTCGCCAAAGCAACAATGCGGCGGGTTCGCCGCCAGTTCAGATACATAATGCCAGGGCCGATACCCAGTAGCATAGGCAGCATGAGCAGTGTCCAGGAGGGGGTAGGGGAGTTACGCATTCCCTGGATGCAGGCAATGCCTGGCATTTTTGGCACGTATTGTACGCTTACCGGACTGCCGGCTGGCAGGCGGACAACCTCGGAGAACGAATGAGCTATATATGCTCGCCCATTACTTCGGTACTGGTAAGTATAGTCCGTAACCGTTGAGTCATTCACGTGCATCGTGGTGGCCGAGGTGCGGATGACCTTTCCGGTCGTCTGAGTCAATGGTAAGCAAGCCATTGGGAAACTGCTGAAGTCATAATCGTAGAGTATGAGCCCAGCAAAAAAGATTCCCGCAAGGCTAAACGCTATTCCAAAAAATGCGCTGCCATCACCGAGAAAAATCTGGAGCTTGTCGTCTGCAGTTAGGCGCATGCACAATGGCAAAAACTAGCGTTTTTTATTAACAGCGCTTACTGCCTTTCCAACGCTAGCGCGTAGGCCCGGTCATAGTGCACGCGCAGGTTTTTCCAGTCGAAGATGTCGGCCGAGCTTTCCACGCCGTTGCGCTGGATGATGCGCTCCTTGCGGCTGAGTTGCACGAAATTCCAGAGCATGTCGCACAGTTCCTCGGCCGATTCGTCGAAGGATTTCTCCTGGCGGTGCACCACGAAAATGCCCTTGCTTTCGGGGTCGGGCACGTTTTGCAGGGCGTAGTCGCCGAAGCCCGACAGGTCGGAGGTGATGGCGGGCACGCCGCGGGCCACGCATTCGAGCGGGGTATATCCCCACGGCTCGTAGTAGCTCGGGAAGATGCCCATGTGGCAGCCGCGCACAAACTGGCCGTACTCCATGCCGAGCAGGGGCGAGGCGGGCGACACAAAATCGGGGTGGTACACCATTTTCACCCGGTCGTGCTGGTGGTTCAGTAACTCGGAACGGCGCAGGAAATCGAGGATGTCGTCGTCGGCATCGTTCACCAGGTTGTGAGTAATGACCGGTGGCAGGGCGTTGGTTTTCCAGCTTTGCAGCTGTCGGCGGTAGCGCAGCTTCCAGTAGTCGTCTACCATCGCGCCGAGCTCGGGCAGCTTGTGGTCTTGGCTGGCGGCCGCGGCGTAGAACAGGCGCTCGCCCACCTGGCGCTCGATGGCGCGGCAGGTATCCTGCACCTCGTTCAGCATGGCGCGGCGCTCGAGCACCTGCGGGTTGATGCTGGTATAGGGCCGCTTGGTGATGAAGAACATCACCACCTGGCCCTCCAATCCGCTTTGCTGCAGGCGGTAGTTGAGGCGGGCCAGGGCTTCGAGCGTAAGGTCGAAGCCTTTGTTGTGGTACTCGTAGCGGCCCGAGGTGAAGAAGTACAGGGTCTTATCCAGGTCGAAGGCGTACGACTGGAAGAAGTGGGCCATCACGAATTCGTGGATTTTGGCCTTGTACTGCTGGTGCAGGTTTTGGAACTCGTGCAGGGCCACGAAGCGCTCGATGTTGAGCCCGTTGGGCATCACCGCGTCCGGGATTCTATCGAGCAGGTAGATGCACTCGCGCACCGTCAGCTCACTCACCGTCGTGAAGACGTGGCTGCCGTGGGCGGCAGCGCGTTCCATGCGCACGGCCGGCTCGATGTTGAAATGCCGCGCCTCGGCTTCCCAGTTCACCCACATCAGGTGGTCGTAGAAGTTGGCGTCGTTCATGGCCAGGTAGCGGCCCAGCAGCGTAGCGTGCGTGGTGAAAAGCAGGTGCGCCGGCACTTGCAGGCGGCGCAGCTCGGGGATGGCCACGCCGGTCATCCACTCGTGGAAGTGGCCCAGCAGGCGCTGCTCCGGCGCTTTTTGGGCGGCCAAGTGCTGGAAGAAAATCGTGCTCAGATGCCCAAATGCGATTACCTGGTGCAGCAAATCGTCGCTGTCGGGCGCGGGAATGCCGTGGCGTTGCCACAGGTCCGACTTCAGCTGCCCGAGGCGGTCGTAGGCCTGAAACGGGTTGATGAGCACCACGCGGGGCCGGCCGGTTACCAGCCAGGTGCCAATCTGCACGTCGTAGCCCTGCGCGCGCATGGTGCGCACGGCAGCCGCGAACGGGTCGGCGCCGGTGTGCACCGTCAGGTCATCGTAGGGTTCGAACTCGCCCTGGGCCATTTGCGGGAAGTAGGGCCCGAGCAGGCAATACCGGTCGCCCCAGGCGGGCATGGTGGCCGGCACCTTGCTCCGAATAACGGTGTAGATGCCACCCACCTGGTTGCAAACTTCCCAGGCCGCTTCAACCAGCAGCGAATCGGGAAACAGGGTCTCGGGGGCATGGGGGGTGGGCTGCATGAGGCGGAGCGAGGTCGAAGCGGAGGAAAGAACGTGGCGAAAGGTAAGCTGATTGGGCTGTAGTTGCCACCACAGGCCCCTTTTTTTCGGATGCGGTGAAAAACAGTGCTTGATGCAAGCTAAAACTTCGGGGCCGGGATGGTGGTTATCCGCCCTCAAATCCATTCATTTCTTCTGACTCATGGCCGATACCACCAACGTTCTTACCCTCGAATACGAAATCATGCCGGTGCTCGCGCAGCGACGCAGCACCCGTGCCTATTCCGACAAAGCCGTTGCGGCCGAAGTGGTGGAGCAGATTTTTGCCGCTGCCTCGTCGGCGGCTTCCTGCTACGGCGAGCAGCCCTGGCGCTACATCATGGGCAGCAAAACCAGCAGCTCCGAAGCGTACGAGAAAATACTGGGCGGCGTGCTGGAGTTCAACCAGGTGTGGGCTAAAGCAGCTCCCGTGCTGGCTGTGGGCGTAGCCAAGCTGAATTTCTCGCACGATGGCAATGCCAACGGCTGGGCCAAGTACGACGTGGGCCAGGCCACTGCCACGCTGGCGATAGAGGCCACCGAGCTGGGCCTGCAAATCCACCAGATGGCGGGTTTCTCGCCCGATGCCCTGCGCGCTGCGTTCAACATTCCCGAGGGTTTCGAGCCGGTGGTGGTGTTCACGCTGGGCTACCCCGGTCCGGCTTCGGCCCTGCCCGACCAAACCCGTGAGCGCGAAGAAGCGCCCCGTACCCGCAAGCCGCTAGCCGAGTTCCTGTTCGAAGGCGCCTGGCCCACGCCTGCCGGTGAGCGCTACGACCAGGCAACGGTATAAAGGGTTTGGTTGAGATAAGCAGGGGCGGGGTCGTATCCGTCCGTCACTGAACAATTCAGGAATGGGTCGTTCAACGGCGGGTGAATACGGCCCCGCCCCTACGCTTTTTGCACCTCCAGCACACCGGGAATAACCACCTGGGCAGGCAGCGTGCCGGTGCGGGCAAAGTCTGCCCACAGCTGCCGTACCTGCCGGCCCGCCGCGTCGAACTCTTCCCAATTGGCTTCTCCCAGCAGCGGGGTGGCGGCCCAGCTGGCCTGGTTGCCCAGCAGCAGCGGCAGGTCGACCACGTGGGCGGCTCCGAACGGGCTGCCAGGCGGCTGGTAGGTTAATACAAACCGCCAGGCTCGCCCACCCGCACGGGCTTGGTGCTCGGCGAAGGCCTGCGCCGGGCCCAGGTAGATGCGGCGCGAGGTTACGCGGGTGAGCAGGTTTACTAAATGGCTGCCCGCCAGCGGGAAGCGCTGCAGCCAATTAAAGGTGGGGTCGATGACCGCGAAGAAGCGGGTTTCCTCGGCAGTAGCTCCAATGAGCACGTCGATGTGCGGGGCCACGGCTGTCCAGGTGGCATCAATGGCAGTTTCGGGTGGCAGCGGTGCGGCGCCGTATTGCGGGCCGAAGGGCATGCCGCTTTTCAGGCCCTGCCAGCGCGCGGCTTTGATTACGGCATTTTCACGGGCCAGCACCTCATCAGTGGAAGCGGTGCTTGGTAGCGGGCCGATGGCGCGGCTCATTGCGCGTAGCATGCGCTGGCGGTTGCGCGTGAGGCCCAGCGGCGCGCTGTGCAGCATCACGCGCCGAAACAGATGGGTAGCCTCTGGCACCAGCATGAGCTGGGCAATGGCATCGGCTCCGGAGGAATGACCGAACATGGTTACCAGCGTTGGGTCGCCGCCAAATGCGCTGATGTTGCGCTGCACCCAGCGCAGGGCTTCGAGCATATCGAGCAGGCCAAGGTTGGCCGGTGTACCGCCGCTGCCCAGAAACCCAAACAGCCCCAGCCGGTAGGTAACGGCCACAAACACCACCCGCTGCTCGGCTACCCAAGTGGCGGGGTCGTAAATAGCCAAGTCGCCGGCCCCCGATACGTAGGAGCCGCCGTGCACCCACACAATCACGGGCAGCAGTTCATCGGGCTGGCGGTCGGCTGGTAGTGTAATGGAAAGGCGCAGGCAGTCTTCATCGAAGCTGAGGGCCGCGAACAGGTCGCCCATTACCTGGTCGACGCGCGGGTCGGCGAGCTGCGGGCAGGCGGGTGCGGGCGCCGTGGCGTGGATTGGTTTGGTAGCAGTCGGCTCGGGTTCCGGGAGGCCGAAACGGGCGGCCCGGGCGTAACGAATGCCCGTAGCGCGCAGCACAGGCCCATCGGCCCGGCCAATGATGGTGCCGGCCTGGGCGGTGAATTGGGGTGTGATGGGAGTATTATGCAAGGGGAGCGATTGGTAGTGATTTGATTAAAGTGGCTGTACTGAGCGAAACCAATAGCCGTTAAGGGAGGGTAGCACTAGGTACACAAGCAGCTAGGGCAACAAAGCCGAAGAGTGCCACGGCCCGCGTGGTGCCAAGCTGACACAGGTTGCGAGTACCAGTTTGCGAAGCGTACGCAAAGGCCGTTGGGTGCCAATTGGTGAGCAAGGCTTTGCGGATTCTTTATCCCAGTTGAATTCCAACTAAGCGCGTCGAACCGAGTTCGGCAAGGTATACGCGTTGCCGAGCAGCAGCGAATAGATATGAGGTGCGTGGCTAAACCCGGGGAAAGCCTATTTGAGCACCATTACTGCATGTAAACACCACCCCCCTGCTGGCAGCACCACATTCGTTGGTTGAATGTAGTGCTGCCAGCAAGGGGGTGGTGAACCAAACTTTCGGTGGTTTATGCGCTGGCCTGGCCAGGTCTGGTAGGCCCCGGCCGCTGGGTTGCAGCTACGCCGGTACCCGGTAAATGCTGACGCACTCGACGACGAGGTCGGATGAATCGGGTAGCGGGTGATTGGGGCGGATGCTAACCTGGATTTCGGCAATGGGCAACTGCCGCCCCGCCAGCTGCCCGAGCAACAGCGGCGTAATGTCGAAGAGAAAGGTGAGGCCATTGCCAGCACTTTCGGCGTGCCGGATGCTGGCCATGCGCAGCCCAAACAGCCCAACGCTGCCCGCCTGCCACTGGGCTGGCTGCGCCGGGTTGTCGTGGCCAGGCAGCTGAACGTAGACATTCAGCACGGTAGCGTCGCGGCTGCCGCGGATGTTCTCCAGCAGCAGGAACACCTGGCCCCGTGCCGGCTGCCCGGAAGCCATCGGCAGAATGGTCACTAACAGACGCTGGCTCTCGGCGCTGGGCCGGATGACGCAGCGGGCCCCTTCGCCCTTGATGGGCAGAGGAGTGGGGCCGGAAGCCAGCAGCTGTGCACCTTTGGGTAACGGAAAATCGGACATTACTCAAGCCTGAATGAGCGTGGAAGCGGGCGCCGGACTACGTCGGGGTCCCCAAAAATACAGGCGGACGTAGCAGCAGGCTGTCTCGAAGCCCCGCCAGCGCCACGCAGGGGTGCGGGGCGGGTCGAGGCGTTCGCAAAATACCAGCAGGCTAACAGCAGCCATTGCCCACAGATGGCCGTGCCCCAGCAACAGAGGCAGCAGCATGGCTGCCCAGCACGAGCCCGTGCACCAGCCGCCGTGGGTGAGCCCCATGCGCAGGGCATCCCAGTCGGCCCGGACCCCGAAAGCCGCCAGTGGGCCGTGGCGGTGGCCGCGGTTCAGGCAGCGCTGCTTGAGCGGCGACACCTGCCATACCAGAGCCGCTGTCGCTGCGCCCACGGCAAGCAGGTAGGCCGGGGTCTCCAGCGAACTAACTGCCACCGCCACTGCCCACAACGCGGCGCCCGCTGCCAGCCATACCACTCCATAGCCGGCTACGAACAAGGCCGAAGCCCGCATCCGTCGCCGCGAGAAGCAGCTTAGGCGAATGTGGTAGAGGGGCTGCACCAGCGTGGGCAACATCATCGCCACCAGCATTATTGCCCAGGCCCCCATCCAGGCCCAGGTCAGCGCCGGGGCCGCGGTATGCTGCAACACGACCCCCGCGCGGGTCAATGCTGCCCCTGACGGGGCCGGGGCCACAATCGGCATCGCGGTGCCGCACCACGATACCGATTGTGGCCCGCCCATTCTGGCCGCTCCCGTAGCGGCTGGCACCGGGCGCAACAGCACGAGCCAAGCCAGCAGGCTAAGGCCAAACACTATATTGCGCAGCCGTGCGTAGTCCCGGGCAGTGGCAGTCATAGCGTAAGGCTAGCCGCTAGGCTTCAGAGGCCTGGCGGAAGACACTGATACGCCCCACCTGCACCTCGCCTTTGGCCGACAGCGGCTTGTTGGGCACGATGCTGACCTGCAGCGAAGCAACATCGAGCCCCTGGGCCAGGTGCAGCTGGTCGATAAGCGGGGTGATGTCGAGCGTGAAGGTGAGGCCTTCGCCGCCATGCTGCCCATCACTCAGGCTCGCCAGGCGCAGCCCAAACAGGGCCACGCTCCCGGCCAGCACCGACTGGGCAGCAGCGGGCGCCGCTGTACTAGTTGGTGCCGCCGCCGGCGGGGCATCGAGGTACACGTTGAGCACCGTGGCATCGAAGGTACCGGTAATATTTTCCAGCTTCAGGAAGGCTTTGTCGGGCGGTGGGGCAGTGGCCATCTTGGCTACCGGGGCGAAGCTTTCGACGGTTTTGCGGCGTACGGTGGCGTCCAGCTTTACGGCAGCGGAAGTGCCCCGGCCCTGGATGCGCAAGCCATTCGCGCTGGCTCCGAGCAGCTCGGTCGGGCCCGAGGCCTGAGGGCGGGCGGCCTGACGGGCGACGGCGTCGGGGGTTGCCCCGAGTACTTTCAACCGCTCGGTGAGTAAGGCTGGGGCGGCGGGCAGGGCCGTCATTTCCTGGTAGTCGTAGCCGAGGGGAGCAAGGTCCTGCATCTGGCCCGGCGTGTAGTACCAGGGCTGGCCCGCGGCCCCGGGCATCGCAAACTGCTTGGCGGGGCCGTTCAGCCAGGCGGGGTCGGTGGGGTTGGCGTTGCCGCTGGCATTCCACACGGCCCACAGGCGGTCGATGTTGCAGTGGTGCAGGTAGAAGACGGGGTCGAGTGCGGCGGTGTTCGGGTCGGCCATCAGGCCGTACTCCGTGTCGCTGAGCTGGCCGCCCACGTACACGTGCACCAAGTCGTGCGGGTTCCTTTCGAAGTTGCCGTGGCCCTGGCCCGAGTGCGAGAAGGCGGTATTGGGGCCTCCAAAGCCCGGCGGCAGGGTTTGCTTGTTGTGGCCTGTGTATACGGTGTTGTGCATGGCCTCTTCGGTCACCACGCCGTAGGCAGGGTCTTTGTCGGGGCTGGCCGCCGTGGGAATAAAAATGTTGCTGTCGCTGTCGGGGCCATAGCGCATGGTGAAGTACAGCGCGTTGGCGGTGCCGTCGGGCAGGGTTTTCTGCGCAAACGCTGGCGGCATCTGGTACTGGCTGCCGGCGTTGCCGCCAAAGTAGCTCCAGTACGGCAGCGCCCAGGTAGTGGGCCCGCCCAGCGCCACAATGTCCTTCCGGAGCTGGGCCTCGATGGACAGCAGGTAGCCGCGATGCCAGGGGAAGAAGTACCAGCTGCCGTGCTGGCACTGGTTCCAGTACTGCGCTTGGGCTTGGGCAGTGGGCAGCGGCGTGGTGGGAATGGTTGGCGGGGCCTGCACAAACCCCCAGGCCGGAAAAGCGGCCGGCTTGGGGTACCACGCCGTTTGCGGGTTCGCGTACTCGCCGTGAATGGCGGCGTAGAACCACCAGCTCGTGGGGTCGGCAATGGGCCGGGTCATCATCTGGCCCACCCCTTTGGCGTACCATAAAAGGTCGGAGTTACTGAGGGTTCCCCCGCTGTTCCATGCGTTGTTTCGGGTGTAGGCTGCCATTGGTAGTGCTGGTGCTTTAGGATGATAGACAGGAATTTGTCGAAACAAATGTCGGCCTTGCCCATGCTCCCCAAATCAGTGCCAGCACTGAAATAACGCCTGCCTTCTCATCTTTTCGCAACCTCTTGGGCCGCGACCATCCAACCACCCCGAGGCAGCTGCTGCCCAGTGCCCAACCTGCGGGTTGCGTTGCTAAAACAGCCCGGCTTCGGCTAGCCTTCCTGCGACAAAATCAGCACGGCATACGGGGCCAGGGCAATGCTGCCGTGCCACTCGAAACCGTCGTACTCGCCTGCTTCAGCCTCGATGCCAAAGCTAGGCATGTCGCCGAACTCGCCGTCGTAGCCCTGCCAGTCGCTGTTGAAGCGCACCTGCCAGTGGCCGGGGCCCGGCAGGCCAATGGTATAGCCGTCGTGGGCCTGGTTGGCGAAGTTAGCCAGCACCACGGTGGTATCGCCGGGGCCGCCGTCGTCGGCCTTGCGGGCAAAGGCTACCAGCTTGTCGTCGTTGTTCACGTGGAAAACCTGGGTGTGCTGGCCGCTCAGGCCGCGCGTGCTGCCGTGATAGTTGCGGCGCAGGGCAATAAGGTCGCGGTAGAGGTGCACGAGGCCGCCGCGCTCCTCCAGCCGCTGCCATTGCACAGGCTCGGTGTCCGCGAACGCGCCATCGGCCAGCATTTCCTGGCCCTGGAAAATCATCGGTATGCCGGGAGCCGTCATCACCAGGGCCGCGCCCAGGGTGCTGCGCTTTTTAGCAAACCAATGGTCGGCCGCGCCGGGCATGATTTCCTCGGCCACGCGGCTTTTGCCGTTGGCCACTTCGTCGTGGCTTTCGGTGTAGATGACGCGCCGGAAAGCATTGTCGTTGTAGAGCTGGGTGAGGGCGCCGGCCACGGCGTGCATGTCGCGGTCGGCGTCGTTGGGCGTAGTAAGGGCATCGCGGATGGGGTACACAAACGAGCCGTCCCACTGCGAGTCGAAGCCCTGGCCGCCTTTTTCGGTGGCTTCGGTGATGGCGGCATTGCCGCGCAGGTCTTCGGCGATGGTGATTTTCCAGGGCATCGTCTGGTCGATTTCCTCGTTAATCCAGCGCATCAGGCTCCAGCCTTCGGGCAGGTCCTCGTCGGGGTTGTCCTCGCCGTTCACGTTGCGGATGAAGGAGATGGCATCGGCGCGCAGGCCATCGCAGCGGTAGTCGGTCAGCCACATCAGGGCGTTGTCGCGGATGTACTGGCGCACCTCGGGGCGGCCGTAGTCGGGGCGGTTGTCGCCCCAGGGGGTTTTGGCTTTCCAGTCGTTGTAGAAGTAGATGCCGCCGCCGTCGTTCTCGCTCCAGCCGTCGAATTGCCACAGGTCGAGGTCGCCGGGGCCGAAGTGGTTGTACACCACGTCCAGCACCACCGCAATGCCGTGCTGGTGGGCCGCCTTCACCATTTCCTTGAAGGCCACCGGTCCGCCGTAGTCGCTTTCGAGCGCAAACGGGCAGGCCGGGTTGTAGCCCCACGAGCGGCTGCCCGGAAACTCCGTCGCCGGCAGTAGCTCAATGCAGTTAATGCCCAAATTGCGCAGGTAGGGCAGCTTTTCGGCCACGCTCAGGAAGGTGCCCACGTTATTCGCATCGGGGGCATTGAACGTGCCCACGTGCAACTCGTAAATCACCAGCTCGTTCCAGGCCGGCATCTGAAAATTGTCGTCGCCCCAGTCAAAGTGCGGGTTGTGCACCACCGACGAGCCGGCCGAGTTTGTCACCTGCCGGGCGTAGGGGTCGTTGCGGTCGAAAGTCTGGTTGCCGTTGGTGATGTGGTACTTGTATTCGTCGCCGCACCTGGCATTGGGCACATCCACGGCCCAGTAGCCGTCGGCTTCGTGCTGGAGCGGGTGCCTGTCCGCCTCCCAATTATTAAAAGAGCCGATGACGGCCACCGAGTCGGCATTGGGGGCCCACACCCGGAAAGTGGTGCCGGCCGCGTGCGGTACCGCGCCCATGCCGGGCTGCGGTGCAGGGCCGGGCAGGGAAGAAGTAGTTTTAGGAGCTTTAGAAACAGGCGCTTTACTGGCGGGTTTGGTGCTGGAAGCGGTTTTGGAAGCGGAAGCGTTGGGCATTGATGAAACGACTGCCCGCCGCCCGGGCAGCCGAAAATGCGGCCGGTACTAGGCAGGGGAACCCCGGTATACGCGGCGCAGCCTGTTATGGCTAACCGGAACCGTTGTGCCAAGCATGAACATCGGTGGGAAGCTTTTTGCCGACCCGCGTTGTTAGTTTGTTTTCTGATTTTGAAATTCCCTGCTTGAAAACCCGTCCCAAACCCGTCATTTTTGGCCTCTACGGCTGGTCGCCCGACTACGGCTTCCGCTACATTCACCCGGCCAACCGCCGCGCCTTCGAGCTGCTGGAGCCCGTGGGCAAGCTTTTTGAAAAAATCTCCGAAGACGATGAAGGCGAGTGGATTACCATTCGCTACGACGAGCAGCAGTTCCTCGTGCGCCCCGAGCTGTTCAAGGAAATCTATTACAAACCCACCTTCAGCTTCGGCGATTCGGTGGAGGAGGTCACGCCCGCGCCGGGCCAGTACCGCCACTTCGGCCTCGTCTCCGACGTGTTCTGGGACGAAGCCACCGACACCGCCACCTACCAGATTGTGGAGCGTAAGCGCAAGCTGCCCCGTGTGTTTGCCGCCGGCGAGCTGCGCGCCGATTAGGAAGGGCCAACCGCCTTTGATTTGCTGTATCGCCGGGCACACAATGAATAATGCTTTGCAGGTAATTCCTTTGCTGCCCGGTAGCGAGTTGATTTGCTTCGTAGTGCGCGGCGCCTTTTCGCTGGCCGATTGCGCGGCGTTGCTCCCCGCCGAAGTGCGGGATAATTTTGAATCGGCGCACGCCAACTATCCCACGTATTACCGCAACAACGACCGGCTGGTTGTCGACAGCCCCGAGCTGGCCGCGCAGCTGCTGGCCACCATCAGGCCGGTGTTGCCCGCGCAACTGCCCGCCGATTCCGGGACGGATGATGCCTGGCAGCTGCGGGAGCTGAATCCGCGCTTGCGGTACTGCCGCTACTCGGCCGGGCAGTACTTTCATCGCCACCTCGATGGGGTGTACCACCATTCGGCTACGGTGCAGTCGCGCCTCACGTTCATGATTTACCTGAACGACGCAACTGAGTTCACGGGTGGCCGCACGCTGTTCTACCGCAGCAAGACCGATACGCAGGTTTGGGCCGAGTACCAGCCCGTGGCGGGCGACCTCATCGTATTCGACCACCGCATCTGGCACGAGGGCGAGGAACTGGCCGCCGGCCAGAAATTTGTGTTGCGTACCGACATTCTTTACCAGACTACAGCCGCCCTGGCGGCGACCACCGACCATTTCGGCGAAGGGCACCAAGGCTACATCTGGCAGGTGAAGCCCTTTGGGCCGCACCATTGGGTGAGTGGTGGCCGCGACACGCTGCTGAAAGTGTGGGATGCGCAGGGGCATTGCGTGCAGCGCCTGAGCGGCCACGAAAAATCAATTCTGTGCTTGGCGCAGCTCAACGAAAGGCAGTTGGTTTCCGGCTCGCGCGATGCCACGATTCGGGTCTGGACCCAATCGCCGAACGGCTTGGTGCCCGGCCGGGTATTACGGCCCCACCAAGGGGCCATTCTAACGGTGGCGCGCCTCAGCGACACAGAGTTGGTCAGCGGCGGGGCCGACGGTCTCATTCAGGTGAGCAATGTGGCGGATGGAAAGGTGCTGCGGACCCTGGCCGGGCATCACGACTGGGTGTGGCAAGTGTTGCCGCTGCCAGGCGGCCGGTTGGTGTCATGCTCAGAAGATGGCACGCTGAAGACCTGGAATCTGGTTTCCGGAGAATGCCTTCACTCGCAGTCGGCGGGGCATAGTCCGGCCCAGGTACTTGCGCTTGCCCGCGATGCCCGCTCGGAGTTACTCCTCAGTGGCCACTTCGATGGACGGATTCAGGTGTGGCGGCCCGCCCCAGATGGTGAATGCTGGACGCTGCAACAAACCTGGGCCGCCCACGAAGGCATCGTCAGGACCCTGTGTTTGCTGGCTGACGGTCGGTTGGCCAGCGGCGGAGAAGATAACACCGTCCGGGTTTGGACATTAACCAACGGCCAGTGCGACGGGGCCTTTCCGCATGCCGACTTTGTGCAGGCGGTGGTGGCGTTTCGTCCGGGCTGGTTGCTCAGCGCCTCATACGATGGGACGCTGAAGGCCTGGCCACTTCCCGCAGCGGGCAAGCGTTAAGCCCCACCGTTATACCCCCCTTGCTGCCCCGTCATGGCATCGAGGTGGCGTGTGGATTCGCCGGCCGGTAGCATGTAAGTAAGCGCGGCGGCTAGGATGATAAAGGACTCAACACTGATAGCGCGGCTCGATGGCCGCTACTTCACCCGATTGACCGCGCTGGCCGTACGCCTACCTGAAAATCGCAATATTGCTTTCTTCGTACCCGCGAATAATGGGTTGGCGTTGCGGTGTGGCGTTGAGTGGGTGGCCACTTCCAGGTCCCTTCTGGGCCTGTTTCGGCCCTCCTTAATTCTTACATGGCTGCGCTTAAAGGTGTTAATTAAAAGCAAATGGAAAAAACATTGCCCCGGCTTCGGTCGACCGCCCTCTCGTTTCTGCCCATGCTCGGCGAGGCGCTCAAGTGCATTGCCCTCGCCATCAAGGACTCGTTGAGCCCCAAAGTCATTTTTTATTCGGTGGCCATTTGGGGCGGCAGCTTCTTGTTCTGGGCGGGCATTTTTTGGTGGCAGTGGGCGCACATTATAGTGCTGGCCCAGGTGGGCACTGCCTTTCTCGCCCTGGGCATATTTATCTTCTTTCCGCAGCTGCTGGGGGCCGGCGCCGCCACCCAGGCGGCTATGGCCAGTGCCCCGGTGGCCGCCGTGGCAGCGAGTGTAGGCTTCACCATTGTCTCGTATGTGCTGGTGGCAGTGGTGTTTATCTTGCTAGTGCTTATTTCCGTCAGAATCCTGCTGGAAGCATTCCTGATGGGGTACGTGCAAACCCGCACGCTACGACGCTACCCCGAGTTGCAAAAAGGCGCCGACAACAATTGGCTGGAGGGCCTGCGGGGTGCTACCGGCAGCACCATCAAGGCGTTGGTCATTACCTTCATTTGCCTGTTCATTCCCGTTATCAACGGCATTCTTATTCTCCTGATAGCTTGCTACTACAGCGCCCGGTCGCTGGTAGGCGATGCCCTGGAAGACCTTGCCACCGTGCAAGAGCAAAAGCAATTCATCCGCGAAAACCGCTTCGGCATATTGGTGATGGGCTTGCTGCACTTCGCACTGCTGCTCATTCCCTTTGTGGGGTTGTTGGCCCCGGCTATTATTGGCTCCAGCATGTGCCACTTCTGCATGCGAGGCAAAGTGCGGCAGCTAGCCATTAGGCTGCAATAGAGCGGACTTCAACTTGATGTTTGGGCGTTGCAAAAGGTCGCGCCGCACTAGTTGCCGTCTCGTCGAGGCGGATGCCGGGTAGTGGCTGAAACGCCGCCGTTCCAGTTGTGCCACGAACAGCCGCAACAGCTTGCGCCTCTACAGCCCGTGCACCAGCTTAAAACCGACAACGAACAACCGACAACGAACAACGAACAACCGACAACTAGAAATCACACCCCCACCGCGATACCTACTACCACGGCCACGGCGCCCAGCGCAAAGAGCGCGGCCCATAGCGGCGCGGCAAACTTTATCCACTGCTCGAAGCGCACGCCGGTAGCCGCCAGCATGGCCATGAGCGTGCCGTTGGTGGGCGTGATGAGCTCGCACAGCCCAGCGCCGTACTGAAAAGCCAGCACCGTGACCTGCCGCGACAGGCCCAGAATATCGGACAGGGGCACCAGTAACGGCATGGTGAGGGTGGCCTGTCCGCTGCCGCTGGGCACGGGCACATGCAGCAGGGTTTGCACACCCATCATGCCCAGGGCGGCCAGCGCCACGGGTAGGTGGCCCAGCGGTTCGGCCAGCCCGTGCACAATGGTATCGACAATGTGACCCTGCTCCAGCACCACGAAAATGGCGCGGGCAAACCCAATCAGCAGGGCCGAAAAGGCGATGTCGCGGAAGCCGGCAATGAAGCCTTCGGCCGTGCCAGTGAGGCCGCGGCCCCCCACCAGCCCGGCCACAATGCCCAGCCCCAGAAACAGGGCCGACATCTGCTCGAACTCCCAGTGCAGCTGCACCACGCCGTAGGCAAACACGGCAAAGGCCGCCAGCATCAGCAGCAGCACCAGGCCCGAGCGACTGTTGGTAGCGGCCGCGTCGGCCGCGGCCTCGTTTTCATCGAGGTGAAGGTCGGGAGCCTGGCGGTGGCGCACGGCGTGGCGGGTGGTGGCCCACAGCCAGAAGCTTACCGCTACCACCAGAAAACCCATGCGGTAGGCGCCGCCCGAAAGCAGCGGCAGCTGCGCCAGCTTCTGGGCAATGCCTACTTGGAAGGGGTTGATGGGACTGAACGACGCGCCCACGAAAGCCGCCCCCACGCTCGCCGCCACGGCCGTGAGCACGGGGTAGCCCAGCCGCCGCATCAGCACCAGCAGCACGGGCACCAGCGGAATAATTTCCTCGCCCATGTTCTCCAAAGCCCCCATGGTGGCGAAGAGCGTGCCCACCAGCGGAATCACGAGGACCTCGCGGCCGTGGGCGCGGCGCAGCAGCCAGTCGACCCCAAACCGCAGCGCCCCGGTTTGGTCGACCACTGTAAAGGCGCCGCCAGCCAGGAAAATCAGGAACACCACCGCGGCCGCATCGGCCAGGCCTTTGGGCACGTCTACCAGCACCTCTAGTGGGCCCACCGGGGTGGCGGGCACGGCGTGGTAGGAGCCGGCCACCACCACCTGCCGCCCGGTTACGGCGTCGAGGTGGCGCGTGAATTCGCCGGCCGGCAGCACGTAGCTGAGCAGCGCCGCCAGCATGATAAAGCCCACGATGAGCACCAGCGGATGCGGAAAATGAAACTTGTTCATGGCGCGAACTTAGGGCGGCGGAACCCGAAGTAGCGCGAACTTTGTCCTTCGCGTCCCTGCGACGTCTGCGAATTACCGGCGAACTGCCCGGGCATGCCAAGGCCAAAACGCGCGCTACCCTCATGACCATCACCGCTTTTAAAGCCCTGCACCAGCGCCGCCAGCTCGACCACCTGGCCCGGCACGGCACGCGCCTGGCCGAGCGGGCCGAAGACAGCTTCGACCTCGCGCTGTATGCCGTGGAAGGGTTTTACGCCGAAACCTGGCGCAGCCGCGGCGAGGAAGCGGTGCTGTTTATCCACGTATTCCAGAAGCCCGCCGGGCTAGGGGAGTACCTGGCCCGCGTGCAGCTGCCCAGCGGGCTGTAGGTGGCAAGAGGAGTCTGCCGTTTTCCTGCGACATTCGGGCAGCCCTTCTGGGAATAATTGCCGACTACTCACCCTGCATGCGAAAAATCTACCTGCTTCTGACGCTTACGGCCCTGCTATTCTCCCCAGTGCGCGCCCAAGTCCTGTTGCCCACCATTGCCGATTCGATTACGCAGTCGCTGAACCGGCAATTTCCAGACCGGCAGCTCTCGGCCTGGCAGCGTGCGCAGCTGGTCCGACAGCAATTGGAAAATGCTGTGCTGGACCAGCAGATGCCCAAGATTCCGTTGCTCCTCGAATACCTGGCCCATGCCGCGCCTGACTCCTTGCCCGCGGTGCAGCCCCGCGAGGCCATGTCGCTGCTGCTGGCCTCTGGCGCGTATGGCCCACTGCTGAAGCGGGTGCTAGCTGATAAGTCAGCGCAAGCGCAGCAGCAGTATCGGCTGGCCCCGGTGGCGCGCCCTAATACCTTAGCGGACATTGCTGATTTCTACACTGCCACGCATGTCGAAACCCTCGTGGCCCAAACCCAGAAGCTACCTCAAGAAGAGGCGGCGTTCATCCAGCTCTTGCTGGAAGTGTTGCCGCGCGGCGGGGTTTCACCAGCCACCGACTCCACTATTCAGCGCTTCCAGCAACGGCATCCCCATTCGCCCTATGGCTACGTGCTGAAGGCTTTTCAGACGCAGGAACAGGTAAAAGTGAGTCTGCGTAAATGGCACGTGCGGGAGGAAGAGTTTGGCTCTGCATACTCTTTACACAATCCAAATTACAGGCTTTCCCATCTTCGTTTCGGTGGCGAGTACCACTGCGGAACTGCCATTTTTACTGGCGGAACAGGGGAGGTGTTTGGACCTGGTTTCAGAGCAGGCGTAGGAGCAGAACTGGGCTGGGACCGTTGCATGCTCTACTTGGGTGGATGCTTCGGCTGGGCCACAGTTCGCAACGATTTCACGTACCTTGGCAACAGTTGGAGCCGGGGCACTAAGCTACATTATTACTTCTTAGATGCCTCCGTTGGCTATCACCTAATTAATGGTGGAAAGGTGGTGCTAACTCCCTTTGTTGGCTTGTCGATGGGAAATTTCTATTTGCCAGTTAATAATTCAGACAGAAGCCTGGAATTATACTTAAGCCGTCCGCTTACTGCTGGCCTTGGTATCGATATAGTGGTTGGAGAAGGAGAGAGCAATGCAACTTTGTCGTCTTTGATGCTAAAAGTTCGTGGCGGTGTAAGGGCAGGCAATACTCTTATAAAGCCCGATACTCCCGGAACCTTGTTTTACATTGACCTTGGATTTGGTTTTAGAGTCGCTGGCAAAATAATTTTGCCATCACTTTGAAGGCTTAAATACGCAACATGGGTGCAACAGCGCCTACTAATCGGGGGTCATTGAGAGGAAATAGTCCTTTCCCTACCTTCATGCGTCGTCCACTTTGCTACCTGTTGCTCCTGCTGCTCCTCCTCAACTACCACAGCCCCGCCCAAACCACTCCGCCTGTCCCGCGCCCACCCGAAGCCTTCGGTTATCGCCGCCTCGTGGTGATGTACGGGCGCGACAGCGTGCAGGTATTGCTTCTGTCGAAGCCTGGCGAGGAGGCACGCAAGAAGCCCTTGCTGCTCTGGGAGCAGGGCTCAATACCCACGCCGCTAGTGTTGTATGATGAGCGTGGGGCTTATCCGGTATTCGGATTTCACCCCAAAAAGGTGCTCGAAAGCTGCCACCTGGCCATCATCAGCAAGCCCGGTATTCCACTTACGTTCGATGTCACTGGCCAGGACCCCAATCGCATTTTTCGGGAGCACCAGCCGCCGGCCTACTACTGCGCCCGCAACTACCTCAGCTACTACGTGCGGCGCGACGAAGCCGTACTGCGCTTCCTCAAAAAGCAGCCGTGGGTGGAGGCCAGCCGCGTGGTTATCGGCGGGCATTCGCAGGGCACATCGGTGGTGGCGCATCTGGCCGCCGTGCCGGGTTTGGTGAGCAAAGCCGTGTACCTGAGCGGCAACCCGCTGGGCCGGCTCATGTCGATGCTTGCCGAGAGCCGACAAACGGCTGATACCACGGGCGCAGCTTGGACCTTCCGCCGCTGGCGGGAAGTGGTGGCCGACCCTACCCGCACCGACTGCCAGGGCGACGACGCACGCAACACCTATGGCTTCGGTGCTTCAGAAATGCCTGAGCTGCTGCGCATACGGGTGCCGGTGTTCATAGGCTTCGGCACGCTCGACCGCGGTGTGGCCGGCGACGACTACCTGCGCCTGGAGACCATTCGGCAGCACCGCACCAACTTCACCTTTCGCGAATACCCCGGACGCGAGCACAATTTCTTCGGCGTGAAAAACGGCCAGCCCGATTACGACGACTTCTATTGGGACCAGGTAGGGGAGGACTTTCTGCGCTGGGCCGGCCTGTGGCCGCAGTAGCAGCTGCCTGAACGGTGTAGAGACGCGACCCTTCGCGTCTCCTCGCGGGTGAATCGTTCGCCGGGGAGACGCGAAGGGTCGCGTCTCTACACCGTTCAATAAAACCCTGCCTGCCGGCCCTCGGGCGCTATTTCCCCGGCCGGTCTACGTCGGTGAGCTGGCCCTTGTTGTGCATGATTTGCAGGTCGAGCACGGTGAGCGACTCGCTTTCCTTGCTGTATTTCTCGGGTGAGTTAAGCTCGGACAGGGGCGACCGGTCGTCGATTTCGTACTCGTTGGCTACCACTTCCACCGTGTTGCCTTTGGCGCTCAGCACCTTCAGCAGCGAATATTTGGTGCTGTCGCCGGGCGAATGAATGGTGTAGATGTCGCCCGCGTGCGGGGCCGTCAGCCAACCCTTGCTGTCGCGCTCGTGGAAGCGGCCCGCGATGGCCCCGCTGGCCATAATCACCGCGAACACCGCTACCCCGGCCCAGGTCCAGAGCGGAAAACGGGTGCTTTTCTTGAGCTCGCGCACGACGGGCTGCAGCTGGGTAGGCAGGGATTTCTCCTCCCAGGCCTGCTGGCAATGGTCGCACTGCGCCATAGCCGCTTTGCTGAAGGGAAAAAGCGGAATCCAGTACACGTGGGCGTAGCGGGCATACACGCTGGCCTTCATGGCCTCGGGAGTGTTGCAGGCCGGGCAGCTGGTGCCGGCCAAAGGAGCGGTGCGCAGGTGCGAACCTTTAGAGCCGTAGATAATCATGCGGGGTAAACGGCGGCAGTAGCGCGCAGGAAAGGTGAACTGTAAATTAAGCCAATGATTTCCCAAAGGAAAAGCGGACGGCGAAACGACCCGGGCCAAAATATCCGAATATGCAGCTGTTTCCACCGGCTCCGCTACCTTGGCCTGCATGAATCGCCGCCTGCCGCTCGCCTTTGCTCTGCTCAAGTTTATTTCCGGTTACTTTCTCATCAGCCCGCAGTACGAGCTGCAGCGCGACGAATACCTCTACCTCAACCACGGCCGGCACCTGGCCTGGGGCTACCTCGAAGTGCCGCCCCTGAGCGCCGCGCAGGGCTGGCTGAGTCTAGCGCTGGGCGGCAACGAAGGCTGGGTGCATTTCTGGCCGTTTCTGTGGGGCGCGGCCACCATCTATCTGGTGATGCGGCTGGCGCAGCGGCTGGGTGGGGGCTGGTTTGCGACGGCGCTGGCGGGCACCTGCTACCTGGGCACAGCCTTCGCCCGGCTCAACCTGCTGTTTCAGCCCAACTCGTTCGAGGTGTTTGGGTTCGTATTCTGCCTCTACTGGCTGGTGCGCTACGTGCAAACGGAGCGGCCGCGCTACCTCTACCTGCTGGGCCTAGGCCTCGGGCTGGGCCTGCTGAACAAGTACACCACGCTGTTTTTTATTGCCGCGCTCGGTGGTGCGCTGCTGCTTACACCCATGCGCCGCCTACTGCTGAGCCGGCATTTCTGGGGGGCGGCCGGGCTGGCGCTGCTGGTGTGGGCCCCTAACCTGGCCTGGCAAATCAGCCACGGCATCCCGTTCCGGCACCACATGCAGCTGCTGCACGACACGCAGCTGGTGCACGTGGACCCCACCGAGTTCTGGAAGCTGCAGCTGCTGATGTGCTTTGGGGCGCTGTGGGTGTGGGTGCCGGGCTTGGTGGCGCTGTTGCTTAGCGCGCGGCTGCGGCCGTACCGCGCCATGGGCTGGGTGGCGGTGCTGGGCGTGGGCCTGCAGGCGGTGCTGCACGGCAAGGCATACTACGCGCTGGGCTACTACCCGGTGCTGTTCAGCTTTGGGGCGTGGTGGTGGGAGGGCCGGCTGGCGGGCCTGGGCTGCCCACGGGTAGCAGCGGGGCTGCGGCCGGCGCTGGTGCTGCTGCCCCTGGCCCTGCTGGCGCCGTTGCTGCAGTTCATCTACCCGCTGCGGCCGCCGGCCATCATGGCCGCGCTGCGCCCGCAGTATGAGGCGCTGGGGTTATACACTTGGGAAGACGGCCAGAACCACGCCCTGCCCCAGGACTACGCCGACATGCGCGGCTGGCGCGAGCTGGCCGATAAAACCTGGGCCGCCTACCAAAGCCTGCCCGATTCGGTGCGCGCCCACACCCTCATCAAGTGCGCCAACTACGGCCAGGCCAGCGCCATCAACTACTACAACCGGCACCGGGCCCTGCCGCCCGCCCAGAGTTTCAACGGCAGCTTCCTGTACTGGTTTGTGCCGCGCACCAACTGGCAAGCCATTCTCATCATCGACGATGAGCTGCACCCTGAACTTGCAGCGCACTTCGCCAGTTACCATGAAGCAGGGGCCGTGGCCGATGCGTACGCCCGCGAACGCGGCACCCGCATTATCCTCGGCCTGGGCCCCAAACCTGCGCTAATTACCCGGGTAAACGATGAGTGGCGCGACGAGCTGGCCCAGTGGGAAAACCAGGCCCGGTAAACCGCCTGGTTGCGTTTTATAAAGTATTTATTATTAAATATATAATTGATTGATGCTCCGGCTGGCCTGACGGCAGTTCGGAAGTAATTTGCTTCGCAGCCAGCCTACGGGTTTTTACGTAGGAAAATGAATTGCTTGCGGGCCTGCCCACGAGCTGCGGCGCGCCACTACCCGGCAGCCCCCGCCGCACAAGAACTGTCCTTCTACCGCCCTTCTACCTATGGAAACTTACCGCATTATTTACGCCAGCACGGCCGCCCGACCGTTTGGCCTGGCCGAATTCGACCGGCTGCTCCTGCAGGCCCGCATCTACAACTACAGCGAAGGCATTGGCGGGCTGCTGCTGCGGGCCGGCTCCCAGTTTCTGGAGGTGCTCGAAGGGCCGGAGGCAGCCGTAGCCGAACTGTACGCGCGCATTGCCGCCGACCCGCGCCACCAAGCGGTGCGCACCATTGATGCAGCAGCGGCAGGTGGGCCGCTGTTTCTGCCCGCCCGCCTGGGCTTTGCTGAGGTTGAACTAACGGCCCTGGACCGCCTCATTGCCTATCTCGACCCGGCGCACCGGCGCGCGTTGTTCCCGCAGGGGTACGACGAGCAGGAAATCATCGCCGATTTGCTGCTGGAATTCGTGGAACTGCATTGCCCGCAGGTGCTGGCCCAGCCGGGCGACCAGGCCACCAGCCGCCCACAACGCTCGCAGTACGCCTAAAGGCGACACCAGCTGAGTCGTTTTTGCAGTCAGAACATCCATTCACTTTCTAAACGGTAGCTCGGCCAGGCTTTCCCAGGGCCCGCCCCGGTACGCCCAGAGATGTAGCCCCGTGCCCACGGCTTCAAACGGGACGAAATCGACCTGCATTTCAGCCAGCAACTGGCGGGCAGCAGCAGGGTCGACTTTATTTTGAATGGTGATGTGCGGCTGGAGCTTCTGCTGGTCCTGCGGAGTGAGGTAGGGGGCGAAATCGGTTTGCAGCCGGCGGTGCAGGGCGCGCAGCTCGTCGTTTTCGAGCGTGAACGCTACACCCCGGCCCAGCGAACGCAGGCCTGCCACGCGCAGCGGCAACGGCGGCAGGGCCTGAGCCACGGCCCGCAAATGCCCTTCTATCGCTGCTCGCTCGGCACCCGGCAGGTGATGAAAGAGCGTGAGGTGCGCCGCCAGGTAGTTGATGGCGGGTGGAAAGTGCCGTTGCCGCAGGGCGTCGAAATAGGTTTGGGCCGGCGCGTCGAGCGCCAGGGTGAGGATGAGCGGAGCAGGGGCAACGTCGGACATGGAACGGGGAAAACAGGACCAGAGCGCATACGCAGAAGTGGCTGGCTCCGTCCCGTTGGCAGCGCAATTTTAGCTAAATAAAACCGCCTTATTGCTGGTTTCTGACAGGTTTTCGGGACTCAATTCGGCATGAAAAACGTTGGCAAAGAGTCCCTCATAACCCGGTCAATATGCTGTTTGCCGCTTCCTCCGTAGCCCTGCCCGATGCGCCGGCTCCTCTTGTACCTGTGTTGCCGCGCACCCACTCGGCCAAGCTGTGGCTGCCCCAACGGGTGGTGTTCACGCCCGATGCCCTGGACGAACCCTTCGGCCAGCAAATCCTGGCCCGCGTAACTGCCCACAACCTGGAAGTGGAGCTGCTGAAAAGCAACCGCCTCACCGGCCTGCGCCAGGGCGATGACGTGCGCGCCACCTACCGCACCGCCAAAAACACCCTGGCCGTGGTGAAGGCCCCTGCCGGTGCCTTGCGCCTGCAGCCCACGCCGCCCTCGGCCGACTGGCAGCTGAACCTGGCCGAGGGCTGCCCTGCGCACTGCCAGTACTGCTACCTGGCCGGTTCGCTTAGTGGCCCGCCCGTGGTGAAGGCCTTTGCCAACCTGCCCCAGCTGCTGGCCAACACCGCGACCTACGAGCAAGCCGGCCGCGTGGTGAGCTTCGAGGCCAGCTGCTACACCGACGTGCTGGGCATCGAGCACCTCACGGGTAGCCTGGCCGCAGCTGTGCGCCACTTTGGTACCCGCGAAGGCGCGCAGCTACGTTTCGTGAGCAAGTACGACCACACCGACTCGCTGCTGGGCCTGCCGCACCACGGCCGCACGCGGGCCCGCTTTTCCCTCAATGCCGAGCCCGTGGCCCGGCGGCTAGAGGGCGGTACGGCTTCGGTCGAGGCCCGGGTGCAGGCCCTGCGCCGGTTGGCCCGGCCGGTGGCCCAGGGTGGGGGCGGCTACCCGGTGGGCGTGGTACTGGCGCCCATCATGCCCATTCCCGACTGGCAACAACACTACACCGAGCTTTTGGACCGCCTGCAGCAGGCCCTGGATTTCAACTGTGACCTTACCGTGGAGTTCATCACCCATCGCTTCACGCCCGGCTCGAAGGACGTGCTGCTGCAGTGGTACCCCAACACCAGCCTCGACCTGGCCGAGGAAGGCCGCGCGGTGAAACGCAACAAGTTTGGCGGCCTCAAGTACGTGTACCAGCCCGAGCAAATGCGGGCCATGAAAGCGTGGTTCTATGCTGAATGGCAGCGCCGCTTTCCAAACGCTCCGGTTCAGTACTGGACGTAAGGGAACGAATTGAAAATGAAGAAGTAGAAATGCGTGGGAGCAGTGACCAAAAACTGGTCGGTGCTTCTGCTGATTTTTAATTCTTCATTTTTAATTTTTAATTCCTTCCGCGCTCATGTCCGAAGTCGTCCTGTATTCCCTGCTCATCCAGAATGCTGCCCAAGTGCTAACCCTGGCTGGTGGGGCCTCCAATAAACCCTTGGCCGGTTCTGAGCTGAGTAGCTGGTGCATCACCGAAAACGGCTACGTGGCCTGCGTTGGCGAAACCATTGTGGCGGTGGGCCCCATGAGCGAGCTTGACCAGGCCTGCCTTGGGCCTGAAACCCGAATAATTGACGCCACCGGCCGCGTGGTGCTGCCCGGTTTGGTGGAATGCCACACCCATCTCGTATTCGGCGGCAACCGCGCCCACGAGTTCGAGCGCAAGCTGCGTGGCGAAAGCTACCTCGACATCCTGGCCAGCGGCGGCGGCATTCTGAGCACCGTGCGCGCCACCCGCGCCGCCTCCGAAGCCGAGCTTCTGGAAAATGCCCTGTACCACCTCGACGGTTTCCGGCGCTACGGCGTGACGACCGTGGAGGCCAAAAGCGGCTACGGCCTCGACCGCGACACCGAGCAGCGCCTCGTGCGCGTGGCGCGCCAAGCCGGCCGGCAGCAGCCCGTGCGGGTGGTGCCCACCTTCTTGGGCGCCCACGTGGTGCCGCCCGAGTTCAAGGCTGCCGGCCCGCAGGCCTACGTCGATTTTATCCTGCACGACGTGCTCTCGGATTTAAAGGGCGAAGCGGCTTTTGTTGATATTTTTTGTGAGGAAGGCGCCTTCCCGCTCGATGTGTCGCGCTACTACCTCGAGCAGGCCCACAAAATGGGCTTCGGCCTGAAAATCCATGCCGAGCAGCTGCACGACCTCGGCGGCTGCGAGATGGCCGCTGCGTTGGGTGCCACCAGTGTCGACCATTGCGACTACCTCACGCCGGCCGCGGCTGCCCGCATTGCGCAGCAAACCCAGGGGCAGACCGTGGCCGTGCTGCTGCCACTGGTGCCACTTTTTTTGCGCCAGGAGAAGTACGCGCCCGGCCGCGAATTCATCGATAATGGCCTGCCCGTGGCCGTGAGCACCGATTTCAACCCGGGTTCCTGCCCCAGCAAAAACCTGTGGCTGGCCCTGTCGGTGGCCTGCCTCAAAATGGGCCTCACGCCCAAGGAAGCCGTCGCCGCCGCTACCCTCAACGCCGCCTGGGCCATTGGCCGCGCGGCTGATTGCGGCAGCCTCGAACCCGGCAAGCGCGCCGATGTGCTGGTGCTGGACCTGGGCAGTGTAGCCGAAATTCCGTACTGGTTGGGCGAAAACCCGGTGCGTGACGTGGTAATTGCCGGCGCGCTGCAATAGCCGCAGGAAGGATAGTAACGAATTCACCACCTGCCCGCTGGCCGCTACCGCAGCCAGTAAGCCACGCCTACCAGTGCGGTAGCGGCCAGCGGATAGCGCGCCACGTAACCCGACGATGGCCGCGCCACCGACGTTACAAAGTGCGTGAGCGTGGGCTGGGCCAGCAGTTCCCAGCCCGGAGCCAGTTGGTAGCGGACTTCCGCCCCCAGGCTCAGGGCCAGGCTTAGGGGGCGGTAGGGGCTGCCAGTAGGGCCATAAGTGCGGCTGGTGCTGCCCTCGGTACTGCGGCCACCCAGGTAAAACGCCACGTCGGCCCCCGCCCTCAGGCCATAGCGCAGGTGCGCGTGCCCGGCACCCAGCTGGTAGCCAATGCGCAGCGGCAATGTCAGAAACTGGTAGGTGTTGCGCACATGCATCTTGCCCACTGAATCGGGGTAAAAGTTACTGGCGGTGGGCGAGCCATACGTTACGTGCACGATTACCGCTTGGTCGGCGGCGAACACGTGGTAACCCAGGCCCGTGCCCAGGCTCCAGCGCCCAGTTAGCTGCCGTTGCAGTTGCATTTCAGCTGCGAAGCCAGTGGTGGCTTGCTCGTCGGCGGCGGAGCCACTGCTCCATACCGTGCGATTGTTGATATAAGTAGGCGATGGGCTGGAGGATGGCATCGGCGCATAGGCGAGGCCGCCTGAGTACAGCGTGCGCGAGGTGAGCGCCGAGCCAGCCAGCGCCTGCACTGCCCAACGCCGAACAGCTACCACCGGCAGGGGAGGCAGGGAATCAGCCCGAGCCAACAGCGCCGGAGGTGTAGAAGACTGAAGCAGCAAAGGCACCACCCGCAGCATCGTCGGCTGCCAGGTCGCGCGAGCAGCTGTGGCAGTTGATTGGGGCGTAGGTCGAGCCGCTTCGACCTGCGTTTGGGCTACTATTTCGTCCGGCTGCTGCTCACCAGAAACCCGGCCAGTTAGTTGGGAAGTGGCGCGGGCAGAGCTTTCCCGGCTGGGGCTGTTGCGGGCATCGGTAGAAAGCCGCACTGCCTTCGAAGAATTGTTAGGGACATCGACGACGGGCCGGGTAACTGCCAAAGCCGATGCTGCCGAGGACCGGGAAGCCAATATGCTGGCGTCCACACCAAACCTGCTGGCTGCGCGTCCCGCTATACCATTCCTTCGCTTGGTGGCGCGGGTTATAGCCAATCTCTCAGGGCGCAATGCAACCGTGGAGCTCGTAGCGTCCGGCAAGCTCCGTGTCGAGGCTATTGCTACCGCCGGTTTGGTTGCCGTATCGTCTGCCGCTGGCGTATTTAATGAGCCATTATCGCCAGCTTCAGCAGTTGCTACCGCTGAGTGCGTTAGCCCATCAGCAGCTTGCTGAACTGTGCCACCGGGGGCCGAGACTGTACTAGACGGCTCTGCTGCATTCGATTCGGCGCGGGTGCTCCCCGCAGGTGCTGGCTGTGTGCCGGACGCCTGCGTTGCCAGGCTGCCAGGCTGCTCTCGCTCTGCTTGCTGGCCGCCCAGCCGCAACCCCTGCCAAGTGCTGAGGCCAACGAGTAGCAGCAAAGCCAATGCGGCCAGCATCCGGTGGCGCGCCTGGTGCCGCAACTGGGGGGCGGCCACCGGCGGCGGCAGTTGCGCCCGAATATTGCCCCACAGCGGTGCAGGCGGCTCCTGGCCGTAGTCGGCCAGGCGGTCGCGCAGGGCATCGAATAAGTCGTCGGGTTTGCGGTCGGTCATGGCAATTGGGGCGAATGCTGGGTCGCCAGGCGGGTTTCAAGCAGCCGGCGGGCCCGGGCCAGCTGCGATTTCGAGGTGCCCTCAGCAATGCCCAGTAACTCACTGATTTCCTGGTGTGAGTAGCCCTCCACGGCATAAAGGTTGAGCACCGTGCGGTAGCCGGGCGGCAACGTGGCCAGCAGGGCTAGCAGGTCGTCCACAGCGAGTTGGTCGAGAGCCGAGGGTTCGGCGGTGGGCAGGTCGGCGGCCAGCTCGTCGAGGGTGTCGCCGGCGGGGCCGGGGTGGCGCAGGCGGTGCTGCTCCACGGCGTGCAGCGAAGTTGTCACGGCAATGCGGCGCGCCCAGGCTTCGAACGGTCCCTGGCCGCGGTACTGGTCGAGGCGGGTGAAAATTTTAACGAAGGTGTTTTGCAGGGCGTCTTCGGCTTCGGTTCGGTTGGGGCAATAGCGGAGGCACACCCCCATTAGCCGGTAGGCCAGCAGGCGGTAAAGCTGGTGTTGCGCGGCCGAATCGCCCCGCCGGCACGCGGCCAGCAAAGCTTCGTCGACCGTGGTAACGGGAGGCGGCATGCAGCAGGAAAGGATAAAAGGCGAACGGTACCAACCCGCCTTGTGCACCCCTGACCGGTGGGGTACGCGTTGGGTTGCGCGGGCGTAAAAGTATTTTAAAATCAGCCGCGCAACTCTTGTCCCGCGCAGTTGCTGCGCATCAGCGCGCCGCGCCGTATTCTTGCCTGCCCAATCAATTCAGCCCAACCGTCAAAACCCTCCGCAGCCGTGCTCCGCTACTTCCACGTCGACGCCTTCGCCCAAACGCCCTTTGCCGGTAACCCCGCGGGTGTGTGCCCCCTCGAAACCCCGCTGCCCGCCGCGCTCATGCAGCAAATTGCCGCCGAAAACAGCTTGGCCGAAACCGCCTTTTTCGTGCCCCGCGCCGGCACTTCGGCCGAGTTCGACCTGCGCTGGTTCACGCCAACCGTCGAAATCGACCTCTGCGGCCACGCCACGCTTGCCGCCGCGCACGTGCTGTTTCAGCACCTGGGCTTTGCCGGCGAGCAGGTTACCTTCCACAGCCAGAGTGGGCCACTGCGGGTGGCCCGCGAAGCCAGCGGCCGCCTCGTGCTCGATTTTCCTTCGCGCCCGCCCCAGGAATTGACCGTGCATCCCACGGGCCTCACCGATGCCATTGGGGCCACGCCGTTGCGGGTGCTGGCGGCCCGCGACTTGCTGGTTGTGTTCAACTCCGAAGCCGAAGTGCTGGCCCTGAATCCGAATTTCGCTCGCATCGCGGCTCTGGAGTATGTGGGCGTTATTGCCACCGCGCCGGGCTCTAATGGGATTGATTTTGTCTCGCGCTTTTTCGCGCCCCGCGTCGGCGTGCCGGAAGACCCGGTTACGGGTTCAGCTCACAGCTCGCTCATTCCATTCTGGGCCGAAAAGCTGGGCAAAACTGAGCTGCGCGCCCGTCAGATTTCACCCCGCGGCGGCGACCTCTGGTGCCGCCTGCGCGACGGCGGCCGGGTCGACATTGGCGGCTACGCGGTGACGTATGCGGCGGGCGAACTGCTGTTGGGATAATGGGCAGTGAACTGACCATTTTCAGCCTCTATCGCAACCGCGGAACTGAACATTTCGTGCTGCTGCGGACGGTACGCCCGCCTTTCCCGAATTATTCGCAAACGCAAGACGACCTCGCTTATCAGGCTGAGCAAACCCGACGCGAAGCCTTACTGAATCATGTGGCTGCTACGATGGGAATAGGTGAGCGAGCAGCGTTCGAACTGATTGGGGAACTACAGGACCTACCCGTCGGTGAAGAATTGATGAAGGCCTCGGGTGGAGTGATGATAACAGTGTTTTATCTACATACTGAGTACGGTTATCCATGGGTTATACTGGGGACTGGGAGCAGCGAAGCCGGGTTTTTAAAAGAGCTGCGGGAAGATGAGGATTTGTTGAGCTTAAAACCAATCGGAAAACCAATCGTGATTGAGGCGAAATGCTTCGCCGAAAGTGATGCCGCTTCTCCGGGGAGGATATAAGGTAATTGGACTACCTATCTTCGGAGAACCTGTTGCAAAAAAAAGCACGGAATAAACCAGGTTATATTCAGCGACCTCTGGTGCCACCTGCGCGACGGCAGCCGGGTCGACATTGGCGGCTACGCGGTAACCACAGCCTCACTGCGGTAAATTATAATGAATGGTGCCTTTAGCAGCGAAGCAGAAAAGGAGCAGAAAATATTCACACTTCTACGAATGCTGCTGACCAACGAGTTGACAAAACCAAGCACGCATTCTGAGATTTCTGGGGCCGCCTCGTAGTGAGCTTGCCGGTAGCTAGAGCGCCAATGTGGCTGGACGTTAGCAACTGCCGCGCTGCGTACGAAAGACGCTCGCCACTTCGTTACTTCGATTTTCTACCCAAATCAGTGTTTATGAAAAACGCGTTACTCTTGTTGCTAAGCCTCGGCCTGACACCCGCTGTTTTCGCCCAAATAGCCCCGCGCCCCGCCCGAGAGCTCATCGACGAAGGCATCCGCCTCTACGATGCCGGCAAGTACGACGAGGCCGCGGCGCGCTACCAGCAGGTGCTGGCCGCCGAGCCTGCCAACAGCACTGCCCTCAGCGAACTGGCGCTCACCTACAACGCCCTCAACCGCAACGCCGAGGCGGCTGCCATTTGCAAAAAGCTCATCAAGGCCGACCCTCGCGTGGGCCAGAGCGTGTACGTGACCTACGGCAACAGCCTTGATGGCCTGAAGCAGCCCAAAGATGCCGTGCGGGTTTATGAGCAGGGGCTCAAATATTTCCCCGACTCGTACTCCCTCTATTTTAACACGGGCATCGCGCAGGCCCGCAACGGGCAGGTGCCGGCCAGCATCGGCAGCTTCCAGCAAGCCGTGGCGCTGAACCCCAACCACGCCAGTTCGCACATGAGCATGGGCGTGATGCAGCTTAGCAGCGGCACCCGCATTCCGGGCCTGCTGGCCCTGAGCCGCTTTTTGGTGCTGGAGCCGCGCGGGGCCCGGGCGGCCCAGCGCCTGCCCATGCTCGACAAGGCCATGAGCCTGGGCGTTTCCCGCACCGGCGAAAATGCCGTGACCATTAATATTTCCAGTGCGGCGCTTTCGGGCGCTAATGGCAAAGACAACGGCCCCGATAATTTCGGCCCGGCCGAAATGCTGCTTTCCCTTTCGAGTGCGGCGATGCTGGATAAGTCCCTCAATAAAGACGTGCCGCCGCCCGCCAATGCCACCGAGCGCTTCGTGCGCCAGTTCGATTCGCTTTGCAAAGGGCTGGGCGAGCTAGCCGACAAGCAAAAGGGCTTTACCTGGAATTACTACGTGCCCTACTTCGTCGAGATGCAGCAGAAGGGCTTTGTGCCCGCCTTCAGCTACTTAGCGCACGCTTCCCAAACCGACGCACCCGAGGTGCAGCAGTGGCTGGCAGCGCACCCCAACGAGGTAGCCGTGTTTCAGGAGTGGTCGAAAAATTACGTGTGGCCCAAGCCGGTGAAATAGCTTGCTAATTGTCAAGAATACAATTGTCTGATAAGCAGTTGATACCCCTACGCCTGCTGGTGAGCCAAGCAAAGGAGGCTTCACGCCCTGGCGTTTGGCTACGGGCCAGATGTCAGGAGTGCCGAGCGGTCGACTATTGAGCCGGTAAACGGAACCGATTTCAAAGGCAAAAGTCGTCGCGCACCTTTTTCAATGCTGCGCGTTACGGGGGCTCAAGCAGGCTGGCTGTGGCACCGGCCGCACTGGCGGGAAGTACAAGCCCGGGCCCAATTGCAAAATACTTGACTAATTATCAGCGCATTCGCTAGAAGGCGCCCTATATTTGACTGCTTGTAATTGTGCTGGATATCCCGCGCTTTTTTTTGCCCGACTTCATTGGGTTCTCCTTCTTTTAATTTTTTATGTCGCCACCTTTCACCCGATTCTTCCTGCTACGCGGGCTTTTGCTGGCCGGCGTGCTGCTGGCCGGGCGGCCCGGCGCCGCGCAGGATGTTACCCTCACGGGCCTGGATGCTTCCGTGTACCGGGGTTTCAAGACGGTGGAAGGGCAGGTGTACTACATGCTGCGGCAAGGCAGCACCTACGACCTGTTTCAGCTTGAAATCTACGGGCGCGACCTGCAGAAAAAGGCCACGACTGAGGTGCGCCTGGGCCGCAACTGGAACCTGCAGGCCACCCGCGTGGTGGGGGAGTTCACGTATTTCTACTTTTTTACCGGTAAGGAAGGCCTGCTGTTGAAGCTCGATGCCACGGGTAAGCAGGTGCAGGAAGCGCGTTTCCCGGGCACGGGCGACTATTTTGGGTTGGCGGCGATGGAGCCGGCCGGGGGCGGCGACTTTTACATTACGTACCCCATCGACCCCGGCAAACTTGGCTTTGTGGTGGCGCGCTACGGCTCCGACCTCACGGCCAAGCGCTGGCAGAAGGAATACCTGCCCGAAAAAGGCAAGTACAACGTGCACCAGTTTCAGGCCGATGCCACCCACGCCTATGCGGTGCTGGACAACACCAAGGCCAGCTACGAAGTGGTGTGCCTGGATGGCCTGACCGGCAACGAAACCAGCCGCAAAGAACTGCTCGGTTTGGGAGCCCCCAACCTGCTGGTGCCCAACCTGGCCAGTCTCGATAAAGCCGGCCACCTGATATTGGCCGGTTACTACGGCAACGTGCCCAAATCGGTGCTTAGCGCGCCTGTGAAGGTGGAAAACGCGACGCCTACCGATGGCTACTTCGTGCTTAGCCTGGCCCCCGAGGGCACCCCCGACTACCTGTCGCGCCTAAGTTTTGCCACCGAACTGGCGGGCAAGCTCAACACCCATTCCACTATTCAGCCCTACACCGTCGGCGACTACCCGGGCCTGAAGCTGCACGCGCTGCTGCCCCGGCCGGGCGGCGGCTATGCGCTGGTGGGCGAAACGTACAAGATGTTCTTCTTCACCGACCCGCTGTACAGTGCGGCGGGCGGCACCCGGGCTCCCGGGCCGGGCGGGGCCGCTGGCCCCGGTCCGCCCCGGCGCGACGTGCTGGACTTTGTGGTGCTCGACCTCACGACCCAGGGCAAGCTGGAGGCCGTGCGACGGATTCCCAAGCCCTATAAGATATATGAAGACCACAGCGCGGGCCCCGTGCCGCGCGAGTTCACCGACAAGCTGGTGTATTCGTACCGCTTTTTGTACCAGCCCGACCCGGCCAAGCTGCCTCAGGTAGTATTTCTGAACTGGCATCAGAACCTGCTCTACGTCAATACGCTGAAGCCGGCAACCGATGTGCGCGACAATATTTTTACGCGCCGCTACCTGGGCCAGCCGGCCGTGCCCGCCGGCCCCGACCGGGGCGAGTTGACGACGCTCAGCTTTGCCCCCACCTTCCAGACGCCCCCCGGGGAGTTTTTCTACGATGAGGTGCTGCCGCACGCGCCGGGCAAGTTTGTGTATTCGCACTTCGACCCGGCGAAGTCGGCCCTGCACTTGCAGGTGCTCGACGTGCCGGTTGAGTAGGCAGGATATTTTTTTAAGACTGTATTACGCTGATTTGTGCGCATATCCATGAAAACTACCCGCAACCGAGTGCTGGGCTTCGGCTTCCTCGTACTGGCGCTGCTGCCCGCCGCGGCCCACGCCCAGCAGGTGCAGGAAATACCCGGCGTGCCAGAACTGCCCCTGGTGCTGCCCACCGGCGACCAGGGCTATGCTGTGCTTTACCGCAGCGAAGCCGGCGAAGATGGCCAGGACGTGTACGCCATGCGTCTGCTCGACCCCTCCCTGAAAACCCGTTATCGCTACGCGCTCAACATTCCGCTCGGGGCCGCGCCACTGCCGCCGCTGCAGGGCAAGTCCACGTTTGCGCTGCCCTACCACAACCAGAGCGCGGCCAGCCTGGCGCTCTACACCTTCAACCCCCAAACCGGAACCCAGCTGCGACGCGACCTTACGGCGGCTCCTGACCGCAAGCGCATGCCCACCGGGCCACCCCTGCTGGCCATGACGCCCGCCGAGGGCTTTTGCGTGGTGCAGTCATTTCGGCGCGACACGGCCGGCTATGCCGTCACCATGCTCGGCAAGGACCTGAAAACCCAGTGGTCGCGCATGTACTTCCCCACCGACCTGCGCCAGCACCAGCCCCTGCAGGTGGCCGTGAGCAACAACTTGGTGACGTTGGTACTGGCCGATTCCTACATTATTAAACCCAACACGACCGAGCAGCGCAACATCACCGACGTGTCGGTGCTGTGCCTGGACCGTGCCACGGGCAAAGTGCTGTCGCGCACGCCGGTGCGCACCCCCCAAATCGTGCTCCAGCCCGCGCAACTGTTGGCCCTGGCCGATGGCCGCGTCGCGGCCTCGGGCCTCTACGCCCGGCCCCAGGCCCCCCGCCGCGATAGCGTGCTGGGCGTTTTTCTGACGTATTACCGGCCCGACGGCCAGGCCATACCGCCCGTGCTCACGCCCTGGGCTGAGCTCGGCGCGCGCCTCGGCGACCCCGACCTGGGCCGCCACCTGTATCAGGGCAAGGCGTCGTTCAATGTCCACGAACTGCTCAGCACCACGGGCACCGATGCCAAACTGGTAGGCGAGTATGGTCTGAATGGCCAGCCGGGTTCTTTTGTCGTGCTGAACTACACCGCCGCCGGCACCCTGGGCAGCCTCTACCCGGTGGCGCGCACATTTAAAACAGCCCCGGGGGCGGATGAGCTGCGCCTCAGCCGCTACCGCGACGTAACGGGCCGGCAGGGCGAGCCCATGCTGGTGTATTCCGGCGTAGAAAGCGCCCAGCAATATGCGTACGCCACGGTACTGGCCGAAACGCCCGCCCGCTCGGCCGCCCGGGCCAGCACTGCTCTGGACAAGCTGCCTGACCTGCCAGCCTACACCACCGAAAAGCCGATGGCCAGCACCCCCGGCATGGACCGGATGCTGGGCCGCCTCAACAACTTGCAGCAAAAGATGAACGCGGGCGTGGAAGCCGCCTATACTGCCGTAAACGGTGCCCAGGCCCCGGTATTGGCCACCTACCAATCCGACCAACTGCTCAACTTTGTGGTAGGCCCACCCGGCCAGTTGCTGGTGTATCGCTACGAGCCGAGCCGCAAAATGCTGCGCATCAAAACCCAGCCGCTGAAGTAAGGCTTACTAAAGTGTAAAAAAATTACACGGGTTCATCAACGTTCGATGCTGGTACCACTCTTCCCTCTCATCTCTATTGGAAATGACGGTGTCATCGACATCATTCCAAGTGCCGAAGGCTTGTCAAAAGCCTCGACCCGAGTACTGCTGAATACTGCGTATCCCAACACCGTCGAGTTGTTCGATAGGAACAATGGCAAGTGGAAATACCGACAGGTATCAGCGGAATTAAAAAACAACTGGCTGACTAAAATTCTGGCAATTACGGTTCATAATCCGATTCTGTGCGCAGAAGTTATCTGGACCTTTAACAGTAATTACCGACTTCCTGAATTGAAAGAAAAAATCAGGGAATGTGTTGATAAAGATGATGATATTATAACGCAGTTTGAAGGGGCGGATATTATAAAAGCGGCTATCGGGAAGGCCATAAATTTCAATGAAGTGATGGATGTGCTCAACAAATATTTATTCGAAGTTGAGCCGGAACAGCTATGGCAAGAGCAGGAAATGAGAGGTAAATAACTAGCTGCCGGTTAACGTTGATATGTGGCTTGCCCCTTCGCGCTTACAATTTCGTCGGTGTTTTCTTCTTCACCGCGCCGGTGCTGGCCCCCAGCCGCTCGGGGTTCTCGGTTAGAAAGTTGCTCCAGCTTTTGCCGCCGCTCACGGTGGCGTTGTTGCCCTTCTGGTAGTGGTGGCACAGGGCCACGGCCAGGGCATCGGTGGCATCGAGGAAGGTGCTGGCTTCGGCGATGGGCGGCAGCTTCAGGGTTTGGCGCAGCATGTGGGCCACCTGCTCTTTGGTGGAGTTGCCCGAGCCCGTGACGGACTGCTTAACCTTGGTGGGGGCATACTCCACGTAGGGAATCTGGCGCGAGAGGGCAGCTGCTATTGCCACGCCCTGGGCCCGGCCCAGCTTGAGCATGCTTTGCACGTTCACGCCGAAAAACGGGGCTTCGATGGCCAACTCGTCGGGCAGGTACTCGTCGATGAGCTCGAGCATGCGGTCGAAAATCCGCTTTAGCTTTACGGCGTGATTCGAGCCCAGGGCCTTCATATTGATAACGTCGTAGCACAGCACGTCCACGCGCTGCCCGCGCACCTCAATCAGGGCGTAGCCCATAATCTGGGTGCCGGGGTCGACGCCCATGATGATTTTGGGCAGCAGGTCGGCAGCGGGCGCGGGGCGGGGACGGGTGGGAGCGGGCATCTCTTACAAAGTTACGCCCCAGGGCAGGGTGGTGAACCAGCCGCTCAGGTTTCTTCTGTTTCTGGTAGCACTGCAACTCCACCCTCTGGCCCGTCAGACCCCGAAAACCGCCGTGCCCGTCAGTGGAAGCGCGTGGTTTTCTGGAGTAAAATCGGGGTTACGCTGCTCACGCTGGGGCTACTCTACAACTCCATCTTCGCCACGCCCGACACGGCGGCGGCCTGGCGGCACCTGCTGGCTACTACGCTCAGCGGGGCTGGGCGCGGCCCGGTGCTGCTGGCGCTGGCCCTGGTGCCCGCCAACTGGGGCCTCGAGGCCTGGAAATGGTACCGCTTGGCCCGGCATCTGGAGCCCGTTACATTCGGGCGCAGCTTTCGGGCGGTGCTGGTGGGGCTCACGCTGGGTTTCGCCACCCCCAACCGGGTGGGCGACTACGCCGGCCGCATCATCGAGCTGAAAAGCCGCCGGGTGAGTGCGCTGGGGGCGGTTTTTCTGGGGCGCTACTGCCAGCTGGTGGCTACCGTACTGGCCGGCGTGGCGGGCCTGCTCTACTTCGTGTTGAAGTTTTACCTGAACGGCTACCCGGCCGCTGGGGTGGGCGTGGTGGCCTCGGCGGTGGTGCTGAGTGGGTTGGTGCTGGTGCCGCTGTACCGGTCGCAGCTACTGCTGGCAGCGCTGGGGCTGTGGCGACCGTTGCGGCGGTTTCGGCCGGCGCTGGCCATTATGCCCACCTACCCGGCCCGGGCGCTGCACGCGGTGCTGGCTATTTCGGGGCTGCGCTACGCGGTATTCTGCGCTCAGTTTATGCTGCTGCTGGCGGCCTACGGCGTAGGCGGACCACTGGGGCCGGGCCTGGCCGCCGTGGCCGGCACGTTCTTTCTAAAGTCGTTGGTGCCCTCGCTCAATGCGCTGGCCGATGTGGGTGTGCGCGAATTGTCGGCCACGCACTTGTTTGGGCTGTTGGGCCAGCCGGCGCTGCCGGTACTTTCGGCCAGCCTCAGCTTGTGGGTCATCAACATCGCGCTGCCCAGCGCGGCCGGCCTGCTGCTGGTGCCGGGCCTGCGCGTGCTGCGCGAGAAACGGGCAGCCAAGTGATAGCGGCGTTGGGAATGTGCCTGCTGGTACTGCCGGCGCTCTATGCGGGGCTGATGGTGTGGCTAAGCGCTGCGCTTAATGAAGAATTAAGAGTGAAGAATGAAGAATTGGAGTCGTCTGCGAATCCCTCATTCCTCATTCCGGATTCCTCATTAAAATTTTCCGTCCTTATCGCCGCCCGCAACGAGGCCGAAAACCTGCCCCAACTCCTGGGCGACTTGGCTGCTCAGACGCTGCCCGCTGCTTGTTTCGAAGTGCTCATTGCCAACGACCATTCCACCGATGCTACCGCTGCTATCATTGCCGCCGCTGCTCAGGAAGCTGGTTTTGCACTGCGGCTGATTGAACTGTCCGTTCACACAACGGGCAAAAAAGCTGCCCTGCTCGCCGCGCAGCAAGCCGCGCGGGCGCCCTGGCTGGTCTGCACCGATGCCGACTGCCGCCTCGGCCCCGGCTGGCTGGCGGCCTACGCGGCCCTGCTGGTCCGGCAGCCGGCTACCAACTTCATCAGCGGGCCGGTGCTGCTCACGGGGCCGGCTAACTGGTTCACCACGCTCATGGGCCTGGAGTTTGCGGGGTTGGTGGGGGTGGGGGCCGCCTGCCTAGCCCGGCAGCAGCCCACCATGTGCAACGGGGCCAACCTGGCCTACCGGCGCAGCGCCTTCGAGGCAGTGGGGGGCTTTACGGACCACGCCCACCTGGCCAGCGGCGACGACGAATTCCTGCTGCACAGCATTCACGCGCGGTTTCCGGGCACGGCGCGGTTCCTGTTTGACGCCGACGCTATTGTGCGCACGGCCGCGCCGCTTACGTTGCGGGCGCTGCTCCGTCAGCGGGTGCGTTGGGCCAGCAAGTGGGCGCATTACCGCAGCGCGGCGCCGCAACGGCTGGCCCTGGTGGTGCTGGGTGCCAACGTGGCACTGGCTGTGGGCGTGGCGGCGGCGCTGGCCTGGCCCGGGCTGTGGCTGTGGGTAGCGGCAGCCGGAGTACTCAAGCTGGGTGGCGACGTATGGTTTTTGGGGCCCGTCTTGGGGTTTCTGGGGCGGCGAAAGTGGCTTGTGGGGCTGCTGCCACTGCAGTTGCTGTACGCGCCTTATGCACTGGCCGTAGGCCTGGCCGGGCGGCGCGGCGGCTACGAATGGAAGGGGCGGGCGGTGCGGTAGCGTGAGCAGCAAGGCGGGGTAAAAAAATATTGCCAAAAAACCGTCTCACAGGGCTTGGATGGTAAATTTGCCGCAACTATATTCCACCTAAGTCCAACGTGTTATGCGCCGCAACCCGGTAAGTTTCGCCCTGACGGTGGGCATGGCTTTGATAGTCGTGCTCTTTGGTTTCACCCTGCTGAGCGCCGCCGGCCTGGCCGGCTTTGCGGCCGATGATGCGCTGCTCGAGCAGCAAGGCCCCAATGACCACGGCATGCCAGAAGGGCCACAGTTTCCGGAGCAGACCGCCGCTGCTCCTAAGCCGCTGCTCACGGTCGCGCAAGCTGCCGAAGTAGCCGCCGGTGATGCCCTATTCAAAGGCAACTGCGCCCAGTGTCATGCCGTGAATGAGCAGGTAGTTGGCCCGGCCTTAGCTGGCATTACCAAGCGTCGGCCCATTTCCTGGCTTATTCCTTGGGTGAAAAATTCAAGCAAGCTCGTGGCCACCGGCGACGAATATGCCGTGGCGCTGTTCACCAAATTCAACAAGCAGCAAATGCCCTCTTTCGCGCTGTCAGATAAAGAAATTGCTTCCATCGTCGCCTACATTGCTTCACAGGAGGGGGCTGCAGTGCCAACGGGAGGCGCTACCGTCGCGGCACGGTAACGCCGATGATGACGCCGAAGTCGCCGTCGTTCTGAGGCTGCACAGACGAGTGCTCGTAGGTGCGCGACACAAATCCGTCGAGGTAGAGTGCTTGGCGGCACCCGGCTTGCCGGAAGTACTCGGCGAAATCGTAGAAGCTGATTTTAGTGCGCGACATGGCCAGCAGTACGTGGCCATTGGGCAAGATGCCCACCCCGTTGCGAATCTGCCGATTAGCGGAGCCACGTGTAAAAGCAGGATGAATCTGCCCATCAACTACCAGCATGGGCCCCGACTGCGTGGCGAAGGCTACTTGGCCGTCGTTGCGGAAAGCGGCGGTTTGGCAAATGTGCGCGGTGGTATCGGTATTGAGGTAAAGCACGCCGTTGGGCTTGAGATAGAAATTGCCTGGGCCACTGGTGGTGTCCAGAGGCGTGATGACTTTGCTGCCCTCAATAAACAAGCCTTGAGGCGCATATCCGGGGTTGAACATGCCCGCATTCATCGCAAAAACTAGTTTCTGCTGGTGAGCGGCCAACCATTTTTTCAGTCCTTCCAGACTTCCAAACCGGCGATTGCGCTCGTCTTTCCAATACAGTCGCAACTGGTGGCGGCGCAGGTCGGCGCGGTAGCTGATGAAGGCTGGCTGCGTAGCCATCTGGTACAAGTGCCAGCCAAAGCGCACCACTAGTGCGACAGTCAGTGCTGCAAGCAGGAGCCTGAATTTGTTCATCGCGGTAAATGTATGGTAGTTGGATGCAGCTTGAGCATAAGTAATGAGGCAGAAACGATTGAGAACAGGATGGTCTGAAACCTCATTGCTGGCGGCGCTTAACAACCCAGTATGCGCCGAATAGCAACGGTAAATAAGTAACCACTACTGCTGGTAGTGTCAGTTGATTGGGCGATACCATTCCCCAGGAAGATGGTAGGTAATCACGATTTGAGGCGTAGTACCGGACGAACCAGCTTTCGGCCAGGCTGGCAAGCATGCCCGGCACCAGCAGTAGCAGCACCCACGGCCGCCGGCGCAACGAGCGCCGCCACAGCACCTGCGGCAGCAGGCCCTGGCCCAACAGCTGCGCCCAGTAAGCCAACCAGTACGGCCCAGACAGCCGATTAAGCCAGGCGTAACGCTCCAGTTCATCAGCGCCGAAACTAGTCTGAATACCAGTAGCCAAGGTCTGGGCCAGTAGGATGCTGCCCGCAGCAAGCAGCAGCCCGGCCGAAACGGCCATCAATCGCACCAGGACCGTCCGCCAGTGGGGCCGCGCCAGATACAGTCCGCACAGCAGCGGCGTGGTCAGGCCAAAGCCGTAAAAAACCAAAGTGGTCAGGATAGAGAGGAAAAACATGCCGGCGGCAATTGAATTAGCGGCGGCCGAATTTCCGGCGCAGGTCGCGGGCCAGGTTATCAAACACGTAGTCGTGCTCCTGCCGGATGCCCAGCTTCTCCAACGGCCCCCAGTAGGCCCGGGGCCGCAGCACCGAGGTGTACGTAGTGAGGCGGGTCATTTTGCAGCCGTGCGGGCCGGCCGGCTCGAACCGATAGGTGGCTTCCCGGAAGCCCAGCCATTTACGCCCCACCAGGTTGTACAACTCCACATCCATCTGCAACAGGCGGCCGCGCTCCAGGGCGGTGATGCGCTCGGTGATGGTGCCGGCCCCAAAGTCGTCGTTGCTCAGGAGGCCCGCTTTGAAATAGCAGGTGCGCCGGCCGCCCACAGCTTCCTTTTCCAACACGCACTTCACGGGGATGGGCAGGTCAAAATTCATGAGAAAAGGCTTGGGCGCGTCGAGCGTATCGACGGATTTGATGGCATCGTAGACCTGCTCGGGCGAGTAGGGGTACACCCGTTCGGTGGTCACGGCGATAATGGCGGCCTCGTTGCGCGTGGCGTACTGCTCCAGCGGCGCGCCCACCACGAACAGCAGCAATGGAGCCAGCAGCACCGGTAGTTGGTTGCGTTCGCGCAGCTGCTGGTTGCGGGCGGCGAGGTGCGAAACCACAAAACCCAGAAAAATCAGTGGTACGATAATCGGCAGCACCATCACGATGCACAGCAGCCCCGACAGGCCCGGCACGTACAGGCCCAGCAACGTGAGCGCCGTGGCAATGAGCGCGCCCCACAGCGTGTAGCGCTTGTTGAGCATGGCCCCAAGGGCGAGGCCCAACAAAATGGGCAGCAGCACAAACAGCATCCAACCGTAATTGGCCAGCCCCAGCAGTAGGAGGGCAATGCCCGTCTCGAGAAAGAGCAGGGTGAGAATAAACGTCAGCTGGAAGCTGCGGTCGGCCAGGAGCTTGCGCATGTGCAGAACAAAAGGGGTGACAATCCGCAAGCAGGGGCTGTTTCAGCATTGGTCTTCGGGCCCGCTAAAGATACCGGCCCCGGCGGCCCGCCAACCCCGCTCCCGGGCTTACATTTGCCTGCATCACCGCACGAGCGATTTACTTCCGTGACCGACCCCGAATACGACCTGCTCGACGAGCTTTACTTCGTCACCCCGTTCCGCACGCTGCTCCAGAAAACAGGCTTGCCTGTTCAGGAGCTCGAAAACCAACTCCGCAGCCTCCTGGAGCAAGGCCTCATCCGCAGCTACTGGCCCGACCCCGACACCGAGCTGGCTTACGAAACCACGTCCTTCGGCGCCATTGCCCGCGATGCCGCCTACCTGGCCTCGAAGGATGGCCTGCTGCAACACAACACCCGCTAACGGTGGCCGCGGCAGTTTCCGCAAAGCCGCCCATCTCGGCTGCCGCCGCCCGGCCGCCGGGCTACTACGTGCGCCAGCGCCTGTGGCAAAACCGGCCTGCCGTGGCCGGGTTGGCCTTTATTGCGCTGTGCACGCTGGTGGCCCTGCTGGGCTATTGGATAATGCCCGACAACTCGCCCAACGCCAACCACGGCTTCGTGCAGGTGCAGAAAGAAGGCCCCGGCCTGCGCGTACAGCTGTTGCGCCAGCCCCTGCCCGACTCGGCCCGCCTGGGCGCGGCCACCGACAATATCTTCACCACTTGGCTGCGCGGTCGCGAGCCCGAGTGGCAGGAAACCCCCATCGGCGGCTACGAATTCGCCGGCGACTCCATCATTCTGAAGCCCCTGGGCGAACACTCGGCCGAGGCTGGCCGCCTGCGCCGCCTGCCGCTGGCCACCGTAGCCGGCCACCCGGGCCCGCGTGCCAGCCTGCAGCGCGAAATCCAGGAAAGCCACTTGCTCACCCGCACCTACGCGCTGGGCACCGACAAAGCCGGGCGCGACGAGCTGAGCCGGCTGCTGCTGGGCACGCGCATTTCGCTGGGCATTGGGTTGGTGGCGGTACTGATATCGTTGGTGCTGGGCATGGCCGTGGGTGCGGTGGCCGGCTATTTCGGCGGTTGGGTCGATTCGCTGCTACTGGGCCTGATGACCGTGGTGTGGAGCATTCCGGGCATTATGCTGGTTATTGCCATTTCGCTGGCACTCGATAGCAAAGGCGTGTGGGTGAGCTTTGTGGCCGTGGGCCTTACCATGTGGGTCGACGTGGCCCGCGTGGTGCGCGGCCAGATGCTAAGCCTGCGCTCGGCCACGTTTGTGGAAGCTGGCCGGGTGCTGGGCCTGCCCACTGCGCGCCTCATTGCGCAGCACCTGCTGCCCAACATGCGCGGGCCGCTCATTGTGCTGGCCACCAGCAACTTTGCTTCAGCAATTTTGCTCGAAGCCGGCCTGAGCTTCCTGGGGCTGGGCGTGCAGCCACCCGCGCCCAGCTGGGGGCTGATGGTGAAGGAAGGCTACGACCTGCTGGGCACCCAGGCCGGGCTGTGGCTTACGCTGCTGCCGGGTACCGCCATTTCGCTGCTGGTACTCAGCTTCAACCTGCTTGGCAATGGCCTGCGTGACGCCTACGACCCCAAAACGCCCGTAGCGGTGTAACGCGAACTCGCGCCCGCTGCTTTCCCGGCGCTTTTTGTACCTTGCCGCGTATGGCCGCAGCAGCTCCCAATTCTCCCACCCAACCGCCCACTGATTCAGCCCTGCTTGCCGCGCGCGACGAGCAGCTCAAGCAGCTGCGGCGCCAGCTGCAGCTCAAGCAGTTCGAGCTAGATACGGTGCTGGGCGTGGCCCACGACATGACGGCCCGCGACCACTCCGTCGACGAGCTCTACCACATGTTGCGCCTCACCCTGCAAGGGCAGCGCAACGTGGTGCAGCTGGCATTGTTTGCGCGCGAAGACGACCAGTTCCGGCCCCGCCTGGTGCTGGGCTGCGACATGGCCACCGCCGAAAATCTGTGCCTCTCGCGCCCCCTGCTCGACGGCGAAATACGCGAGCCCCGGTCCGTGGAAGACCTGCTGCTAGACCCCGACTGGGACCGGTACGAGCTTGTGCTGCCCATTCTGCGCCAGCGCCACGTGGTAGCCTACGTGTTTGTCGGCGGCCTGCGGTCCGACTACGACCGCCAGCAACTCATTCCGTTCCTCACTTCACTGGCCAACACGCTGATGGGGGCCGTGGAAAACCGCCGCCTCCAGGCCCAGCGCATTGCCGACGCGGCCGTGCGCAAGGAAATTGAAATTGCCCAGGAAGTGCAGGCGTTGCTTTTCCCGCGCAAGCTGCCCAACGACGCCGACCTGGCCATTGAGCGCAGCTACGTACCCCACACCGAAATTGGCGGCGATTACTACGACGTGGTCGAAATCGATGCCGACCGCCTGATGCTGTGCGTAGCCGACGTGAGTGGCAAGGGCGTGCCCGCGTCCCTGCTCATGTCGAATTTCCAGGCCGGCCTGCGCACGCTGCTGCGCCAGGGCGTGCCGCTGGCCACGGTGGTGCCCGAACTCAACCACCTGCTGTTCCGCAACTCGGGCGGCGAGAAGTTTATTACGGCTTTCCTCGGCATCTACAATCGCCGCACCCGCCAGCTCGAATACGTGAACGCCGGCCACAACGACCCGCTGCTGCTCGCCGACAACGGTCAGGTTACTACCCTCAAAGTAGGCACCGTGATGCTAGGCATTATGGAAGAGCTACCGATGCTGCGGGTAGGGCAGGTGGCTATTCCGCGCCACTCAATGTTGCTGCTTTACACCGATGGCTTGACCGAGGTGTTTGATGCCGAGGGCAACGAGTTTGGGGAAGAGGGTGTGCTCGAAGTGCTGCACCGCAGCCGCTACCTGCCGCTGCCCAAGCTGCATCAGGAAATGCTCCGTAGCATCGACGCCTACAGCTCGCGCGGCTCGCATTTCGCCGACGACGTAACCATGCTCAGCTGCCGCTTCAAGTAGTGGCCCCTATGATACCGGAAGACGTCATTGCGGAAATCAATCAAAAGCTGGAAACGGCTTTTGCTCAACTCGATGATTGGTTCGCTGCGCCAGAGGCCATCCGCCGCTACCATCCGGCTGATGGCGGCTGGACCATTGATGAGATTCTTGAGCATGTTGCGCTCACCAACCATTACCTGCTCATTCTCATTGAGAAAGGCGCTGCCAAGGCCCTCAAAAACGCGCATGGGCTGGACCTGGCTACCGAGCTGGATGCCCGCCAATCGGCGCGCGTCCGCCTCGACGAAATCAGCCAGCCCGGAGCATTTAAATGGATGCGGCCCGACCATATGGCGCCGCACGGCCTGAAATCGGGCCCGGAAGTAGCGGCCACGCTCCGGCAGCAGCTGCATCAATGCCAGGCCGTGCTCAGCCGCCTGCCCAATGGCGAAGGTGTGCTGTGCCGTACGACCATGACGGTGAACGAGCTGGGCAAGATGGACGTGTACGATTTCGTCTATTTCCTAGGCAAACACGCCGAGCGACACCTGGCCCAAATTGCTGGCGTGGCAACCGAGTACCAAGCTCAGAGCCGCTAAACTACCGTTGGGGCTTCCTCTTCCAGCCAGGTTTCGCAGCGCACCAGCAAGGCCAGGCAGATGAAAAATACCGGCCCAATCTTGTCAGCCTCCACCAGCTCGTTCAGGGTGAGGTGGAAGACGATGATGACAAACGAGAGCGTGGCGGCCAGCACCACGCGGCGCACTTCGGGCCGGGCCTGGGCGCGGTGGTACAGGCTCTCGGCCAACAGCAACGTCGTTGCTATCAGGCTGAGAAACAACAAAAAGCCGGGAATCCCTTGCTCGGCCAATTGCAGCAGGAAGTAATTGTGGGTTGTCGATTTTTCGGGGTTGGCGCTCACGTAGGTGCGAAAGCTCTTTACGGTGTAGCGCTTGTATTCGGGGTAGAAAGTGGCTGGTCCGCTGCCAGTGAGCGGCTTTTCGCCAATCATGCGGGCGGCCGCTACCCAGCGGTACACCCGCTCCATCCCCGACACGTCCTGAAACTTGTAGGTGGCTTCGAGGTGGCGCTCAAAGTTTCGGCCGTTGAAAACCGTGTGCTCGTAGTCGGGGGCGTATTCCATGTACCGGTCGCCAACCACGAAGTAGCTCACCGTGAGGGTGGTGCCAATGGCCACGGCCAGTAGCAGTACCCGCGTAAGGCGCAGCCGCAGCACCAGAAAATACAGTGCCGCCAGCGGCACCGACACGATGGACGCCCGGGTGTAGGATGTGAGCAGCCCGAACAGCAGCACCCCCAGCGCCAGCCGCCACGCCAGCCGCGCCCCGCCACTGCGCGCGGCTCGTAGCGCAAACCAGCAAAACGGCAGCAGCAGCGCCAGCATGGTGGCATAAATCACGTGGTTGCGGAAAAACGGGTGCAGCGCCCAGTTGATGTCGCCGAAGCTGAACCCCCGCGTGGCGTGCCGGCTGGCCACATAAGCCACGCCCAGGCAGGCGCTGGCCGCGTACACGGCCGCAAAGCGCCAGGCCTCGGCCGGGCGGCGCACCACCAGCAGCGTGCCCAGCACGAAGGGCACCAGGTACCACACCTTGGCCAGCAGGTACTTGAGCGACTTGGTATGGTCGACGGAAAAAGCCGCATCCAGCGCTGTCCAGGCCAGCATCAGCGCCAGAATGATGAGCAGCGGGTGCCCCCACTCGCGGCGCGGCAGCGTGCCCTGGCGCAGCAGCAGCGTTAGCCCCACGCAGGCCGTGAGCACCAGCATCAGCGGTTCGGAGGGAATGTCCATGCTCAACCCGCCAAACAAACCGATTTCCTGCGAAAAGGGTAATGCCGCAAACAGCGCGTAGTACACCCAGCGCCACTCTAACAAAGACAGCAGTGCACCTATTGCCAGCAAAGCCGGCAGCAGCAGCACCGGCTGCTGCCGTAGCCCCGCCGCCGCGCCGCCCAGCAACAGCAGCCCCACGAAGCTCACAAACAGCCACTGCGGCCCATCCAGGGCCTGGCGCAGGCGCTGCAGCCGGTTGTTCAGCGGCGGGTTCACGCCGTGGGTGCGGCTGTGCCCCGGTGGTAGCGGTACAACTCCAGCAGCGCAATAAACAGCACCGACAAGGCAAACATGGCCAGCACCGAACCCAGCACAATAAGCGAGCGCACCGGTTTGAACTTGCGGGTGGCGGGGTAGGCCTTCTGCACCTGGTACAGGCTCGAAATGCGGCCCTTCAGGCTGAGGCCGGCCGATTCGTAGGCCGAGCGGGCAGCCACGAGGCGGTTTTGCAGGTCGGCCACGCGGGCCACAAACATGGTGAGCGAGTCGGTGCCCCGCACATAGTTTTCGAGGTTAATCAGGTTGCCCCCGTCGGCTTTGGTGAGGCCGCGCAGGGCGCGGCGCAGGCCGGCCACGTCGCCCCCACCAGCTTCGGCGCGGCGCAGGGCGGCTTCGGTTTCCACCAATTCCTTGGCCATGTAGCGGCCCTGCATCTCGAGACCGAAAATGCCGTAGCGGCGGCGCGCGCCCACCAGCTCGCGGCGGCTGCGCTCGAAGCTGGTGCTCAGGTATTCGTAGCGCCGGCGGTAGAGGTCGAGCACGGTGCGGCGGTTCTCAAACGTGAGCTGCTGGTTCACCGAGTCGATGACGCCGACCACGGCGTTGGCCACATCGGCAGCCAGCTTTTTGTCGTGGTCGGCAAAGCTGAGCTCGATGGCGTCGTGCTCGTTGTGCACCAAACTCAGGTTGCTGCTGAACTCGCTCACCACGAAGTTGTCGGCATTGTCGTCGCCGGGGGGGCCGGCCTTGTAGTGCTCGTACAGCTTGAACTTCTTGATAATGCTCTCGGCCACCGGCAACGACTCGCCGATGGTGATGGCCCGGTCCAGGTCTTCGGCGCGGCTGCTGAGCTCGAGCTGCCCGCGCATCTGGGCATTTTCCTCCAGCAGGCGGTCGGGGTCGGCCGTTTGGGGGTTGGTAGGGATGAAGATGGCGGTGGAGCGGTACACGTTGGGCAGCAGCAGGGCTACCACCACGCTCACGATGGCAGCCAGTGCCACGGCCCCGGCCACGAAGTATTTCCAGCGGTTGATAATGGGCCCGAGGCCCACCAGCGAGAAAGAAGGTGCAGACATAGTGAAGAAGAAAGCCGCCGCCCCGCCAGTTTAATTGGGTAGGCCCGGCGCGGGGCAGCGGCAAGCAAAGATAGGCGGCAAATGCCCCGTTGCGGTGCGCCAAGCGGGTGGCCCGGTGCTGTGCGTAGCTTTGCGGCCCGCGCCCGGCGTGCGGCCTTTACTTCAGATTTAGCTTTCCCGCTCGCATCAAACGCTTTTTCGGTAATATCAGCTTCGTCGTCCTGCTCAACCTGCTGGTGAAACCCGGCTGGGTGGTGGTCGAAAACCTGGTGCAGGACCGGCTCGGGCATGCCACGTTCGGGCTGGTTACGGCCCTGTCGGCCCTCACGCTGGTCGTGGCGGCCTTGTCCGACCTGGGCCTCACGCCCTACACCGTGCAGCGCGTGGCGGCCGAGCCTTCCTTCCTGGCCGAAACCTTCCCGACGCTGCTGCCCCTGCGCGGGGCCCTCAACTTCGTGGCGCTGGCCGCCATGCTGCTGATAGGCTGGGGGCTGGGCTACCGGGGCCCCGAACTGCTGCTGCTCGGGGCCGTGGGCGCGGCCCTGCTGCTGGCCCAGTACGGGCAGTTTCTGCGCGGCACCCTGCAAGCCCATCAGAAGTTTAATACCGATGCCGTGCTTTCGGTGGTCGAGAAGTTTCTGCTGCTCGGGGCCGTGCTGGTGCTGCTGCCGCTGGGCATCACGCTGCCGCGCTACGTGGGCGCCAGGCTGGGGGCAGCGGCCTTCACCACGGTGCTCACCTACGGGCTGATGACACGGTTTTTTGGCCGCATCCGCTACCACTGGCAAGGGCCGGTGGCCCGCACCGCCCTGCGCGCCAGCCTCCCGTTTGCCTTCATGACGCTGCTGTACGGTGTCAATGAACGCATCGACATGGTGATGCTCGAGCGCCTGGCCTCGCCCACCGAGGCGGGCTATTACGCCGGGGCCTACCGCTGGGTCGATGCCGTAATGATGTACGCCTGGACGGTGCTGCCGCTGTTTTTTGCCCGGTTTGCCAGCGTGCCGCGCGATGCCGGCGCCCAGCGCGAGCTGCTGCGCTTCGGGCAGCGCATCGTCAGCCTGCCGCTGCTGTTTGTGGTGGCCTTCATCCTGTTCTGCGGCGAGGTGGTGTTCTGGCAGTTCAAGCACAGCAGCCCGGCCGAAGTGGCCCGTATGACGCTCTGCCTGAAAATTCTGTTCGTGAACGTGCTGGTGCACGCCTTCTTTGCCATCTACAGCACCCTGCTCACCAGCACCACCCACGAGCGCGCCGTGAGCTGGCTGGTAGCACTCAGCATCGCCCTCAACATTGGCCTGAACCTGATTTTTCTGCCCAAATTCGGAGCCATAGCGGCTTCGATTGATACGCTGGTTTGTGCGGCGGCTGTATCGGTGGGCTACCTGGTGCTGGTGGCGCGGCGCACTGCCGTGGGCATCCCGACGGGGCTGCTGGCCCGGCTGCTGCTGGCGTTTGGGCTGCTGTGCGGTGCGTGGTTCGGCCTGCAATACGCCCTGCACCTGAGCTGGTGGCTGGAAGCCGGCATCATGGCCGTGGTTTTTGGGCTGATTGTGCTGGGCACGGGCCTGATACAGCGCAGCGAAATTGCGCAGTTGAAGCCGGGAGCGGGAATTAAAGGTTGAGAATGCCTTAAAACTGCAGCTGCCTCTTTGCCTGCCATCGTGCGCTGTGCAGTAGTAATTATGGGTGGTCAGGTCTGCGGCGTTGCAGCCATGAGGCGTTCGGCCATGGCCTTTAAGTCAACGTCTTCAACAAACCCGTTGGCAACCGTGAGTACGCCGAACAGGTAGCGCTTTAGCTCGGCCTCGTCCGGCTGAGGGACACGCAGGGCTGCCTGCACCAGGTGCAGCGATAAGTCGGCCAGAATGAATTGCTTGCGTTGTTGCGCGTCAGATGCCGCAAGGGCTGAAGCTTCGGCTATGGCGTGGGCTTCTTTAACCAGGCGAAGGATGGAGTCTTCCATGTGCAGAGAATGATTTGGGTAACCGCTGGGGCGCCGCGAAGTTCGGTAAGGCCCGGCGGAGTCAGCCCCGTAGTGGCGCGGCGCTACTTTTGCCGCTGCCGCAAGTGCCGATACGGCCCAAACAGTTAAGGTGGCGTGCAGGATGCCTGATGAGCCGCTGTTTTCGCTTTTAACTTCGCGAAGAGTACAACTAAACCCATGCACGTCGCCGTCAACACCCGTTTCCTGCTGCCCGGCGGGCACCTCGAAGGCATTGGGCGTTTCACCTTCGAAACGCTGCGGCACCTGGTGGCCCAGCACCCGGAAGTTACGTTTCACTTCCTCTTCGACCGGGGCTATGACGCGCGCTACATATTCGGGCCCAATGTGGTGCCGCACGTGCTGGGGCCCCCGGCGCGCCACCCGTTTCTTTACGTGGCCTGGTTTGAGGGCGCAGTGGCTTTGTGGCTGGCCCGGCACCGGCCGGCCGCCTTCCTCAGCCCCGACGGTTTCACTACGCTCAGCACCAGCGTGCCCCGCGTAACGGTGCTACACGACCTGGCCTTCGAGCACTTTCCGCTTGATGTGGACTTGCTTACCCGCAAGTATTACCACTTTTTTACGCCCCGCTTTGCCCGCGCCTCGGCGCAGCTCGTGGCCGTGTCGGAGGCTACCAAAGCCGACATTGTGCAGACTTACGGCATCGCGCCCGCCAAAATCAGCGTGGCCTACAACGCGCCGGCCGACTGGTTTCGCCCGCTGCCCGAGGCCGCGCAGGCCGAGGTTCGCCAGCGGTTCAGCCAGGGCCAGCCGTATTTTCTGTTCGTGGGAGCCCTGCAGCCGCGCAAGAACCTGGCAAACCTGCTGCGGGCCTTCGACCGGTTCAAAGCTGCCGCCGGCCCCGGCGCGGCCCCGGCGCAATTGCTCATTGTAGGCCGCAAGGCCTGGAAAGCCGGCCCTATCCTGGATGCCTACCAGCAAATGCACCACCAAACCGCCGTGCATTTCACCGGCCGTGTGGCTGATGAGGAGCTGGCTGGCCTCTATGCGGCGGCCCTGGCCACGGTGTACGTGCCGTATTTCGAAGGCTTTGGCATTCCCATTGTCGAGGCGCAGGCCAGCGGTTGCCCGGTGCTCACAAGCAGCGTCAGCTCGATGCCTGAGGTGGCCGGGTCCGGTGGCGCGCTGCTCGCCGACCCACTCGACGTGGCCAGCATTACCGCCGGCCTTGCGCGCCTCTGGCAGGAGCCCGCGCTGCGGCCGCAGCTAGTGGCCCGGGGCTATGAGAACCTAAGCCGCTTTTCGTGGGCCTGTAGCGCCGAGGTACTCTGGCAGGCGCTGCGCAAGGCAACGGGGGAGTAGGCAGGGGCGAGGCTGGCGGGAAAAGGCCGGCGATTCACTCGCCTTTTCCCGCCAACGTGCAATTCTTCGCTATCGGCTTACTCTAGGCCGAGTCCGAACAAAGTATACATCTACTATACACGCTCCCCCGCGTCAGGTAGTAGCCGGGGGCCAGGTAAAATGCAATCAGGCCCCAGATGCGCCAGCACCGCCTTGGCGTCTGGCTGCCCCGCGAATAGAATGCCGGCATGCACCCGCCGTGCTCCGGCCCGCGAATGCCTGCTGGGGCACGGCGAACTGTTTCTACTTACTCGATTCCTGATTTCCCGCCCCGGCCGTACTTTTGCGGCATGGCCCGTCAGCATCCCTACAACTTCGCCCACGTGCTGCTCCCGCAGTTGGCCTGGCGCCGGCCGGTGGCGGTGCGCCGCGAGCTGACCGACCCTTTCCTGGCCCGCGAGCTGTTGCTCTACGTCTGGGACAAAGCTGCTGAAAACGTAGCTGCCGTCGACCGCGTGCCAGCTAAAGGCCTGCGCCTCAGCTGGCACGAAGTAGCTGGTCGCGCCACGGCCTTGTTGCACCTGCCTGCCCCGCAGGCCACCATGGAGGCCCATTTTTCGGCCCTGGTGTATGAGGAAGACGAGGAACCAGCCGAAAATGAAGTCGAGGAAACGCGCCCCCGTTACTTCACCCTAGAGGCCGCACTAGGGCTTAGCGGCCCTGCTGGCACGCCCACCGTGGTAAGCGAGTGGGCCGGCGACGTGCGCCGCCAGCTCGGCCGCGGCCCCGCCGGTGGCCGCCCCGCTACCGCCGAGGCTTTCCTCGAAGCCCTGGCGGCTGTGCTGGGCCCGCGCCCCACTACCCCCCACGTGCCCGTTATGCGCATTGTGCGCTCCTGATGCCCATGCGTGCCCGGCTCGACGCGGCCCTGCTCACCCGGCCGCCCCGCCTGCTGCACACCCTGCTGCGCGGCTGCGAGTGGACGGCCCCCGCCGCCACACCCAGCGGCCAGCCGGTTGTGTATCTCACGTTTGATGATGGCCCTGTGCCGGATGAAACGCCCTGGGTACTGGCGCAACTGGCCGAATTTCAGGCCAAGGCTACCTTCTTCTGCGTGGGTGAAAACCTGGCCCGCTACCCCGAAATCGCCCGTGCTGCCCTGGCTGCCGGCCATCGCCTCGGCAACCATACGCACCAGCATCGCAGTGCCTGGGCCACGCCCCGCGCGGCTTACCTGGAAGACATCGCCGTATGCCAGTCGCACATCAGCGAGCTATTGAATATGGGAACTGAAATGCCTGCTGCTATCTCGCTTCCCCTGTTCCGCCCGCCCTATGGCCGCCTCACGTGGCCGCTGCTGCCGCTGCTGCAAGCCGATTTTCGCGTCATCATGTGGTCGGTGCTCACGCGCGACTACGACCCCGCCCTGCACCCCGAAGACTGCCTGCGCTTTGCCCTGCAAGCCGTGCGGGCCGGCGACGTGGTGGTGTTTCACGACAGCCGTAAGGCCGGGCCCCGGCTGCGCTACGTGCTGCCACGCCTGCTGGCCCACCTGGCCGCGCAGGGTTTCGCCTTTGCCACCCTATGAGTTCGCTGCTGAACGTATTGCTGGGGTACCTGGTGCTGTGGCTGCTGGGCATGGCCTACACGGCGTGGCGCTTTGCCAGCCGGCGCGGGGCCGCTACGCCCGGCCCGCTGCCCACGCCACTGCCGCGCGTGAGCATCCTCATCGCCGCCCGCGACGAAGCCGCCGCCCTGCCGCGCTGCTTGGCCAGCCTGCGCGCCCTCGATTACCCGGCCGAATTGCTGGAAATTCTGGTGGGGGACGACGGCAGCACCGACGGCACAGCCGCCGTGGCCGAAGCGGCTATGCGCGGCTTTGCGGGGCATTTTCAGGTCATTCCCATCGTCGATACGCTGGGGCAGGCGCGGGGCAAGGCTAACGTGTTAGCGCACCTCACGCGGCGGGCCACCACCGATTATTTCTTCATTACCGATGCCGACATTAGCCTGCCCACCTCCTGGCTGACCGGGCTGTTGGCCCACGCCGGCCCGGGCGTGGGCACGGTCACGGGCATCACGGCGGTGCGCGGGCCGCAGTTGTTTCATCAGCTGCAGGGCCTCGACTGGCTGCTCTCGCTGAGCATGGTGCAGGTGGTGAGCGACCTAGGCCGGCCCGTAACGGCCATGGGCAACAACATGCTCGTGACCCGCGCCGCCTACGAGGCCACCGGCGGCTACGAGGCGCTGCCCTTTTCCGTAACCGAGGATTTTGCCCTGTTCCAGGCCGTGCTGGCGTCAGGCTTTGGCTTTCGACAGGTTTTCCAGGCTGATATCTGTGCCGACTCGTTGCCCATGCCTACCTGGGCGGCCCTGCTGCGGCAACGGCAGCGCTGGCTGCGCGGCGTGGCCGGCTTGCCCCTACGGCTACGGCTCGAGTTGCTGTTTTTCAGCGGCTTCTGGCCGGCTCTAACGGGCTTGGCCTGGGCGGGCGGCATTGGGCTGGCGCTCGGTGTGTGGGCCGCAAAAATGCTGGCGCAGGGCTTGCTGGCGCATTTTGCGCATCGCCGGGCCGGGCTGCGACTGCGTTGGGCACTGCTCCCCCTGTTCGAAGGCTACACCCTGGCCCTGACGGCTGCCATTGCCTTCTTCCAGCTATTCGGCGGGGCCGTGGTGTGGAAGGGGCGGCGCTACGATTAGGCTGCGCGAATGGCCATAAGCCTGTCCTTCCGACGCAGAAGGAATCTGAGTGAAGCTGGCGAAGCGATATGGGCAGAGTCCTTCTGCGTCGGAATGACAGCCCTTTAACAATAGCTGCGACGGCGACCAATTTGGCACGCGCGCCCGACCTTTGCCTACGCTATTCTCTCTTTGCTATGCACATTACCGACTCACACGCTCACCTCTACTCCGAACAGTTTCGGCCCGACCGCCTCGATGCCCTGCAGCGCGCTCAGGAGGCCGGCGTGCGCACCATCGTGATGCCCAACATCGACCACAGCAGCATCGATGCGATGCTGGAGCTCGAAGCCGCAGCCCCCGAAACCTGCTTTGCCATGATGGGCCTGCACCCGTGTTCGGTCGCGCGCGGTTTCGAGCAGCAGCTGTACGAGGTTGAAACTTGGCTCGACCGTCGTCCTTTCGCCGCCATAGGCGAAGCCGGGCTCGACTTACATTGGGATAAAACCCTGCTGGCCGAACAACAGGAGGCCTTGAAAATCCAGTTGGAGTTGGCTAAAAAGCACCAGTTGCCCATCGTGCTGCACACCCGCGAGGCCTTCGCCGAAACCGTGGCGCTGGTCGAAGCTGCCCAGGATGGCACCCTGCGCGGCGTGTTTCACTGCTTCTCCGGCACGCCCGAGGAGGCCGCTCAGGTTGTCGGGCTGGGGTTTATGCTGGGCATTGGTGGGGTGGCGACCTTCAAGAACGGCGGCGCCGACAAGGTGCTGCCCGGCATTGGGCTGGAGCATTTGCTGCTCGAAACCGATTGCCCTTATCTCGCGCCGGTACCCCACCGGGGCAAGCGCAACGAGCCCGCCTACCTGCCGCTGGTGCTGCGCCGGGTGGCGTCGTTGCTGGGCCGGCCCGAGGCCGAAGTAGCCGAAGCCACCACCCGCAACGCGGCCGCTTTGTTCAACCTGTAGCCTGCCTGCACAACAAAAGCCCCGCCCGGGCTGCCGTCGTTGAATGACGGTGGCCCGGGCGGGGCTTTTTAATGGACAATAGAATCAGGCCAAAGGGGGGGGCGTTACCCCAACCAGCTTAGTATATGGCGTTAATTCAGCCACACATCGGCTACGCTCTCAAAGCGGTGGACGGCGAAAGCGCCGTAGGGCCGCTCGGCGTAGAAGCCGAGTACGTGCACCTGCGGCAGGCCGGTGCGCACGTGCGGCAATACGCGCACAGCGTACACCTGGCCCGCCTCGGGCCAGTCGCCAACGTAGTCGGCTGGACGTTGCGCGTTGTTCACGCAACGGGCAAATTGCTGCACAGGCAGCGGCGTAGGGAGCTTCACGTTTGACATACCCAAAGATAATTTATGAGGAGTAAAACTAAAAATTTTGGTAGAAATATTTTTTAGTCATTTGCAAAGAATAGTGCCCCATTTTGCGCAGAATGACGTGAGTATTCCATGAACGTAGTCGATGTACGACTGCGGTAGTAATATGGATTGCCAAGACCGGCAGGAAACAATAAGCTAAATTAATTAGTAAATAGCATCCCGCTTTCTTTTTATAGACGCGCGGCTTGCCCAATGCTTGCATCACTCCACGATTTTATTTCGGCTTCCTGCCTCCCTACTCGCGAGATGCCCTTGTTCGGTTGCCCCATCCCGGCGGGCTTCCCCTCGCCGGCCGACGACCACGTCGACCCGTCGTTTGACCTCACCCGCTTCCTGTTTCGCAACCCGGCCTCCACATTTCTGGCGCGCGTTAGCGGCGACTCGATGACCGGAGCGGGCATTCACCCCGGCGATTTGGTGGCCGTGGACCGGGCCCTGCGGGCGGTGCACGGCAGCATTGTGGTGGCCGTAGTCGAAGGCGAGCACACCATCAAGCGCCTGCAGCTGCGGGCTGGCGAGCCCTGGCTGGTGGCCGAAAACAGCCGCTACCCGCCGCTGCCGGTGAGCCCCGAAGCGGGGCTGGTGGTGTGGGGAGTCGTTACGCACGTAATTCATTCGCTGAGCGCTGGGCCGGTTTTCGGGGTGAAATAACCTACTGGTCGAACTCGGTCTTCGTCCTGGCTGCCCGCACAGGCCAAGCCGGCTTCTGCTGCTAAAGATGCCTGCCCGCTGGTGATGGGTACTGCTCCAATCGGTGAATCCCCGGCGAACCTCGCTGAACGAGTCTTTTTAACCTGCTATATTCAGATGTACGCTCTGGTCGACTGCAATAATTTTTACGTTTCCTGCGAGCGGGTTTTCGCCCCACGCCTCGAAGGCCGGCCCGTGGTGGTGCTCAGTAACAACGACGGCTGCCTGATTTCGCGCTCCGACGAAGCCAAAGCCCTGGGCTTTGCCATGGGCGAGCCCTTCCACCTGGCCCGGCCGCTACTAGCCCAGCACGGCGTGCAGGTGTTCTCGTCGAACTATGGCCTGTACGGCGACATGAGCCGGCGCGTAGTGCAGGTACTGAGCGGCTTTGCGGCTGGGGTGGAGGTGTATTCCATCGACGAGGCTTTTCTGGATTTTGGCGGCATGCACCTGCTCGCGCCCGACCTGCTGGCTTACGGGGCCAAGGTGAAAGCACGGGTGCGGCGGCAAACCGGTATTCCGACCTGCGTAGGCATCGCGCCCACCAAAACGCTGGCCAAGCTGGCCAACCGGCTGGCTCGCAGGCAATGTGGCAGCGGCGTGGTGTTGCTCGATACCGCTGCCCGCTGGCAAGCCGCCCTGGCCCAAGCCCCGGTGGAAAGCATCTGGGGCGTGGGCCGGCGCTACGCCCGCAAGCTGCAGGAAATGAACATTACCACCGGCGCAGCCCTGGCCGCCCTACCCGAGGCCTGGTTGCGCCGCCACCTGGGTGGTGTGGTGGGCCAGCGCCTGTGGCGCGAGCTGCACGGCCAGCCCTGCCTCGACTGGAACCCGGCTGAATGGGACGATGACGGGGAGCCTCTGCCGGCCAGTGGGGCCGCCCGCCACAGCGCAACCTGTACCCGCTCCTTTGGCCGGCCCCAGCACGAGCCCGCCGCGCTGGCCGAAGCCGTGGCTACCTTCGCCGCCAAAGCCGCCGAAAAGCTGCGTCGCCACGGCCTGGGTGCCCATTTGGTCACGGTCATCCTCGGCACTGACAAATACGCGGCCACCGGCGGGCCCAGCACCCACACGGCCGTGGTGAGCTTGCCGGCTGCTACCGCCGACACCGCCTGCCTCACGCAGGCGGCCTTGCAGGGGCTGGCCCGGCTACGGCAGCCGGGCATGGCTTACCACCGCGCCGGTGTGCTGCTGAGCGGCTTGGAGCGGCCCGGCGCGGTTCAGCTTGGCTTGTTCGAGACTGTCGCCGCGCCCGCACCGCAACGCGAGCAGCTTATGGCTACGCTCGACCAGCTCAACCGCCGGTTTGGCAAGACCGTAGTGCGGCTGGCAGCCGCTGGTGCGAGCCGGCAGTCACCCACTTGGGCCGGCCGCGCGGCGCACCGGTCGCCGCTCTACACCACCAGTTGGGAAGGGCTGTGGCAGTTACGCTAATAGTTGCTGCTACCGCACTTCCACGGGCCGGCTCGATACTGAATCAGTACCCTGCATTTTCAACAGATACAGCCCCGGCGCCAGCCCCGTTAGGCTAATGGTCGCTGTCGTGCCGCTAGCCACCTGCCGCCGCACCAGCTGCCCCAGCGTGTTGCGCACCTGAATTTCCCGCAGGCCAAAATCAGCCGGTACTTCCACCCGCAGCAGACCGGTGGTTGGGTTGGGGTAAGCACTGAACCCCGCCAGCTGCGCCGATGCCCGCGTGGGCAACACCGTAGCGTAGAGCTGCGCCGCCGCATCAGAAGATGCCTGTAGTTGGGCCAGGGTAGGGGCCGCCAGCACCGCGAAGGCCACGGTGGCCGAGTCGCCGGGGGCCAGGCGGGCCAGCCGGGTGCCCAGCACCTGCATCACGTCGGAGCCGTTGGGGAGGCCGGCGGTGCGCTGGGCGCGGGCGGTGCCGCTGCTCAGGGTCCGGAATTTTTCGGCCGGCGAGAACCCATCAGCCAAGCGCACGGGGCTGCCAGCGGGCGCGGCCCCATCGATGGAATACACGGCTGGCGCACCGCCACGCAGCAGCCGCAGGCCCGCGTAGGTGCCCGGCGCGGGCGTGGCCGGCAATTGGCCCAGTGCATAAGAATACGCCAGGGTACGGGCGCTGTCATAAGCTGCTGCGTTGTGGGCGGCACCGTCGGGCGTGGGCAGGTCCCAGTCGGTGAAAATGCCGGCGTACAGGGGTTTGAGGGTGTCGGCAGTGAGGTTTTTGAGCGAGTATTCGAGCACCACAAAGTCGCGGCGGCCGGGCGTGGCCCAGGCGTAGGCCCGCTGGCGCACGGCTACGCCCACACTGCGCGCCGCAGCCCCGGCCGCCGGAATCGAGTCTTGGAACGCAATGCGGGCTTCTTGGTCGGCGCGGGGGCCGGGCTGCTGGCGGGTGGCCTGGCGCAGGCTGAAAAACGACTGCCGCATCTGGCCGCGGGTGCTGCGCAGGCGGTCGGATACGCGGGTGGGCGTGGTGGCCAGCATCAGGCCGCCTTCGCTGAGCAGGTTGCCGCTGCCCCGGTAGCTCAGGCCCGCGCCCACGGTACCGAAGATGTTGTCGTAGCCCAGGTTGCCGCGGCTGGTCAGGGTCAGGCGCAGGTCGTTGGCGTCGAGCACCACATAATCGGGGTTCAAAATAACATCCACGTACTGGTCGAGCTGGAAGCCGCCCGCCGCGGTGAGGCGGTAGCGCAGAGTAGCCTTTGCATTCAGCGGAATGCCGCTGGCCGCTACAGTCAGTCGGAAGGGCGCAGTCGCGTTGTCGGCCCGCCCCAGCGTGGCCAGGCTGCCCACCGCAAAGCTGCCCGCCGTCACCGCGAGGTAGGGCGAGAGCGAGGTGAGCGTGACGGTGAGGCCCGTCACCGGGGCCAGTAGATTCTGGACGCTGGCCGTCAGGTTAATGGTTTCGCCCGGGGCGTAGGCGGCGCGGGCTGGGGCGAAGGTGCTGCTCACCACCCGGGCCTCGGTGAGGTTGGCGCGGGTAAGGGCAGCCAGCACGTCGAGGCGGCCGGTGCCAAGGCGCCCGACCCAGGCAGCGTTGGCGGGCAACTGGTCGGTTGGTGAAGTGGTCTGACGCAGGCGGGCTGCTACCTGGTCGGAGGTATAGGTGGGAAACTGCCGGCGCACCAGGGCCGCGGCGCCCGCCACCAGTGGCGCGGCAAAGGAGGTGCCGCCCACGGCCGTGTAGTCGTTGTCGGCCGGGCCGCCGCCGTTGGCCAGGTGGTAGCCGTAGCAGGTGAGAATGCTGACGCCGGGCGCCGTGAGGTCGACGCGGTGGCTGAAGGTGGCACTGCCCACTTTGGTGTCGGTGTTGTCGACGCCCGACACGGAAACGACGTGCTGGTAGCTGGCGGGGTAGAAATCGAGGTCGGCGTTGGTGTTGCCGGCGGCGCCTATCAGTACGGCGTCGCGGTTCACGGCGGCGTAGGTCATGGCGTCCTGCTCGAACTGCGAGTAACCGCCCGGCCCGCCCCAGCTCATGTTGATGACCTGGCAGCCGTGGTCGGCCGCATACACCACCGCCTCAACGCCGGCGAAAGTGCCGGTGGGCGTGTTGGGGTAAATGTTCAGCGGCAGAAACCGGCACTTGTTGCCCAGCCCGGCAATGCCCTGGCCGTTGTCGACGCGGGCCGACGACACCCCCGCTACCAGCGTGCCGTGCACAATGGCAACATCGTAGCCCGGGTCGTTGTCGTTATTCGCTACATCCCAGCCCGTGAAGTTGTCGATGTAGCCGTCGCGGTCGTCGTCAAGGCCATTGATGGGGTCGGCGTAGTTGTGCTTAATCTGGGGGGCCAACTCGACGTGGGTAAGCCGGAATCCGCCGTCGGTGATGCCGATAACGATGCTGCTATCGCCGCGTGTGATGTCCCAGGCGCGGTAGGCCTTAATCTGCTTCAGGTAGTATTGGCTGACCGTGAGGCTGGTAAGCGTAGAGTCGGCGAACGGGTCGTTGGGCTGGTACTGGGGCTGGCGGATGTAGAGCGGCTCGACGTACTCGACCGCGCCGGTAGCCAGCAGCACCGCGCGCGCCTTACTCAGGGCCGCGGTCGTCCGAAACTGAAAGATGCCGCGCAAATCCACGCTGCCGGGCCGCTCGGCGCTCGGCGCTGCTGCGTGCGGGAATTTTTGGTTGAGCGCGCCGGCTGCCAGCGTGTGCAGGGCTGTTTCAAGCACCGCCGGCGACTGGCCGGGGCGCAGCTTCAGCACCAGCTGGCCGGGGATGGTCGGCGGCGTGGACTGGGCATGCAGCTGGGCCGTCAGTCCAATTAAAAACAGGTATAGGAATGCGCGTAACGTGTTTTTCATCAGGCAGAATAACCGGTGAAAGGGGATAAGTAAAGCTACTACATTACATAGGGCAGCAGGGTTCGAACTGCGGGTAGGGAAGGCTTCGTCAGAACGTCGTGCAGAGCGCAGCGAAGCATCTCGCGTGTAGTGGTAAACCAATCGTGACCACAGCATCGATTAGCTTCCCGAGGCAAGATGCTTCGCTGCGCTCTGCATGACGTTCTTAAATGACCGTTCTGACTTACCCCCCTAACTCCAACTTCCCCGCCCGCATCTGGCGGGCTGCCGTAACTTGCGGGGCGGCCCGGCGGCCGCACCAAAGTCTTCCCTAAATCAACCCGACCCACCCCCGATGATTAACAAGCACCAGGCTACCCTCGACGCCGCCGTGCAGGCCCTGCACGGGCGCACGTTCTACGCCGCTTTCCCCGAAAACCCCTCGCCCGAAATCTACGGGGCCGATGCCGACGCGCAGGGCCGCGAGAAGTTTGCCGCCATGCGCGGCCAGCACTTCACCGAGCTGCAGCAGGGCGAACCCCAGGGCTGGGCCGGCCAGGAAGAGTCGCCCTACGAGCAAAAGTCGCTCGATATCAAATACCCGTACTTTGCGCCTGACACGCTGGTTGCCAACGCCCAGGGCGCTTTTGGCGAGTGGCGCAAGCTGAAGCCGGCCCTGCGCGCGGCCCTGCTCACGGAGGCACTCGAGGGCATGAAAAACCGCTTCTTCGAGATTGCCTACGCCACCATGCACACCACGGGGCAGGCCTACATGATGTCGTTTCAGGCCAGCGGCCCGCACGCCGCCGACCGCGCCCTGGAGGCCATCGCCGCCGGCTACGAGGAGCAAACCCGCTTTCCCGAAGAAACCCGTTGGGAGAAGCCCATGGGCAAGTACAGCATCACCCTCAACAAAACCTGGCGCGCCGTGCCCAAAGGCTTGGCCTTGGTCATCGGCTGCTCCACGTTCCCAACCTGGAACACGGTGCCCGGCATGTTTGCCTCGCTCGTAACCGGCAACCCCACCATCATCAAGCCCCACCCCAAAGCGGTGCTGCCCATTGCTATTGTGGTGGCCGAAGTACAGAAGGTGCTGGCTGATAATGGCTTCAACCCGTGCATCTGCCAGTTGGCCGTGGATGCCGACGACCGCCTCATCACCAAGGAGCTGGCCGAAAACCCCGCCATCAAGCTCATCGACTACACCGGCGGCTCGGCTTTCGGCGAATACATCGAGGGGCTGAAGGGCAAAACCGTTTTCACCGAGAAAACCGGCGTCAACAGCATCATCCTCGACAGCTGCGAGGACCTCGACAAAGTGGCCCAGAACCTGGCCTTTTCCGTGAGCCTGTACTCGGGCCAGATGTGCACGGCCCCGCAAAACTTTTTCATCCCGGCTGCCGGCGTGCAAGTAGCCGGCGCGCTGGTGCCCTACGAAGACGTGGTGCAGAAGCTCTCGGCCGCCGTAACGGGCCTGGCCACCAACCCCAAAGCTGGCCCCCACGTGTTCGGCGCCATCCAGAGTGAAATCACGCACGACCGCGTGAAGCAGTTGGCCTTCGACGGCGGCCGCAGCATTCTGGCCCACGGCACCGTCGACAACCCGGTGTTCCAGAACGCGCGCACCTGCTCGCCGAGCATTCACGAAATTGGCTCCGAGAAAGTAGAGCAGTTTAGCCAGGAGCTGTTCGGCCCGATTATGCTGGTTATCAAGACCAAAGATACCCAAGAAAGCATCCACCTGGCGGCGCAGCTGGCCCGCGAGCACGGCGCTATTTCGTGCGGCGCCTACACCACCGACTCCGCCATTAAGGAGCAGATTATGGACGAGATGAGCCTGGCCGGCACGCCCGTTAGCTTCAACCTCACCGGCGGCATCTACGTGAACCAGAACGCCGGCTTCTCCGACTTCCACGTGACGGGCGGCAACCCGGCCGGCAACGCCAGCTTCACCAACCCCGAGTTTGTTATCAAACGCTTCACCTGGGTTGGCTTCCGCGAGCCGGTGGCTTAATCAGAGAACAATAGATCATTGTTTATTAAAACAAAACCGCCGCTTCGAGAGAAGCGGCGGTTTTGTTTTAATGCCCTTTGCCGAACCGGTAGTGCTTGTTAGCCTTAGCGGTTTTAAATTTCTCCAGACTGTGGGGGTTCAGGTCGATAACCGGGCGAATGTTCTCGCGGCGGAACTGGGCTTTGTTGTTTTTGCCCGCGCCGGCTCCCGATTCATGTTTGAAGGCGCGTTTGAGGTTGCCTTTGGGACGGTTCTGTGCCGTGGCTACGCCCGCGGTGCTCAGGCTGAAAGCAAAAAGGAGGAGAAGAGAAAGCTTATTCATGATAATAGGAGTCTAAAAAGCGGAAGAGGGATAATACCAAGCCACTAGCTGGCTGTTAGCTCCTTGTACTGCAGTTTTGCCGGAAAGGATGCTGGCCGAAGCTTGAAAACCACCCTGTTTCAAAACTGTGCCAGAATGTTACTGCTTAGCAAAAGACTGGGGCAAGCCCAACTCGCGCGCCAGCGGAGCAGCCCCCGATTGCCAGAGAGCGGCCAGCACGGCGTTGGCGGTGTCGGCCAATTCGAGGTGGTAGTCTTCGTGCAGCCTGGCGGTTTGTTTCAAGGCTTCGTGGGTGCGCTTGGCCAGGTGTTGGAGCAGGGGCTGGGTGGGGCCGTGCAGCCGGGCCGTGGTAGCGGGCTGGTGCTGGAACACGTTGTGCAGCAGGCGCCAGCTCAGCTCGATTTCGCCAAATACGTCGCCCGTGATTTTGGTGTGGTAGGCCAGCCGGGCCTGCAGCTGCCGCAGAATCACGAGCAGGTCGTTGGGGGTGGGGTGGAACCCCCGCACCGGGTCGTCGACCTGGGTGCGCAGGGTGGCGCGCCGGGTTTCGAGGGCTTCAGGGCCTTCGAGCAGCCGAAATGCGAGCTGCTCGGTGAGGACGGCATCCTGGGCCACGAGGCGGGTGAGGAGCTGGTCTTTTTCTTTCGGGGGCAGGTCGAGCAGGGCGCGGCGCAGGTCGGGCGAGAGGGCTGGCATAATGGGGAACGGGCGCGGCCGAATGGTTGGCGTCGGGTGGCGCGGTTCGTTTTCGAAGGTAGCAGCCGGTCCGATTACGCCCTACCAATTAATTGTGAAGCATAGAAGAGTTTAATTTCTTATATTTAAGACGAGCAGTCATCATTATTCCGAATTCGTCATGCTTTCCCTCGGCCGATACCTGCGCAGCAGCTGCTTCGGCCTGGCTTTAGTGGCGAGTAGCTGCCGCACGGCGGGCGGGCCGACGGTTCAGGCGGCGCAGTCGGTCGTTGGGTTGCCTGCGGTTTCGACCATGCACCCCGGGCCGCCCACCGTGGCCCAGCTGCTACGGGCCAGGTTCGACTCTGTAACCCCGGGTCAGTCGGCCCGCAGTGGACAAAACCACCGGGCGGCAGCGGTGCAGGCATTTTACAAACCGGTTGCAATTCCGGCCTGGCTGGTGGGCGATAGCCTGAGCCACCCGGCCCAGGAAGTGCTGGCGCTACTGGCCCGGGCCTGGGTTTATGGCCTGCAACCGGCCGACTACGGCGTTGCCAGCCTGTTGAGCCTCCGCGATTCGCTGGCCATGCCCGCGCCGGCCACGGCCCGCCAGCTGCAGCTGGTCCGCTACGAAGTGTCCCTGACCGATGCCGTGCTGGCCTTCGCGCACGACCTGAAGCACGGCCGCCGGCACCGCGTGCGGCAGCCGGCCGAGGCCGCGGCCCAACTCCGCGCCGCTTTGGCCGGTGGTGCACTGTCGGCGACGCTGCTGGCTAGCCAGCCGGCTAACCCCGAGTATCGCCAGCTGCAGCTGGCGCTGGCGCAGTGGCTGGCCCAGGCGCCCGGCCCGCCCGATTCGGTGGTGGCCCACCACCGCCTGCGCTTCGAGCGCATTGCCCTGAACCTGGAACGCTGGCGCGCCGAACCCATCGCCGAGTCTGAATACCTGCTGGTAAACATCCCCGCTTTCGAGCTGCTAGTAATGGGACACGACACCGTGAAACGCCGCGCCCGGGTGATTGTGGGCAAGCCCGCCACGCCCACGCCCACGCTGCGTAGCCGCATCAAGTACTTCACCCTGGCCCCGGTCTGGAACGTGCCGTACTCCATTGCCAGCCAGGAAATGCTGCCCCGCCTGCAGGACGACCCCAGCTTCCTGGCCGCCAGCGACCTGGCCGTGTATGACGGCCGCCACCAGCGCCGCAATCCCCGGACCATAGCCTGGAGTGAGGTGACGGAGCAGACGTTCAAGTATACCATTCAGCAGGACGCGGGGCCGCGCAACGTGCTGGGCAACGTTGTCTTTCACTTTCCCAACCCCTACCTCGTGTACCTGCACGACACGCCCGAGCGCTACCTGTTCGCCCAGGCCAACCGCGCCCTCAGCCACGGCTGCATTCGGGTGGAACGCCCGCGCGAGCTGGCGGCCTGGCTGCTGCGCCGCGAGGGTAACCCCACGCCGCTGCCCACGGCCGCCCAGGCCCGCCAAAGCCCGCCGCAGGAAGTGCTGCTGCGCCGGCCGCTGCCCATTTTTATTCGGTACGCTACCGTCACAGCAGAAAATGGGCACCTGCGCTTCTTCCGGGATATTTACGGGCAGGACCAGGTGCTACGCGAGGCGTTGTATTGCCCGAAGTAGCGCGACTACAAAGTCCGCATTACCGGCTTATGTGCCAGTGGACGACGAGTGTTTAGCAGAAACATGAGTGTCAGTGGGGCTAGCGGCATCTGTCTCGCGCCAAGCTTATCTATTCTGCTTTACGAAAAACTAGGTGTCTATCGGAAGGTTAGTGGCTTGCAAACTAGGCGATTGGTGTCGGAAGCGAAATAGCTGGTGTATGCATAAAATGTAATCGGCGGATGGTTGATATCAATAAAATATTGCTGAAGCCTATATCGATTTGCTAAGTCCAAGACATTAATCAAGGATGAGTAACGGGCGTTTGGGGTAAAGTAAATCCGAAGTCCGCCACTTCCCCAATTGGGGTGTTTTCCAACGCTATGAAGTAGGGTTCGGAACTGGCGAATGGCTAAAGAATCGGCTTGCTGACTTTGACCAATTGTCAGAGTAGACCACTGGCGGAAATGAGGAAGCAGGGAATAGCGAAACTCTTTTTTTAGTATTCGAATTGTTTTATAATCCAAGCAATGCTCTTCACGGTCTATTGTTGGCCAAATCAAATCTGAAACCGGCCGTGGTGGCAGTCGTAAATCAATCCAACTGCGCTGCTTCAACCGCTCCTGCCACGGGCGTAGCGCCAAACACCCCAGCAGCAGCAGCCCCGCCAGCGCCAGCAGGCCCGGTGGAAGCAACAGGCGGCGACGGTGGCGGCGGGGCAGGTGGAAGTGCATGGCAGCGGCGCAGTATGAAATATGGTGCTCAACGGTTGGAACTGGCCAGAAAGTACGCGGCCAGGCAACAATTCACGTATGGCACTGGTCTGTCTCGTTCCGAGCTTGTTTTTTACATGATACCAATTCGTTCCCGGCCACAATGGTGGTACTGGCTGCCCGCGCTGCTGACTCTAACTATTGTTGCCCGCGCCCAAACGCCCACCGATACCACCCGCACCGTGGCCCTGCCCGCCGCTACCGTCACCGGCTACGGGCAGCAGCTGCCGCTGCGCCGCACGGCGGCGGCCGTGGGCGTGCTCGATGCCCGCGTGATTGAGCAGTTCAGCCCCGCTGCTCTCACCCAGGCCGTGAACACGCTGCCCGGCGTGCGGCTGGAGGAGCGCGCCACGGCCAGTTACCGCCTCAGCATTCGGGGCAGCACGCTGCGCTCGCCGTTTGGGGTGCGCAACGTGAAGGTGTACTACAACGGCCTGCCGTTCACCGACGCGGGCGGCAGTACACCCCTCAATTTGCTCGACCCCGCCATTATTGGTCGGCTCGAAGTGCTGAAAGGCCCCGCCGGCAGCGTGTACGGGGCGGGCACCGGCGGCGTGGCCCGGTTCGAAACGCCAACCGTGGCTGCTGGCACCAGCCGGGTGGCCGTGGGGGCCACGGTGGGCAGCTATGGCCTGCGCCGCAGCACCATCGCGGCCGAAACGGGCAGCGCTACCACCAGCGTGCGCGCCCAATACGCCCACCAAAGCCTCGACGGCTACCGCCAGCAAAGCGCCCTGCAGCGCAACGTGCTGGCCCTCGACGTGCGCACCACGGCCTCGCCCAACACCACGCTGGCCGCGCACCTGCTCTACGCCGACATCAGCTACCAGCTGCCTGGCGGGCTCACCCGGGCACAGTTCGCCGCCGACCCGCGGCAGGCGCGGCCCGGCACGGCCGCCGCGCCCGGCACTGTGGCCCAGCAAGCCTACTACGCCTCGCGCACCGGGCTGCTGGGCCTCACCCACGAGTACCGTTTCAGCGACCGGCTCGACCTGCAAACCACGCTCTACGGCAGCGGCTCGGCCCTGCGTACCCCGTTTCTGGTCGATTACCAGTTGGGCACGGCCGTGGGCGGGGGCGGGCGCACGGCGCTGCGCTGGCGCACAGCCCTGGCCGGCCGCCCGCTGCGGCTGCAGGGCGGCGGCGAGTTTCAGGGCAGCCTGGCTAATGGCCGCAGCTACCTGAATGTGGGCGGCAAACCCGGCGCGCTGCGCTACGACGACGACATCACCACCAGCACCGGCTTCGTGTTTGCGCAGGCCGACTATGAGCTGCCGGCCGGCCTGCTCTTAACCGCTGCTGCCAGCTACAACCGCCTGCGCTACGGCATCGTGCGCAGCAGCGCGGCCGCCACCAACCCCACCGGCTACCAGTTCGCCCGCAACTTTCGGCCGGTGGTGTCGCCCCGCGTGGCGCTGCTGAAGGAATTTGCCCCGGCCCTGGCCGCTTACGCCAGCATAAGCACCGGTTTTTCGCCGCCCACGGTAGAAGAAATCCGCCCCTCCGACGGCAGCCTGAACGCCGACCTGCAGGCCGAGCGCGGCACCAGTTACGAGGTGGGCGCCCGCGGGCAGCTGTTTGGCGACCGGCTGAACTACGACGTGAGCGTGTTCGATTTGGAGCTGCGCGAAACCATCGTCAGCAGCAGCACGGCGCAGGGCATTGTGGTGTTTCGCAACACCGGCCGCACCCACCAGCGCGGCCTCGAAGCGGCTCTGAGCGGGTGGCTGTGGCACGAGATGGCAGTGGTGCCCAATGCGCCCGACAACGTGCAGATGACCGGGCGGGGCCTGCGCGCCTGGGCCAGTTACGCCTACAACGACTTCCGGTTCGGCAGCTACGCGAGCAGCGGGGTCGACTTCAGCGGCAACCGTCTCACGGGCACCACGCCCCACACGCTCAGCGCGGGGCTCGATTTCAGCGAGCGGCTCGGCTTTTACCTCAGCCCCAGCTTGAGCCACCAGGCCCGGGTTGTGCTCAACGATGCCAATACCGAGGAAGCGGCCGGTTACTGGGTGTTGGGGGCGCGGGGCGGCTGGCGGCGCACGCTGGCCGGGCATCTCGAAGCCAACATCTACGCTGGCATCGACAATGCCCTTGACCGCCGCTACAGCCTCGGCAACGACCTCAACGCCTTTGGCGGGCGTTACTTTCAGCCCGCCCCGGGGCGGGCCTGGTACGGCGGCGCGCAGCTGGGCTGGCGCTTCTAGCTTGCTGCTGATTGCACAAAAAAAGAGCCGGCTGCTTACGCGACCGGCTCTTTCACACTGCCCGAAAGCAGGACTGCAACCTTAGTGTAGCAGGTTCAGGCGAATGGTTTGCGTGCCGGTGGCGGTTACCAACCGGGCCACGTACACGCCTTCCTGTAGGCCCTCGCCCACAGCAAAGCGGTAGCGCACGCCACCCTGGGCCTCGCCGCTGCTCACGCGGGCTACTTCACTGCCTTTCAGGTCGTACACCGTCAGGGAGTACTTCGCCGTTTCGGGCAAGGCAAACGACAGCGACGTGGCCGATGTGAAGGGGTTCGGGAAGGCGGCCAACGCGCCGGCTTCGGCCATGCTGCTTTCCTCAGCCAGCGACTGGCCAATGCCCGAAGCCAGGCTGGTGCTGCTCGTGCGGGCCGGGCAAACCGGCGTGCGCGAAGGGTCGAAAATGCGGCAGTTGTCGAACAGCTCGTTGATGCCGGCTACCGCGCAGTTGATGTCGCTGAGGCTGGGGTTGCCGCCGCCATTGGCGTAGGGAACGCAGCCCAAGGCCTTATTGGCGAGGGCCAGCAGGCTGCCCACCGTGGCCGTGCCACTGCCGTAGTCGAGGTTGCCGAGCACGGAGGCCGGAATGGAACGGGAAATGCCGGTGTAATCGCGCGAGTCGGGCGACGAGCAGTTGATTGTGGCGTAGGAGGTCATCGTCGCGCTCAGAGGTACGCCGGTCAGGGTGTTGTCGAGGCGCAGGTTCAGGGCCAGGGCCAGCGTCTGGCCCACGAGCACGTTGTTGAAGCGGCCGTTGCGCAAGAAACCGGAAGGGAACGAGGCAGCGCAGCCACTGGCATTGCCCAGCGTGCTGGGGAAAGCGGCTGCCGAGCCGCCGGCCGGCATCTTAGCAATGATGCATTGGGCCGTGGCCGTGCGGGCCTGGCTGGCGGCGGCGCTGGTGCCGCCGGTGTAGCTGTAAGTGAGGCTGCGGCCGGGGGCTCCCAGCACCAGGTTGGTGGCCGTGAACATGTCCGCAATCAATTCCAGGCGGCGCTTCGTGGGCTCTTTGCAGATAACGCCGTTGCTGTTGCCGTAGCCTCCCTGCGTGAGGGTGCAATGCTGGGCGCCGCAGTTGGCAGCCAGCAAGGTGGTCGAACTCGTAGCCGTGCAGCCACGCGCATCAGTTACCGTCACCGTGTAGGAGCCGGCCCCCAGCCCGGTAGCCGTGGCCGTGGTTTGTCCGCCGGGGCTCCAGGAGTAGGAGTAGGGGGCGGTGCCGCCACTAACCGAGGTGGTTGCCGTGCCATCGGCGCCGGCGCAGGTAGGGTTGGTGTTGCTGGTGCCGGCGCGCAGGGCGTTGGGCTGCGTCAGGGTGGTCGAGGTGCTGGCCGTGCAGCCGCGGGCGTCGGTCACGGTAACCGAATAGGTGCCGGCCGGAATACCACTCAAATCCTGGGTAGTGGCCCCGTTGGACCAGTAGTACGTGTACGGCGACGTGCCGCCGCTCACCGTTAGGTCGATGCCCCCGGTGCTGGCATTGCAGCACGACGGGCTGGTGAGCATGGTGCGCAGTGCCAGCGTAGCCGGCTGCGTTACCGTACCCGAAGCCGTGGCCGTGCAACCCGACGCATCGGTGATTGTGACGGTATAGGTACCGGCGGGCACATTGCTCAAATCCTGCGTAGTCGCTCCATTCGACCACGAGTAGGTATAGGGAGCTGTGCCGCCGCTTACCGTGAGGTCGACGCGGCCACTGCTGGTTGCGCAGCACGTAGCGGCTGTGGTGCTGATGCTGGGCCGCATGGCCGTAGCACCACCCACCGTGGCCGAGCAGCTGGCCGAACAGCCGTTGACATCGGTCACAGTTACCGAGTAAGTGCCCGGAGCCACACCCGTCAGGTTTTGCGTTGTTGCGCCGTTCGACCAGAGGAAGAAGAACGGAGCCGTGCCACCGCTCACGGCCAGCGTTACGCTGCCCGTAGCGCCGCCCACGCACGAGGCGGCGGTCGGGGTTGCCGTGGCCCGAAGCTGGGTGGGCGCGCCCACCGTGGCAGAGGCCGTAGCCGTGCAGCCATTGGCATCGGTTACCGTTACAGAGTAGCTGCCGGCAGCCACACCATTCAGGTCCTGGGTGGTAGCGCCGTTCGACCACAGATACGAAAGCGGAGCCGTACCGCCACTCGCCGTCAGGTCTACGCTGCCCGTGCCGCCGGCGCAGCGCGCGCCTATGGCCAGGGCGCTGGCCACTACTTGCGTGGGGCGGCCCACAGCGGCCCCGCTGGTTGCGGTGCAGCCGTGGGCATCCGTCACAGTCACCGAGTAGGTGCCGGGAGCTAGGCCGCTTAGGTCTTGCGTCGTGGCACCATTCGACCACAGGTAGCTATAGGGCGATGTACCCCCGGCCACGGTCAGGTTAACGGAGCCATTGGTGGCGTCGTAGCAGGTTGTGTTGGTTGCCAGCGCGGAAGCCTGCAACTGGGTAGGCGCGCCCACGGTAGCTGAAGCCGAAGCAGAACAGCCGTTGGCATCGGTCACGGTCACTGAATAAGTGCCGGCGCCGACAGCGCTCAGGTTCTGTGTGGTAGCGCCGTTCGACCAGGCAAACGTGAAGGGCGAAGTACCGCCGCTAACCGTGAGAGCTACGCTGCCGGTGCCACTGGCACAGCGCGCGCCAGTTGCTTGGGCACTGGCCAGCAACTGGGTGGGCCGGCCCACGGTGCCACCGCAGGTGGTGGTGCAGCCGTTGGCATCAGTCACCGTCACGGTATAGGTGCCAGCGAGCAGGGCAACCAGGTCCTGTGTGGTAGCGCCGTTCGACCAGAGGTATGTATAGGGAGCCGTGCCGCCGCTCACTGTCAGGTCGACGGAGCCGTTGGTGGCATCGTAGCAGGTCGCGTCCATCACCCGCGAAGTAGCCCGGAGTTGAGCAGGCTCGCCCACCGTGGCGCTGGCCGTGGCCGAGCAGCCGTTCGCATCGGTGACCGTAACGGAGTAGGTGCCGGCAACCACGCCGCTCAAATCCTGGGTGGTCGCTCCATTTGACCATAGGTAAGTGAGCGGGGCCGTGCCACCACTGGCAGCAAGGTCAATACTGCCCATGCCGCCGGCGCACCGCGCGCCAGTTGCTTGGGCGCTGGCCAGCAACTGCACGGGCCGGCCCACGGTGGCGCCGCAGGTAGCCGTGCAGCCGTTGGCATCCGTCACGGTTACCGTGTAGGTACCGGGGGCCAGGCCGCTTAGGTTTTGCGTCGTGGCCCCGTTCGACCAGCGGAAAGAGAGCGGAGCAGTGCCGCCACTCACGGCCAGCGTCACGGTACCGTTGTTGGCATCGTAGCAGGTCGCGTCGGTTTTGCTGGCCAGAGCGGTAATCTGGGTCGATTCGGTTACGGTAGCTGAGCCATTGGCCGTGCAGCCGTTGGCATCGGTTACGGTCACGGTGTAGGTGCCGCCAGCCACGCCATTCAGCGTGGGGGTAGTGGCGCCATTCGACCACAAATAAGTGTACGGAGCGGTACCGCCGCTCACGGCCGCGCCTGCGCCTCCCGTGCTGCCACCAAAACAGCTGGGGCGCGGGCTGGTGACGTTCAGGCGCAGCGCCGCGGGCTCCAGAATGGTCGCGCCGGCGGTGCTGGTGCAGCCACTGGCATCCGTCACGGTTACCGTGTAGGGTCCAGCTATCAGGCCGCTCAGGTTTTGCGTGGTGGCCCCGTTCGACCAGCGGAACGAGTAGGGGCTGGCCCCGCCGCTCACGCTTAAGGTAATGGCCCCGGTGGCGCTGCCGCCGCAGGTCACGTCGGTGCGGGCAGCGGTGGCCAGCATGCTCACGGCCGCCGGCACAGTGGCCGAAGCAGTGCCCGTGCAGCCGTTCACGTCGGTGATGGTGAGGGTGTAGGTGCCAGCAGGCACCCCGCTTAGGTTTTGGGTAGTAGCCCCGTTCGACCACAAGAACGTGTAGGGTGCCGTGCCGCCCCCAAATTTCTGCAAGGTTACACTCCCCGTTGCATCGCCGCTGCACCGCACCCCCGTCACCAGGATGTAAGGGACCTCAATGCGCAGGTATTCGGAAACTGTGGCGAAGCATCGCGCCGTCGCGCCCGTGGCATCGGTTACGACCACGCTATAGTAGCCCGGGCCTAGGCCGCTGAGGTTGGCCGTAGTGGCTCCATTCGACCACTGGTAGGTAAATGGAGCGGTGCCCCCCATAACCGTCGTGGTAATCGTCCCGTCGTTGCCCCGGCACGTGGGGTTGGTGTGCGTGCTGCTAACCTGAAGCGTCGCCGCCGGTGCCCAGCGAGCCCCCGTGAGGTAGCCAAACAGCGGAGCCGGCTCCATGCCAGTTGCCCAGGAGGGCACCGGAGCGGCAAAAGCGGTGCCAGCCGCCAGTAGCCCAGCCAGCAGCAGACCCAGGGCGCGCACCAGCAGGGTGCGGGTGCGCAGGGCAAGCGGCCCCCAACAGGGCCGTGTCGGAAATGATGTAGTTGTTGTCATTGCAGAAAAGGTGTAGGAGGTGAAACAGGTGAAGGCACTAGCAGCGCAAGCCCAAATGCTAAGGCCCTTCGGGCGGGTGAATGCGGTTTTTAAGCTTCATTAAAGTAAGTATTTAATTGGATTATTTATAAAGTTAATAAATAAATTTATTATTGCAATATTTATTATGTTTTTTCCAATGAATGTAAATGGTGGTAATTATGTGCTGCTTTAATCAAATGGGGGCGCGCTTTGCCAACGAAGCGCCAGAAAAGGGCACAAAAAAAGACTTCCACCCCGCGGGATGGAAGTCTAAAAATCGGTTTGCCGAGCCGGTGCGCTTAGCTGTGCTCTTCGGGCAAGGTGAAGGCGCGGTCGCTGGGGTTAGTTAGCTCGCGGGGCAGGTTCTCGTCGGAAGCTGGGGCGGGGCCCGGGTTGGTCATCGACTGCGTGTCGGACCGGAGGGAATCGTCCATCTCGTCGGATTTCTCCTGGCCTGAGGCGTTGTTGTCGTCGAGCTGCTGGCCGTAGGTAGCGGCGTTGAGCATAGGGGTCGAAGCGCCGTCTTCGGTGTTGGCTTGCTCGTCGAAGGTATTGGGGTTGTCGGGGGACATTGGGAGGGGTGCTGGGTGAAAGATATGTGACCGGAGGCCGTTACCTACTCGTCTTTAGCAGGGTAGTTAGCGTCGGCAGATTCGTCGCGGGTGTTGTGGGTGCCGCCACCGGCATAACGGGGGTCGTCGGCAGCCCAGGCGGCCTGCTGCGTTTCGTCGTCCTTACCCTGGGCGTTGCGCACCGCGGCCGGGTTCTGGTTCTGCTCGACGTGGCCGGGCTGGTCCTCCGGGTTATCGGGAGAGTTCTGGGCTTCGGCCTCGCGGTCGTTAAACTCCGAAAACTCGTCGGGATTGTCGTTGGCACCGCTGCGGCCGGGGCCTGCGTTGGTGGGGGCGTTGCCAGCGGCGTGCCCGAACTCGCCGTAGTTGGGGCTGGAAGCCGATACAGCGGGGTCGTTGGGATTGGGACGGGTGGTAGCGGCGCGCTCCTGCTGGTCGCTGGAAAGGGGGGCGTTAGCAGGCGAAAGGGGGGATGTGGGCGTATCCATGCGGGGAAGAATGAAGTAAAAACTAAAAAACCAGGCGGGCCGTGCCCGGCTGGGTATATCCCTGTACGCAAATTGGCGGCGGCCGTTCATTTTTGCGTATAGCCCACAGTTGTTACCCTTCAGCACCCTTGCTCATGTCTATTCAGCACGACAGTACTAACCAGGAATTTACTACCACTCAGGACGGCCACCCCGCCGAGCTGGCCTACACCAGGCCCAGCGACGACGTTGTCGACTTCACCCACACCTTTGTTGATGAAGCCCTGCGCGGCCGGGGCCTGGCCGACGAGCTGGCCCGCGCCGGCCTGGACTTCGCCCGCAAGCACCAGCTCAAGGTGAAGACCAGCTGCACCTTCATGGCGAGCTTCGTGAAGAAGCACCAAGCCGAGTACGCCGATATTCTGGCCTAACCTCCGGCTCTCTCATCGAGAAGGCCGGTATGTCGCGCGGCCAACGGTAGTCGTCTTTCCGAAAAGCGACCATCGGGGCAATGGGACAAGCCGGTTTTTTTACATAAAAAGCCCCGACACTGTGCAGTGTCGGGGCTTTTTATGTCGCAGCGGTTCTGCATAAAGAGCAAGGATGGCCGTATTGTGCTCCCCTTGCTAACGCCAAAGCCAGTGGGCTACTACTACCGCACTACCACGCGGCCGGTGTACTCGGCCTCGGCGGTCTGCACGCGCACGGCGTAGATGCCGGCCGAAAGGCCGCGCAGGTCTACCGCTACGGTTTCGGCGCCGCCAAGCTGGGCGGTGCGCTGGCGCACGGGCCGGCCCAGCATATCGAGCACCTGCACGGTGGTCGTGCGGGCAGTGGCCACGCCGGGCAGGCGTACCTGCACGGTTTCGGAAGCCGGGTTGGGGTAAATTTCGAGGGTGTTGCGCAGAACTGTAGCGGCGCGGCTGGCCAGCGCCACGAAGCAACCGGCACTGGTGTAGCTGCCCACGCCGGCGTAGTTATCTACGCCGTTGCCGGTCCAGGTAGCGGAGCCGTACGGTCCGTTCCAGCGGCCACCCTGGGTGGTGTTGGGCAGGCGCACCATGGTGTTGTTCAGGGTCGAGCCGCCTCCGGCTACCGTCCACGAGGTGGGCTGCTGGCCAATCACGCCAATCACATCAAGCGTATCGGTGCCATCAAAAAGCGCGATGGCGTCGTCACCGTTAAAGAAGGCCACGCTGTTCTGCACATCGGTCTGGGCCGCTACGCCGGGGTCGGTCACGCCGGTGTTCGCCACTACGTACACGTCGCCGGGGGCAATGATGCCCGCCAGCGCCAGGGTGGCAGTAGCAGTAGTAGCGCCGTTGGAATACAGCACCACGCGCTTGCCGGCCAGCGGCATGGGGGCCGACGTGGGGTTGTAGATTTCAACCACTTTGGTGTTGCCCGTAGCCGACTCGGCGTACTGCGTGAAATAGGGCTTGGTGCAGGGGGAGCCGGCCGGAGCCGCATCGTCGTTCACGATGGTGAGAACGTGCGTGCTGGGCGGGCCGAAGACAACAGGTACGGGCGCGACTGGGCCGAATACCAAGCGTACTGTTTCGCTGGGTTCGTAGGTTGCATCGCCGTTCACGGTCACAGTCACCGGCTGCGTCATAGGGCCGCCGCTGAAGAAGGAGACGCTAGTTGTATTAAGTGTGTAGTCGCTGGGGCTGTTCGCCGTGCTGTTCGCCGCATCCACGTTGATTTGCGCTACCATAGTCGGTGGTACCGGCCCGCCCGAGAGCGTGACGTTTACGGTGTAGGTGCGGGTGCCGGTATTACCCTCCTGGATGGTCCCACTAGCCGAGGCAAAGCTTAGGGTTAACGGTTGCCCGTCCTCGTTGGTAATGGTGAGGGTGTGCGTGCTGGCGCTGCCCACGCTGTTGCCGGTGCTGGGGTTGGTCAGGGTCAGTACCACGGTTTCGTCGGCTTCGGGCTGGGTATCGCCGGTCACGGTCAGGGTCACGGTTTGCGAGGTGCTGCCGGCCGGGAAGGTTACGGTAGTGGGCGACACGAAGGTGAAGTCGGTGCCGCTGGTGGCCGTCGAACTGGCCGCGTCCAAGCTTACCTGCACGGTAGTGGCCGTAGTAGCAGCTGGCGACAGGTTCACTGTGAAGGTGTAGGTGGTAGTGCCGCTGTTGCCTTCGATAATGCTGCCGGTGCCAGCCGCGAAGCTGAACGTAGGGCCGGCCGGAGCCAAGCCGTACGCCTGAGCTACCAGCTCGGGGTACTCGATGTAGGGGTTGTAGTTGCCCTGGCTGGCGGCCGCGCGGCGGTTGCGCTCCCGCTCGCGGGCATCGACCGGGTCGGCCAGGTGCCAGGCGTAGAGGGTAGCCAGCGGGGCGAGGGAAGTGATGCTTTGGTGGCCGGTGGCAATGAGTTCCGGCTGGGTGTCGTGCATGGTGTAGAAGTAGAACGCCGTGCGGGCCACGTTGCCCTTGTGGTCTTCGCGGGGTTCAAACACCGAAGAAGTGGCCTCGCTGTACTCGTCGATGTTGGCGGCCGGTATGGTGCTCTGGGAGGTGGTGTTCCGCATCCAGATGGTGGTAGACGCGTCGGGAATGTCGATGAAGGGGTTGTTGCCCCGGTTCGAGTTCCACTGAATGTAGGTGGGGTAGAGGTGGTGCATGTCGGACACCATGCGCGCCGCTTGGGTGAACCACGACTGCGGAATGGTGTGCTCGCAGTTGATGTTGGCCGCCGACGAGGTGCTCGAGCTGTTGAAGTCGAGCGGAACCGGCGTGTTATAGCCCGAGTACACGCACGTCACCGAGTTGTTGTAGTTGTCGGCGTAGTTATACATTTTGGCCCGGGCTGCGGAGTAGGAGAGCACCGTGCGCTTGCCGTCGTACCAATTGGTGCGCAGCCAGTCGCGCAGGCCCTGGCCTTGCAGGTTGGCAGGTGGGGCGGCCGGCACTGCCGGGAACACCTGGGCGCGCAGCGCGACCGGCGACAAGGCCAGCACTAGCAGCAGCTTCGAGAAAACGTGCTTCATAAAAATGGAAAAATTTAGAATAAGGAACTTGAAAACGTAGGAGGTTGAATGAGCAGGCCAGAACGCCGCCGGCTATTAAGCCAGGCCGTAGGGGAAGCAACAAATATAAGCAGATAGCCGCATGCTGCAGGCTGCCGGCCCCTTACGAAATCAAACAGGCTTCGGGTGTACTTTCGTGCGCTTCAAGTCCCCCATCATCACCGCCCCATCCATGGCTGATATCACCACCACCGAACTGCGCCAGCGCCTGCAAGCCGGCGAAACCCCTCACCTCATCGATGTGCGCGAGCCCTGGGAGCACGAGGAAGGCTGCATTCCCACCGCTCAGAACATACCCCTCAGCTCCGTACCCGACAAGCTCGACGACCTCGACAGCTGGAAGGAGCAGGAAATCATCGTGCATTGTAAAAGCGGCAGCCGCTCGGGCCAGGCCAAAGCCTTCCTCACCCAGCAGGGTTTCACCAACGTGCGCAACCTGCTCGGCGGCTTCACCGAGTATTCGGCCGGCGGTAACTAGCCGCGCCACTTCGGTATGTCAGTTTACAAGAACGTCCTGTTGCGCGCAACAGGACGTTCTTCTTTTGCTGCTGTTCCAGTATTAAGCTGCCGGGCCGGGGCTATGGCGGGAAACGGCCAACATCGTTGGGTACAGCAGGAGCAGCCAGGCCTGGCGCCCCGCTGGGGTGTAGTCATAATCTGAGAAATTTTCCCTGAGGCTTGGAGGAAGTTTGAAAAACAGGCCAGAAGCAAAGTAGCGCCATCACGAAGGGTTGCGCCCTGGCGCCGGGCAGCCGCGGCCGGCCATTCTGCGTACGCCTGCTACTCCCTCGCCTTGTTTATGCCCGTTGCCATGCCCCAGCCCGAACCTCTCGCCGAACTGCGCGCCGCCCTGGCTGCCGATGCCACTCCCGAAGCCCGCCTGCAAACCGCCCTCGACCTGGTGGGCCCGCACCTGCGCGCCGACCGCTGCTTCCTCTACGTGCGCAACCCGACCCAAGCCCGCGGCCGCATTGCCCTGGTGTGGCGCCTCGATGAGGCCGTGCCCGACCCGCGCCACCCCTGGCAGGACGACGCCGGCGACCTGCCGAAGGAAGACCCACTCTTCCGGGCTGCGCTCGCCTGCCGCCCTTCTGTTTTTGTCGATGACGTGACCGAGGCCGGCCCCGAGGTGCTCAACCAGGAGTTCGAGCGCCGCACCTTCGGTCACCGGGCGCTGGTACACGCGCACATCACCGAAAACGGCCAGCTCTGGGGCATTCTGCAGCCCTGTGTGTTTGGCCACCCGCGCCACTGGACGGCTGCCGAACGTGCGTACCTGGATGGTGCCGTGAACCTGCTGCTGCCCGTAGTGCAGGCGTACATGGATGGCCGGGATGTTACCTAGCCGCTGTTATTGCGCAGCCAGCACCAGCCGCCCATCGGCGGCGTAGGCCAGCTCGCCGCGGTCTACCAGCTCGCGCACCGCGGCCGTCACGGCTGCCGCCTGCGCGGGCGGAAACGCGGCCAGCAGCTCGCGCGGCGTGGGCGTGGTTTGGTGCACCTGTTGCAGCAGGGGCTCGCGCAGCGAAACCGCTTGTGCAGCTGCTTGGGCGGCTTTTTTATCGGTCAGGCAAACATCGCACACTCCGCAGCGGGCCAGGTCGGCCTCATCAAAATACGTGAGCAGCAATATCTGGCGGCAGCGGGAGCCGCCCAGGTACTGGCCCACGGCGTGGGTTTTGGCGCGGGCCAGGTCGCGGGCGGCCGTCATCTTCACCTGGTCGAGGGGCAGCTTGGGCGCATCGAAGCGCGGCGTGGTAAACATGGCCTGCGGGGCTTCCTGCTTGGGCTGGTAGTGCAGAATGCCCGCCGTGTGCAGGTAGCGCAGCTGCTGGCGCACTTCCACCACGCTGCGGCGCAGGTGAGTGGCCAGCGAGTTCTCCGAAATCGTCTGGAAATCAACAAACAGTTCACCGCCGTGCAGCCGCAGCAGGGCTTTTATCAGTTGGTCGTGCTGGGCATTGGCCACCTGGAAGGCGTATAAATCCTGATGGCTCATGATGAGGTGCACCCGCGCCGGCTGGTTCACCGCTTCGTTCAGCTGCACGAAGCCTTCGCGCTGCAGAATTTTTAACGAATTATGGGCATCTACGGCCTTGATGCGGTAGGTTTCGGCAAACTGCTGCAGGTCGAAATCGAACGCCGCCAGCTCGCCGCCTCCTACTGCCGTGCTCGAGTAGTTGGCCAGCGCCTGGTACACGCGCTTCACCGTATCCAGGGGCGGAAACGACTGGCTGCTGCGGCGGCGCAGCTCGTCGGCATCGGCTGGGCCGGCCAGCAGCACAGCAAAAGCATACTGCCCGTCGCGGCCGGCGCGGCCTGCCTCTTGGTAGTAGGCCTCCAGGGTGTCGGGCGCATCGAGGTGGGCCACGAGGCGCACGTCGGGCTTGTCGATGCCCATGCCGAAGGCGTTGGTGGCCACAATCAGGCGCACTTTGTCGGCAATCCAGTCCTGCTGCACTTTGGTGCGTTTGTCGGCTGGCAGGCCCGCGTGGTAGGCCGCCGCGGCAAACCGGTGCTGCTGCAAAAAGGCGGCCGTGTCCTCCGTTTGGCGGCGGGTGCGGGCGTACACGATGCCCGTTTTATTGGGCCCCACGCCGCGCACCACCTCCAGCAGCCGGCGCAGCTTGTCCTCGGTGTGCAGCACCGAGTACGAGAGCTTGGGCCGGGCAAAGCTCTGCCGAAACACGCCCGCGCCCGGCCCAAATTTCAGCTTCTCCACGATGTCGGCCTGCACCTGCGCCGTAGCCGTGGCCGTGAGGGCAATAACCGGCGTGCCGGGCGGCAGCTTGTCGCGCAGCTCAGCAATGCGCAGGTAAGGCGGCCGGAAATCGTAGCCCCACTGCGAGAGGCAGTGCGCCTCATCTACGGCCAGCAGGCCCACGTTCATCTTGGCTGCCCGCACCTGGAACAGCTCCGTGAGCAGCCGCTCGGGACTCACGTATAAAAACTTCACGCTGCGGCCGTACACGCAGTTATCCAGCGCGTGGTCGATTTCCTGGTGGCTCATGCCCGCGTAAATGGCCTCGGCTTTCAGCCCGCGCTTGCGCAGGTTGTCCACTTGGTCCTTCATCAAGGCAATGAGCGGCGACACCACAATGCAGATGCCTGGCCGCGCCAGCGCCGGCACCTGGAAGCAGATGCTCTTGCCGCCGCCGGTGGGCAGCAGCGCCAGGGTATCGTGCCCGCGCAGGACTGAATCGATGATTTCCGCCTGCCCCGGCCGAAAAGCCGTGTGCCCCCAATGCTCCTTCAGCAGGGCCAGGGGGGAGGCTTCGGTATGGGAGGAGGACATGGGGCGAAGTTACGGCCAGCCGTCAGTAGCTGATGGATGCTTGCCGAACTGCCTTTATGTTGCTGTAGAAAATGGTTCTGGAGCTGGGAGTAGCTTTCGGCACGAGTTTGCGAAACTCATCTCATTGCAGCATTTCGTAAACTTAGAATGGTAAACGAGTTTCTTAAACGCGATATGGGCAGTAGGGCGGCTTCGCTAAGCTGATAGGCCCTATGGGCAGCGGTTCAGAGAAAGGAGGATAGCTGCAGACCTTAGTGGCCCGCGTCGAAGCCCAGAACCCCCCTAAGCTGCTGGGCCTAGAAAAATCCAGGATTTCGGTTGATTACTTTTCTCAACGTGATGTGGTAGAGCTTGGCACGAGTTGAATCGAATCGCACTCTTGCCCCTAGATGGTTTCTTCCATAGCTCTCCTTCCAATAAGTCACGGTCAGGTGGTGCGCCAAGCCAAACTCGCGTTTGGGTAGCAAAAACCGAAAATGGCCCCTGGCATCCGTACTATCCCGAACGCCCCTCATCTTCACCCACGCCCCGGCTTTGGGGATACCCAGCCAGTTCCTTACCACCCCCTGAATCAGAAACAAGCTGTCGGGAATGGTGGCGTGTGTGGGCTTGGTAGCCGTAGCCCCTGGCTTCGCACCTTGGGCCCGCGCCTTCATCCCCAACACCGACCACAGCAGCAACCCCATCGTCACCGCCCACCGCCGCCACCCGGTTAGGGGCTGCGCCGCCGCTAGTAGGGGCCGGCCCACTTGGTCTTCCCGAAACAGGCCGCATCTGCGTTCCGGGCTATACTGGCTCAGGAAGGCGACTACTTCCCCATCACTCATGCAGGTAAAGTCGACGACCTGCGTTTGGCAGCTGGCGCAGTGCCGGCCCACGTCAGTGGGGGCCATTGCATCCCAACTTTCGGCGCAGGTAACAGGCTGGGGGATGGTGGTAGAGAGCATAGCGTAAAGGTATCGGGCGGTGCCTTGGCGTTTGCTTTACAGGATTCTTGTTGCAAAAGAGATTTTCCCGGCACTACTTCCCGTTCACGCAAAACGGTGGCAAGGTAAACGCGCGCTGTTCAGAATTGGAGGGTAAAATGGTAGACCCTGCGTCGTTCCCGAACGTCGAAAGCGCTGCCAACCAACTAGAAATCGGATGTGCGGTGCTTGGCGCCTTCCTGCGGCGGGAAGATGGTCAGCGCTAAGCGGAAGATTAACTGGTCATCCCAAGCTTAGGCGCTTTACTCACCCCCTGCAGGGTGGTACGTACCAACCGAGCAAGCACGGCCAAACGCTTACGGCTGCAGGAAGAAGGCTCAAACCTTTCCAAGCCCGTTCGGCTTTTGCTCAGGCGCCGCGTGAGTGCTGCAGCGTTAGTACTTTAGCTACTGTTCGAACAGTACCCCCATTGGTGGGCACCCGCCTTTTCCCTTTACGATTCCCTATGCGTTCCACTCCGGCCGGGCGGTCGACCCCCTCCACTGCTGACCTCCAGGCCCTGCTGGACGTTTCCCTCACCGCGCTGGCTCTTTTGCGCCCCCGCTACGGCGCCGACGGGGCCGCCGTCACGGACTTTGCCTGCGCGTACCTTAACCCCGCCGGCCGGCAGTTCTTGGGGCAGCCAGCGCAGGCGGAGCAGTCCGAAGAAACCTTACTGACGCTCTTCCCCAACGCCCGCGAAAATGGCCTGTTGGCTTTCTGTGCCCGTGTGTTTGCCACCGGCGTAGCCGACCACTTCGAGGTGAGCTACACGGCTGACGAGCTGGACCACTCCTTCCGCGTGGCCGCCCGGCGCCAGGGCAAGCAGCTGGCGGCCAGTTTCACCGACCTCACCAGCACCCCGTGTGCCGCCGTGGAAACCGCTCTGCGCGCCAGCCAGGCCGCCGAAACCGTGGCCCGGGCCGACGCCCAGCGGCAGCGCGCCACCCTGGCCCGCTACCTGGGCCGGACGCACGCCGCTATTTGCGTGCTGCGTGGCCCGGCGCACGCCTTCGAATACTCTAACCCCACGTTCGAGCAGCTCTTTTCGGGCCGCCGGCTGCCGCTCGGCAGCCCGCTGGCCGAGGTCTTTCCCGCCACCCTCGCGCAGGCGGTGGTGCCCGCGCTCGACGGGGTGTACGCGAGCGGCAACTCCTTTTTTGGGGTCGAGCAGGCCCTGACCCTCGCCGTCGGGACCGAACCAGCCTCCCGGCACTACTTCACCTTTTCCTTCGATGCCTACGAAGAGGACGGCCGCACGGCGGGCGTGTCCATCTTCGCCTACAACGTCACGGAGGAAGTGGAAGCCCGCCAGCACACCGAGGCGCTCCAGGCCGAGGTGCTGGCCGCCGCCCGGCAGCAGCTGCACGAGCGCGACACCTTCCACGAAGTGTTCGAGCAAACGCCGGCGCTGGTGGCCCTGCTGCGTCAGCCCGGCCACCGGTTCGAATACGTGAACCCGGCCTACCAGGCCTTGTTTCCGGGCCGGGCGCTCGTGGGCCACGACCTGGCGAAGGCCGTCCCTGAACTCCAGGCGCAGGGCTTTGTCGACCTGCTCGACCGCGTGTACCAAACCGGCGAAACCTACTTCGGCGCCGAAATGCCCTTTGTGGCGGCCCCGGCCAAAGGCGCGCCCGAACATGTGGAGTACTTCAATTTTACCTACCAGGCCTTCCGCGAAGCCGACCACGTCGCCGGCGTTTCCGTCTTCGCCTTCAACGTGACCCCGCAGGTGCTGGCCCGGCAGCAGCAGCAGCAGGCCAGCCAGGCTCTGAGCGAAAGCAACCGCCTGCTCACGGCCACCAACGACGACCTGGACACGTTCATCTACACGGCCTCGCACGACCTCAAAACCCCCATCACCAACCTCGAAGGGCTGCTGCACGCCCTGCAGGAAGAACTGCCGGCCGCGCTGCTGCACGCCCCCGGCGTGGCCCCGCTGCTCGAGCGGATGCAGCAGGCCGTGGACCGCTTCCAGCTGACCATTGCCCAGCTCACGGACCTGACCAAACTGCAGCGGGCCGGTGCCCAGCCCGCCGAGACGGTGGACCTGGCCACCCTCGTCGACGACATCCGCCTCGACCTGACCCAGCAGCTCAGCGCGAGCGCCGCCCACCTGGAGGTGGACGTGGCCAGCTGCCCGCGGGTGTCCTTCGCGCCGAAGAACCTGCGCAGCATCGTGTACAACCTGCTCAGCAATGCCCTCAAGTACCGCGACCCTGCCCGCCCCGCCCAGGTGCGACTGCGCTGCCGCAGCACCGAAGACGGGCCGGTGGTGCTCGACGTGCGCGACAACGGCCTCGGCCTGACCGATGGCCAGCAGGGCCAGCTCTTTGGCCTGTTCCATCGCCTGCACGACCACGTGGAGGGCTCTGGCATCGGCCTGTACATGGTCAAGCGCATCGTGGAAAACGCGGGTGGCACCATCACCGTGCAGAGCACAGCGGGCGTCGGGACCACTTTCACCATCACGCTCCCCCCGACGGCCGTTGGGCCCTTGACGCCCGCACTTCCCTTGTGATTACAGGCGCCCGTTAGTCGTTGTCCTTGCTATGAGGCGCATTTCTGCTATCTGGCCACCTGCTAATGGATTAGGCCCCATTCCAACAAGGGGACGACTAGTCTGCTAACCACGGCTATAAGTGTTTACTGAAACGGTACGAAGGTAAACGAGCGCCGTTTGGTGAAATGGCGTTTGACGACCGACTCGCATTACCTGGTAAAGGACAAGTCCACTCTGGTATAAGGGGCCCCAGGTAATCGTACCTCCGACCGCAAGGTTAAATGCTGCCCGGTGAGCCGGAAGATGCGCACAGGTCCAGACTCGATTCCCGGGTAAGGAACCACGAGCAGGGTATTGCCCTGGCGGGTATAGGAACGAGTCACGGTGTACAGGCTGTCGCCTGGAAACGATTGGTCCCGCATTGCGTGGTGATAAACCAAGTCGGTAGTGGTAACGTCTAGCGAGCGGTAAGACGCTTGCGGCGGCCGGTGGGTAATCCTTTCCACGACAGTGCCGTTCGGCAGAAAAATGGTTTGGTCCTGTTGCTTGAACCGCCACTTCCCAACCAATGGGGCTTCTGGCGGAACAGTTTGACACGCGGAGAAGGCCAACAAGAGCAACGGAAGGCAGTACCGATAATTCATTCTACAAGCATAAGCCTTGCTACGTGAACATGCATGCCCGCCCTTGCGCGTATCATCAAAATGTATCTTGCGGTTCACCAAAACGGTAGTGCCGTAAACACACTTCGTTTGGTAAAGGAGCAAATAATTATACACGGTGAGTACCACGCTAAGGCAGGCGATACGTGACCTTCTTTCCTTCTGTGCGGTACGCCAGTGTCTTCGTTTCTGCTTCCAAGGTGAGTTCTGGCCCCAAGTCCCCGGAGTCGAGCACTTGCACGGTGGCCGTGTACGCAGCGAATCGGGGACCCAGTAGCTGGTCAACGTGTTCTGCCGGTTGGGGGCGCTAGCGGGCCGGTAGGCCCCGAGCAGGGGCCGCGCGGCGGCCAGCAACCGGTGGCTATGGGGCATCGGGGAAGCTTAGCGCGATGCGTCCAGTTCGTCGTAGGTCACGGGTGCGTCATCGGCCATGCTGCCATCGTCCAGGGTGTGGCGGCGCTCAATGATGATGCGGCTAGAGGTAGCCCAGCGGGCCGTAACCGGCGCCCAGGCAGTGGGCTCGCGCTGCCAGAGCAGGCGCGGGCCAGCGGCGTCTATCTGCACCAGAGACAGCACGTTGGGCTGGTCGCCGCCGCCCAGGCCGGGACTGGTGAGGAATACGAAGCGGCCATCGGGCGAAGCCACGGCTTCGCCGGTTAGCTCGACGCTGCGGCCGGTGCGCTGGTCCACCAACACGATGCCGTTTTCCTCCCAATACACCGCCTGTACCACCCACTGGTGCGCGGCGGCCAGGTTGCCCCAGTATATAAATTTCACGCCATTGCCGTTTTGCAGGGTAAACTCGGCTTCGGGCGTGGACGACAGCTTGACCGCGTTGCCCTGCGCGGGCTGCAACAGCAAATCGAGGCCCTCGCGACGTACCAGGCCCTGGGAAGCAGACAGGGGTTCCGCATCTGGGTCATTGGTAAATTTTGGTAAGGTACTGGTGGGCAGCTGGTTGAAGGCATCCGCTGTAGTAGGAAGCAGCTGGACCACCCGGCCGCCGGGCAGGTGCAGGGTATCGGCCGGGCTGTGGGACGTCGGGCTGGCGGCGGTGGCAGCACTTGGCTTGGGGGCGGGCACCGAAGCCGCTGGCGGGGCTGCTTGTGAAGCCGCTGTCGGGGCCGCTGGCTCGGTGGCAGGTGCATCGGGGCGGCAGGCGGCGCTGGCCAGTAGCAGCAGCACCGCGAGGTGGGACGGGTTCTTCATAAGTCCGACGAAAAAGCGGCTTTGGGGTAAACTAGAGGAGTGAAAAGCAGCTGCTAAGAAAGGTGTCTCTGTTTAGAAAAACGGGAGGTAGTTAAACATGATTTAGTTTGGTGAAAGTAAGCCTTCGCCATTGTGAGGGGTTCTGCTAGCTTTGCAGCATGCGTCTTTTCTCGTCCTTGTTGCTCGCTGCGGGTTGCGCAGCTTCTTTGGCGGCCTGTAGCCCCAAACTGGTTCCCCTCACCTCCGACATGGCCTCGGCGGCCTTGCCGGCTGGCACGCCCTACGCGCTGCTGCACTTCTACCGGCCCGGGAAGATGACCGGCTTCCTGATTGGGTACGACGTGCACGTGGGCGATTCGGTGGGCTACCGCGCCCGCAACGGGAGCCAGGGCGCGGTGCGCCGCCACGTGCCCGGCCCGGTGACGGTGTGGGCCAAAACCGAAGCCCGCGAAGAAATCGTGCTCGACGTGCAGCCCGGCCGGGAGTACTACGTGCGGTGCAGCATTGGCATGGGCGCCCTCGTGGGACGGCCGCACCTACAGCAGGTCAGTGTCGTACAGGGGCGCAAGGAAAGCGGGGCAATCGCCGGGGCAACCCCGTAGTTGCGGGGTGGATAAGAAACCCAGCCGTTCAGAAACAGGAGCGTTCAAGGAGTGCTTATGTGTACGGTTCACTTTGTAAGAAGCTATTTGGATGGGACTTGACATTGTGCTGGGCGCCAATAATCAGGCGGAATTGGATGCTGGCGACTACAACCCCAGTGAGCATCATCTTAGCCGTACCTTCTGCAACTTCATGACGCGCCGAAATGACCTAGCGGAAGGGGAAGAGCCGGAACTGGACCAAATTGGTCGACTCACCGGCGTTGATATCTCGCCGCTCTATGAGATGGAAAGCTATACGCTGCCGGAAGAGTTGAGTAACCTGCTCGACTACGCCGAGGATGAAGAGGAGCAACAGGAAATAATGGCCCGGACCGCGGCCGCCAACGCCGCAGTTAGGGGCAATATTGATAAGGTCGTCGCCGTGGTACAAGGCTTGCTGACTCGCGTAGCAACGATTCAGGACTTGCCCAGCTTGTTGCAGTCCGACGAATTCGATACGCTCCGCAGCGCTGCCTACTTCGCTTCCTTTTCTTCGCCCCGCATGGATGCCTACGAGAACACCTTTAGCCAGGACCTGCGCAATTTGATGCGCTTCTTGGATTACGCCAAAAGCAAGGGAAGCGAAACCGTGTTCTTTGTCTACGGCTGAGAAATTCTGCGCAAAGGATTCGAATCGAAAAAGGGGAATACAAGCGAAGGCTAGGATTGCCCAAAAAGAAAAACACGAACCGTCAGGACAACAGAAAACGCAGCAGCGAGCCGGTTCCAAAGCGGGTGTTTTCTCACAAGCAGGCTAGAAGTCGTTGCCCGCTTTGGTTTTGGCTTGCATGGCCTTGTCAAGACTGGCAATCCAAACCTTTACTTCGTTGTCGGCCATGTTGCGGGTGGCGTTCCAAGCCCGGCGCATCATGCCCCCGCCCATGGCGACTTGACCCTTCCTTATGCGTTCTGCACAATCAGAAAGCACACAGCCGTAGCGATAACATAAAGCAATGCGGCTATGCCATAAATCCGGGCCGCTTGTGGCGCATCTTGCCGGTAGGAGTGCAGCCATAAGCTCAGGTTAATCAGCGCACTGACGCACAGGGACACAAACCCGTAAACGAAATAACCCAGCCCGTCCAGAAACGGCCCGGTGTGTGGCTGGTCGAGCAACCAATACGTCACGCCGAGGTTCAGCAGCAGAACCAGATTCAGGAAAAAGGCCGTGCGGGGCGAACAAAAGGTCATTGGCTGAAATAATCGAATAGGGCAAAACGACCCTGGGCCCTGGGTGTTAATTCGGCTGGGCAAGATAGAGAGAAGTGCAGCGAAGCGGCGATTTCTTAGGGTGACATGGGGCGCCCGGGGCCGCCGCGGGCCCGGGTGGCTATCTTTGTGCCCATGCCCCTCTCCTTGCCCGCCGACCCAACCCGCATCCGCTTGTCATCCACCGTGGAGGTGAACTACTGGTGCCAAACCCTGAACTGCACCGAAACCCGCCTGCGCAACGCCGTGCTCGCCGTCGGGCCCCTGGTGGCCGACGTGCGCGCGTACTTCGCCCGTTAACGACCGCAGAGTCAAGGCGAATAGCGCTTCCGCTGGGTTTGCTTCAATTCCTACCCGTAAGCCGGGCCACGCAGCCTGACCCGCTACGTTGCTTTTGCTACCAGCTGCTGCCCGAGCCGCCGCCGCCCGAGGAGCCGCCACTGCTGCTGCTAGACGACGAGCTGCCGGAGGAAGAGCTGCTCGACGAGGAGCTAGTCGACTTGCTGTCAATGATGTACTTCTTCTTTGGGGTTTCGTGCTGGCAGTGCCCGCAACAGGAATATTCCCAGCCCCAGCCGGTCGACGAGGTGGTGGGGGCGAGCTCCACTGTTGGCGCCTGGGCTTTCAGGGTCTGGTACTTGCATTGCGGGCAGCGCTTCACCTCGCTGCCCAGGTTCTTGAAATCGATGGTGAGCGTATGGCTGCACTGCAGGCACTGGAAAACGTCGTAATCAATGGACTTCGCCTTTTCCTCGGCCACCTTGCCGGGCTCCAGAAAAGCATCGTCCTGCTTCTCGCCGAGGCGGTGCATCGCGCCCGAGCAAATAGGGCAGGCGTAGGGCGCGGCGCGCAGCTGGTGCATCCGGCGCTTGTTCCACAGCCAGTAAAAGAGCATGCCCACCGGAAAAAAGAGTGCCCGGAAGAACGTTTCCAGAGAGCTGTGGCGCTGGTCCAGGTACGCGTACTGCTCCTGCCGGCTCGTGGTGGCAGGCAGCGCATCGTAGTGCTGGTTGAGCTGCAGCACCGTCCAGTGCAGATACCCCAGGGGAAGCAGGTAGCTCAGGGCAATGATGGAATACAGGGAGGTATTGTCGGCAATGCTGGGGTTCAGCAGGTTCCCTGTGCCTACCAGGCACACCGGCAACAAGCCGAGCAACAGGAATTTAAACGAACGATGGTCGGTGGGCGAGAGCCCGATGGCCAGCAGGAACAGCATGAAGGAGCTCATCGCGAAGAAAGACCCCATCCCTATCCATCTGTCATGGGCCGTCAAGGCTGCCTTGGCCGGCGCAACGGCACTGCCTTCGGTGGCCTGTATGCTGGCAGCAGCATTCAGCAACGAATCCAGCTTGGCGGCACTGTCGGAACCGGCCAGGCGTGCGCGGAGGGCACTCACGCCGCTGGTTACGGCCTCGTCGTAGCGGTTGGCTTTCAGAAGCGGCAGCATCACCCGCTGCTGAATGCGGAAGCAGATGATGTCGGGCAAATCGGCTTCGAGCCCGTAGCCGGTTTCAAACTCGACGCGGCGCTGGTCGAGCACCAGCAGCAGCAGCAAGCCGTTGTCCTTTGCTTTTTCGCCAATTTTCCAGCGGTCGAATAGGGCAGTCGCCATCGTTTTGGGCACGGCATCGCCAATGCTTTTGGCCACGGCCACGTCGATGTGGACCCGGCCTGACTGGTCGAGGGCCCGCAGCTGCGCGTTTAGCAGCTGCACCGTGGCGGGCCGCAGCACGCTGTCGGGGTCGCTGACGTAGGATTCGCCCAGGGTCTTGGGGTCGGGAATAGCCTCCAACGGGTCGTTGACCTCGGCACTACACCCCATCATGAACAGCAACAGGCAACCCCACACGGAACGATAGAAACGAGACATCAGGGCTTAATTAAGCAACGGAATTCACCCGCGGTCTGCCGGCCACCAGAAGCGAACCGGCACGCGAAGTAAATTCTTTGGGGAAGAATTTGAATATAGCCGTGCAAAGGTGGGGGCTATTTATTGGAAGAAGCGGTGCGTTGGATTTACTGCGGTGGAAATCGTGCATCTACCCTTGCCGGATTTTCAATTCCTCCCTATTTCTTCTGCGCGCGTGAGCTGTCAACGCTGACGGCCGTAGTCGACTGCCTGTTCCTGGCCCACGGGCAAATGCCAGTAAACCAGACAGCAGTTGCCGGCTGTTGCCATTCCACTACCACCGCCTCACCTCACCAGCGCGCCAAACCGGGTGCCCAAGACGTGGCGAGGCGGAAAACCCGGGTGCCGCGTCGTTACTTGCCGTTGCCGTTGCCGTTGCCGTTGCCAGTGCATCCGTGCAGTTCACCGGTTGCAGCCTTGGACTTATAGGGCGCTAGTAGGGTCAATTCGTGCTGCACAACGGCTTGCCATTTGTACACGGGAGGCAGGGACGGGTCGGCCCACGCTTCCTGGTCGAAGGCAGCATTAAGTTCTTCTCGCTCCTGTAAAAGGCACTTAATTTCCTTGCTTAATTCCGGAGCCCAGGCGTTACAGCCGCTGCGCATGCACTGGGCAATTCTATAGCGGATTTTACGCGCAAACAACTCCGCAATATCAAAATGCAATTGCTCGTGGGCAAGCAGGGTTTGGTTGTTGCTCAAGGAAGAATCGCGCACCCAGGAACCCATTTTAATGAAATAGCACGCTACTGAAAAAGTAGGACGACGTTGTTCATCCTCATCGATAATCACATTTATTACGGTTTCTGTATGGGCCCCTGCTCGTGTGTCAGCTGTAAGGTTATGCGGCGCTTGAAAATCGGTCCACCGCAATTTTCCGCCTTCCTGCCAGTAAACGAGTCCAGGATTAACAACTGGTGTCTGCATCGTTTGGGCGTAACTGGCATGCCCCAATACCAGCCCCAGCAGGACAGTCCTCCACATTGAGGAGCAAAAAAACCGATAATTCCAAGAAAAGTAATACATATTCCGCGGTGGTCTTCAGTCGAAGAGCATCAAGCTCACTCACCTACAAAGCTATTCCGTTCCTGCAAAGAGCCTAAGCAAAAAATCGCGCAAACAAGCTGAAGAGTAGCTTGCGCCGGATTCCTTAAGGGACTCTTTAATCGCCTACCGCCGATGCGCCGCCGGCATTTATCGATAACCTGATACCCTCAGTCGTTGGCATTGAAATCACCATTACCCGGTTGGAAGGCACATGGAAAGCCAGCCAAAACCAACCCGAAGGCAACCGAGCCGGGGTAGTTGCCGGCTTAGCGGCCAGGCAGTGCCCTCACGACCTGGGTATGGCCGACTTAGTATCAGCGAGTGCGCACTGATGCGTTAGTTATTTTCGGAGGCTCTCCAGGTACTGGTTGTACTGTGCCACCAAGCGTGGCGTGTCGCGAAAGCGGCAATGCTCGTCTCCGCGGGCTACCGCCTGGGCCAGGGCGGGACAATCGGCGAAATAGGCGCTCAGTTGCTCAGCAAACTTGCCGCGTCGCACCTTCAAAACAGTGCCTTGGCGCCGCAGGTACCAGTGGGTATTGATGTAGGATGCACCGCCGACCAGCATCCCAGCCCCGGGCACGGGGATGGGAACAGGCACAGACTGGGGCTCGGCGTAGGTGAACAGCTCCACTGGTCCGCGAAGCACCCGCAAGGCCAGCACGTCGATGCTTTCGTCGTCGACGAACAGATTCTCGTAGTAGCGGCCGTGCACGCGCATGGTGTGCACCTGAATAATGTTCAGGCTGTAGCGCTTGGGATGGGGTTGGCGGCCAGGCGGGGTTTCGAAGTAGTCGATGGCGCGTTCGTAGCCGTTGCGGGTGGCAGGTAAGTAAGCCTGGATTTTGGTGCTGTCAGTCGCAGTGAACGCCCCAAGGTAAAAGGTATCGGTAAACTTGCCATACCCCCCCTTCACGTAGCCGGCCGTGTCGGCTGCGGCCGGCAGGACTTGGCCAAGAGCGGGCAAACTAAACCACAGCAAGCAGGCCGTGCAGCGCGCCAAAATCATAGTAAAGTGGGTTGGTGAACCTTAAAGGTAGCGAGCACCGCACCTACTGCCGCAACACCGAGCCGGGCATAAACGGGGAGGTAGTAGTGGCATCGCCGTGCCAGGGTAATGGCAAAAGGAATATGGCACGGAAGGTTTGCGCTGCGCCGGGCTGCACCGGACTGGTTAGCAGCATCACCAGTACCGGGCAGCCCGCGGTGACGGTCAAGTTTACCCATTGCAAGCGGTAGTGTTTCCGCCGCTTACCTCCGGGGCTACGGCCTTACCCTAACCAAGCTGTCTATTTAGGCTCAGGACGGGGAGTGAGCACTACCGACTCGGGGGCCACCGTGATTTCCTGCAGGCGCTGGGCAACTGCTGGGGTCATGGTTTCCTGAAAGCGCCCCTTTAAGTGCTGGGCCATGAACTTCTCGGCAGCGGCCCACATCGCCAGGTTGTTCACGGGGCGGGCAAAGCCGTGGCCTTCGTCGGGGGCAAGCAGGTACTGCACGGGGTGGTGGCGGTCGCGCAGGGCCACCACAATCTGGTCGGCTTCGGCCTTGTTCACGCGCGGGTCGTTAGCGCCCTGCACCACCATCAGCGGCGTGGTGATGCGATTTACCGCATTCAGCGGCGACTGGCGCACAAGCTGGGCCCGCCCGGCCGCTGTGCCGGGGTCCCCCACGCGGGCGAAACGCAGCATGCGCCCGGCTACCCAGTAAGCCGGCGTGGAGGCCAGAAAGGTCAGCAGATTGGAGGGAGCGACAATGGCCACAGCTGCAGCATATACGTTGGGGGTGAACGCGACACCGGCCAGCGTGGCATAGCCGCCGTACGAGCCACCCAGGATGCCCACCCGCTTGGGGTCGGCAATGCCTTGGGCCACGAGGTACTTCACGCCCCAGGTCAGGTCGTCCTGCATTTTCTGGCCCCACTCGTTGTTGCCAGCCGTCACAAACCGCTTACCGAAGCCGGTGCTGGCGCGGAAATTAGGCGAAAGCACCGCATAGCCGCGATTGGCCCAGAATTGGTGCACATTGTTAAAGCCGTAGGTATCCCGGTCCCAGGGGCCGCCGTGCGGCAGGATGATGACGGGCAGGTTTTTCGCGTTCACGCCGGCAGGCAAAGTCAAATACGCCTGAATTTCCAGCCCGTCCGACGAAGGGTAGCGCACGCTGTGCATGTCGGCGAGCATGGCGGGCTGAAGTGCGGGCCACTGTTCAAAAAGCTTGGTGCATTGCTGGCTCTCGCGGTCGAAAAGGAAATAGACGTTGGGTTGGGTGGCCGCGTTGGCCGACAGCAGCCACAGCCGCTCATCGGCGGTGTTGGAAATGGGCGTCCAGTCGAGCCCGTCGAGTTGGGCGCTGGCAGTTCGGAAGGATGCTTCAAACGCCGGATTCTTCCACACGCGGCGCATCCGGTCGTCTTCAAACGTGATGAACAGCGGCTCATGGGTGCGGGCCGAAAGGCGCAGGTTGTCGACGTCGACTCGGTGCAGCGGGTCGCGCTGGTAGGCCGACTCCTGGCCCGTGGCGGGGTCCAACAGCACAATTTCGGTCAGGTCGCGCGCCGCGCCCTTGTTGGTGAGAAGGTACACCCGACGATTATCCTGGGTAAAGCCCGCCACCCGGCTTTTTTCGGTAATGGCGGTTTTGTAGCACGGCACAGGCTTGTCGCCATCCAGCCGCAGCCATTCGGTGCTGCCGTCGGGGTTCTGGCGCGCGGCCAGCCGCAGCCGGTCCGTCCAATCAAAGGTCCAGTCTTCTAGGCGGTCGGTGTTGCGACGCACCAGCGTTTTCTCCCCAGTGGCCAGGTTCAGCTTGTAGAGGTCGTGCCAGGCTTTGTCGCGGTCGTTGAGGCCAATGTATAGGGCATTGGGGTCGGAGAGGGGCGCATGAATAATCTGGACCCGCACACCGGCCAGCCCGGTTAAGTCGCGGGCAGTTGGTACGAGTTGCCCAGCCGCGAGGGGCTCGGCCGGATTAACGGCATAAATGTTAAAGTTCTCGTCTCCCCCTTTGTCCTGGCTGTAGAGCAGGAGTTTGCCGTCCCGGCTCCAGAAGTAGGTGCCAATGGGGCGGGCCTGGTCGTTGGTCATAGGGCGGGCCTTGTCAAATGGCTCGGTCAGGCCCTTTACCCAGATGTTGCGCGTGCCATTAAAGGGCTTGAAGAAGGAGAGGTACTTGCCATCGGGCGAGAGCTGCGCACCGGAGATTTCAGGGTCGCCAAATAGAATTTCCCGGTCAATAAGCGCGGGAGCTTGGGCAAAACCAGCGGGCGGAGCCGAGCAGAACAACCAGAGCCCGAGAATTAACAAACGAAGATTTACACGCATGCAGGAGACCTAAGAGCGGGCCAAGATATATATCAATTGCAATTTCTCGCCCTCTTGCGTAGGTCGTGGTCGTGGCTCTTTTTACCCTTCAGGCAGTACTGCGCTCATTGCCACGAGAAGCAGGTGCAGAAGCCGTTTTATCTAAACAAAGCCAGATTGAAGCGGCACGATTGAGCCAATAAAAAAGCCCGGCACCTTGCGGCGCCGGGCTGGCAGAAGTAAGAAGAACAAATAGTTAAGCAGCTGCTTTTTCACCGTTCTCACGGTCGTCGATGGCTTTGCGCAGCTTGGCGATGGCCTGAATGGCACGCTCCTCATCAAGACGGTTGATGTTGAGCAACATCTTGGTCTTTTCCGGACGGGTAATGACCGGGTGGTTCAGCAGACGGATGATTTCCTCCTTCTGCGAAGCCGTAGCGTACTGCACCGGCGCGGCGGGCGTTTCGGCGGCTACAGCAGGAACCTCGGCGGGTACCACCTGCATGGCAGGCACGGGCTGAGCCACAGCGGCTACAGCGGGCACTTGTGCAATGGGAGCAGACTTGTTGGTGTCGTAGTCCATTTCCTCAGCCGGCGTGGGCTCGTAACCAGCGGCGCGGATAATCCAGGCCAGGATGTTGCGGTAGGCTTTGCCAACGGCACGGGTCTGCGCCATGCTCATGATGGCAAACTCCTGGTAGAATTTCTTGCCGCTCTCCTTGTTCGAGCACACGGCAAAGCCTGCACCCACCGTCACGCCATGACGGATGTCGAACAGCGTCACCTTGGCCTGGTATTTCAGTTCTTCGGGGCTGCCTACGTTGATGACGTGCTCCACGATGGGCACGATGCCCAGCCGCGAGCCGGCGTACTGCCAGCCTTCCACGTTCACAAACTCTTTGCCCTGTACGGTCGTGCTAAGTTTGTTGTCTTTAATGAACTTGGCGAGGTCCTTCGCCAAATCCAGCGTTTCGTCGGAGCGGGAAATGTCGAAACTCTCGACTTTAGCCTTCTTGGTTACTTCCTTGGTGGTTTTAGTGGCCTCGTTCATGGCGATTGTTGTTTTTAATGTGTCCAACTGATGTTCGTGTGTATAACCTAAAGGTAGAAAGAAACGTGCCAGAATTGCCAAAAATATTGGTAAATTTTTAGTCTGTTAATCAGCGTGTTGTGGGGATGCTTTAGAATATGCTTCACTAATCTTATTAGGTGCGAGGCAAAGCGCCAGCCAGCGGGGCTGGAATTGTAAATTTCAGCACGGGATTATTCTTCTCAACAACCTGATTCCGGTAGCAACTCAACCCTACGCCACATTTTTTGGTTGCAGAAACTACCTTTTGCCACCGCGCGCTGAGTACCCTACACAACCGCTCGTAGCAGCCGGCCAAACCGTCCCACCCCGTTCTGCCATCTTGCTGCTTCACTGGCGAGCCGGTAAGCGGCCCTGGCAATTGGTGCCAACTGCTACGGTCGTCTCTACCAGCTGCCGCAGCTTTTTCTCTCCTGTTCAGACAGCTTCCGCCGGGCCACTACGAGGGGGCTGGCCCGGCCTTAGCCCAACCTCCACAGCCCTTTTGCGGCCAGCGGCACCGGCCGCTCCATAAGCAAGGCGCTAACAAACAGCGTTAAATTAAAACGTCGTGCCGAGCGTAGCCAAGGCATCTCGCGTGGGATGGTAATTCAATCGTGAAATCGATTCTGATTGATTACTGCTGCCCGCAGGATGCCTCGGCTGCGCTCGGCACGACGTTTTTTTACTTGCTGCTACGAAAAGCTTATCCGCCTTCCAGAATGTGGCCGTCGCGCATCACAATCTTGCGGTCGGCCATTTCGGCCAGCTGGTCGTTGTGCGTCACGATGACGAAAGTCTGCCCCAGCTCTTTGCGTAGCAGGAAGAAAATCTGGTGCAGCTCCTGAGCGTTTTTGGTGTCGAGGTTGCCGCTGGGCTCGTCGGCGAAGATGATTTCGGGCGAGTTGATGAGCGAGCGGGCCACCGACACGCGCTGCTGCTCGCCGCCGCTCATTTCGCTGGGCTTGTGCTCGGCGCGGTGCTCCATGTTCATCATGGCCAGCAGCTCGCGGGCCCGTACGCGCACTTCGCGTTCGGTGCGGCCGGCCAGGTAGGCCGGCAGGCACACGTTTTCGAGGGCCGTGAACTCGGGCAACAGGTTGTGAAACTGGAAAATGAATCCGATGTGCCGGTTGCGGAACCGGGCCAAATCGTTGCGCCCCAGCGAGCTCACCGATTCGCCGTCGAACAGGATGTCGCCCGAATCGGGCGAATCGAGCGTGCCCAGAATGTGCAGCAGGGTGCTTTTGCCCGCCCCTGAGGAGCCGACAATGCTGACGATTTCCGATTTCTCAATCGTCAAATCGATACCCTTGAGCACGTTCAGGGAATTGTAGCTCTTATGAATGTTGATAGCTTGCAGCAACGGCGGGCAGCGATAATCGTGAGAAATGCGGTAGTAGCAAAGCTACGCACAAACCCGAACCGTACGCAGCCGCTCACTATACGCAATTTCGGCCGGCGCGTACTTTGCACCATGCCCGCTACAGAATTTTCTTTTAATATGACGCCTCCCTCCCTTCCGGTGCAGCGCTGGTGGCCCTGGGCGCTGGCGGCTGTGCTGCCCTTGCTGCTTTTTTTCTGGTTTCGGACCCGCCACGCCGATGCCCCCGCCGATGCAGCCCGCGAAGCCCTGGCCCTGGCCAAGGCGCCTTCGCCATTCGGCGCGGCCCTGGCTCGGCGAAGTCCGGGAGCTGTAGCCGCCGACAGCACCCGCCAATGCGGCGTGAGCTGGGTGGGTGGCGACTCCATTAAGGTCGAAATGCTGGCTCCTCTAACGAAGAACCACGTTACCTGGATGGCCCAAATGCCCTTTGGCTGGCAGGCCAGTGCTACCGAACCAGCTATTCGCACCAGCTATGGGCGGCCCAGCGGGCGTTTTGGGTTGTGGGGCGAAAGCGACGCCGGCCTGACCTATACCGCCCGGCTCGCGAAGTCCAAGGGCATCCGCACACTGCTAAAGCCGCACTTGTGGGTGCGCGGCCGCAGCTCCTGGCCCGGCGATATCAACATGAGCAGCGCGGCCGACTGGGATACGTGGTTCGCTAACTATGCCCCGTTTATTCTGCACTACGCCGCGCTGGCCGAGGCCGAGCATTTCGCAGGATTGTGTATTGGCACCGAGCTGCAGCACGCCACCGAGCCGGCCCACGAAAAGGCCTGGCGCAGCCTTATCAAGCAAATTCGGCGGGTATACCACGGCCCGTTGACCTACGCCGCCAACTGGAGCGGCGAGTACGAGCAGATTAAGTTCTGGGACGCGCTCGACTACGTGGGTATTCAGGCCTATTTTCCGCTCAGCACCCAGCCCAGCCCGCCTCTCGATTCGCTGCTACGCGGCTGGCAGCCCCATTTGCAGAAACTGGCCCGGTGGCAGAAGAAAATCAGAAAGCCGGTGGTCTTCACCGAAGTGGGCTATAAAACAACCCCCGACGCGGCCGCTAAGCCCTGGGAGTGGCCCGAGCGCATGGCGGCCGTCGCGCCCGCCGACGAGGCCACCCAGGCCCGCTGCTACGAAGCGCTTTTCCGGGCCTGCTGGGGCCAGCCGTGGCTCAAAGGCATGTTTATCTGGAAGTGGTACCCGAGCCTGCAGGCCGACGGCCCAGCCCGCCGCCACGCCGATTTCACGCCCCAACACAAACCCGCCGAGGCCGTGCTGGCGCGCTGGTACGGGCAGTAGCCCGCAGTTAACGCGGCGTGCTAGTAAACCCGGCGCGCTGCCGTACTTTCGTGCCACCAAACCGCGAGGTAGCGTAGCTAAAAACCACCCCTTACACGTTTTTATGAACATTCACGAATATCAGGGCAAAGAAATCCTGAAAAAATACGGCGTCCGCGTGCAGGAAGGCATTACCGCCGATACCCCTGAGGAGGCCGTGGCCGCCGCCGAAAAACTGACCGCCGAAACCGGTACCAGCTGGTACGTCATCAAGGCGCAGATTCACGCCGGTGGCCGTGGCAAAGGGGGTGGCGTGAAGCTCGCCAAAAACCTGGAGCAGGTGAAGGAAATTGCCGGCAACATCCTCGGCATGCAGCTCGTCACCAAGCAAACCACTGCCGAAGGCCGACTGGTGAACAAAATTCTGGTGGCACAGGACGTGTACTACCCCGGCGCTTCGGAGCCGAAGGAGTACTACATGAGCGTGCTGCTGGACCGCGCGTTGGGTAAAAACGTCATCATCTACACCACCGAGGGTGGTATGGATATCGAGGAAGTAGCCGAGGCGCACCCCGAGAAAATTCACCGCGAGCACGTGGACCCCGCCGTGGGCCTGCAGGGCTTCCAGGCCCGCAAAATTGCCTTCAACCTGGGGTTGGAAGGCGAGGCGCAAAAGGAGATGGTGAAGTTTGTGACGGCCCTCTACAAGGCCTACGACGAAACCGATTCGGCGATGTTCGAAATCAACCCCGTGCTGAAAACGTCGGACAACAAAATCCTGGCCGTGGACGCCAAGGTGACGCTGGACGAAAATGCCCTGTACCGCCACAAGGATTTCGTGGCCCTGCGCGACTTCAACGAGGAAGACCCTTTGGAAGTAGAAGCGAGCCAGAACAACCTGAACTACGTGAAGCTCGACGGCAACGTGGGCTGCATGGTGAATGGCGCGGGGCTGGCCATGGCCACCATGGACATCATCAAGCTGAGCGGCGGCGAGCCGGCCAACTTCCTCGACGTAGGGGGTGGAGCCAACGCCCAGACCGTAGAAGCTGGTTTCCGCATCATCCTGAAGGACCCGAACGTGAAAGCCATCCTGATTAACATCTTCGGCGGCATCGTGCGGTGCGACCGGGTGGCGAACGGTGTGGTGGAAGCTTACAAAAAAATTGGGGACATCCGCGTGCCCATCATCGTGCGCCTACAAGGCACCAACGCTGAAGAAGGCGCCCGCATCATCGACGAAAGCGGCCTGAAAGTGTTTTCGGCCACGTTGCTGAAAGATGCCGCTGCCCGCGTGAAAGAAGTGCTGGCGACTGCCTAAGGTCGGTTAAAAGCTAGAAAGGCCCGTCTGGTGAACCAGACGGGCCTTTTTTATGCCAGAGCGGGGCGGCTATTTGCTGTCGGCCAGCGCGGGCACGGCTTCGCCTTTCACACGCAGCTCGACTTCCATGTTGCCGCGGGTGCCCACCGAATAAGGGCAAATCTGGTGGGCCTGGCGCACCATGTCGAGGGTTTTGGCTTGGTCAAAGGACTTGAGGTCAACATCAAGTACGGCACTCAGGCCGTAGGCTTCGCCTTCCTGAAACAACGTGACGGAGCACTGCACCGTGGTTTCGGGGTCGAGCCGGTCACCGCCTTTCTGGGCGATAACGAGCAGGGCCTGCTGGAAGCACGAGGCATAGCCGGCGGCAAACAACTCTTCGGGGTTGGTGGCGTTTTTCTTACCGCCCAAGCCTTCGGGTACCGACATGTCGAGGTCGATGATGCCGGTGGCGGAGCGCACGTGGCCGCTGCGGCCACCAACGGCCGACGCATCGGCGGTATACAGGTTCTTTTTCATGAAGGAGGTGGAAATGGAGGTGAAAGAATGCAGAGTACTGGCCGGCTAAACCTGCTTTGCGGGGCGAAGGTTATGGCCGAGCTTAGCGCGGAGGGCAGAAAAGTGGCCCGGTAATTTGGTCCCCCTGGCTTTTGCGGCTACTTTTGCAGTCCTATCCAGACCTGGCCGCGTCGTACAACGGATAGTATGAGAGTTTCCGAAGCTCTTGATTTAGGTTCGATTCCTAACGCGGCCACTGAAAACCCCCTTTACGGCTTGTAGAGGGGGTTTTTGTTTACTGGGGCACATGCGTCGGTAAATCCGGCAGCCGGGCCGAGAGCCGAGCGAACTAGCCGAGTACTTTTACCGCCATGATGGTAAAATGTATCATGACGTTACTGGCTGGTGGGTTGCTGCTGGCTGCCGGCACGGTGCGGGCCCAGACAACGGAGTTGGTCGACTGGGTAAACCCGTTGATAGGGACTGATTCCAAGCCCAGCCTCTCGAATGGCAACACGTACCCGGATATTTCCCGGCCCTGGGGCATGAACTCCTGGACGCCGCAAACCGGCAAAATGGGTGACGGCTGGCAGTACAGCTACGGAGCCGACAAAATCCGGGGCTTCAAGCAAACGCACCAGCCCTCGCCCTGGATGAACGACTACGGGCAGTTCGTGCTCATGCCCCTCACCGGCAAGCTGCGGTTTGAAGAGGACGACCGCGCCAGCTGGTTTTCGCACAAGGCCGAAACCGCCACGCCCTACTACTACCGCGTGTATTTGGCCGACCACGACGTGACCACCGAGTTGGTCCCCACCGAGCGGGCGGCGCGCTTCCGCTTCACCTTCCCGCGCACCGACAGCGCCTATGTGGTGCTCGATGCTCTCGACAAAGGTTCGTTTATTAAGCTGCTGCCTGCCGAAAACAAGATTATCGGCTACACCACCAAAAACCGGGGCGGCGTGCCGGCCAACTTCCGCAACTACTTCGTAGTGCAGTTTGACCGGCCTTTTGCCAACACCCATGTCTTCAAAGACAAGGTGCTGGATGCCGTCGCGCTGGAAGCCACGGCCGCCCATGTAGGCGCGGTGGTGGGCTTCAAAACCCAAAAAGGCGAGCAGGTGCAGTGCCGCGTGGCTTCGTCGTTCATCAGCGCCGAGCAGGCCGAGCTGAACCTGCGCGAAATAGGGGATGATGACTTCGAAACCGTGAAGCAGAAGGGCCGCGCAGCCTGGAATGCGGCGCTGGGCCGGGTGCAGGCCGAGGGTGGCTCCGATGCGCAGATGCGCACGTTCTACTCGTGCCTGTACCGCTCGCTGCTGTTCCCACGCAAGTTTTATGAGGTGGATGCGGCCGGGCAGCCGGTGCACTACAGCCCGTACAACGGCGAGGTGAAACCCGGTTTTATGTACACCGACACGGGTTTCTGGGACACCTTTCGGGCGCTGTTCCCCTTCCTGAACCTAGTGTACCCCGATGTGAACGCCGAGATTCAGCAGGGCCTGGCCAATGCTTACCGCGAAAGCGGCTGGCTGCCCGAATGGGGCAGTCCCGGCCTGCGCAACGTGATGGTGGGCAACAACTCGGCCTCGGTAGTGGCCGATGCCTACCTGAAAGGCGTGCGCGGGGCCGACATGCAAACGCTGTACGAAGCCCTGACCCATGGCGCCAACAATGCCGGCCCGCTCACGGCCGTGGGCCGCGCCGGCGTCGACTACTACAACAAGCTAGGCTACGTGCCCTATGATGTCAAAATCAACGAAAACGCAGCCCGCACGCTCGAATACGCCTACGATGACTTTGCCATTGCGCAGCTGGGCCGGGCGCTGGGCCGGCCAGCCAAAGAAGTAGCGCTGTACGAAAAGCGCAGCCAGAATTACCGCAACCTCTTCGACCCCAAAGTGGGGCTGATGCGCGGGCGCAATCAGAACGGCACGTTCCAAACGCCTTTCAATCCCTTCAAATGGGGCGATGCTTTTACGGAGGGCAACAGCTGGCACTACACCTGGTCGGTGTTTCACGACGTGCAGGGCTTGATGAATCTGATGGGCGGCAAAAAGCCCTTCTTGGCCACATTGGACACGGTTTTTCGGCTGCCGCCCACCTTCGATGACTCGTACTACGGCGAGGTCATCCACGAAATCAAGGAGATGCAGATTGCCGACATGGGCCAGTACGCCCACGGCAACCAGCCGGTGCAGCACATGCCCTACCTGTATGCCTACGCTGGCCAGCCCTGGAAAACGCAATACTGGGTACGCGAGGTGCTGAACCGCCTCTACAAGCCCACTCCCGACGGTTACTGCGGCGACGAGGACAATGGCCAGACCTCGGCCTGGTACGTATTTTCGGCGCTGGGCTTTTACCCCGTGTGCCCGGCCAGCGACCAGTACGTACTGGGTGCGCCGCTCTTTCCCAAAGTCACCCTAAACCTGCCCAACGGCAAGGCAGTGGTGCTGAATGCGCTGCAAAACTCGGCTGCCAACCGCTACGTGGGCGCGTTGCGCCTCAACGGCCAGGCTTACGACCATAATTGGCTTAGCCACTCGGCACTGGTGCAGGGTGCGGCGCTGGATTTCGAGATGGTGCCTGCGCCGAATACCGTACGGGGGACGGCTCCGGCCGATGCACCGTTCTCGATGTCGAAGCCGCGACGCTGAGGCAATGCGAAGTGTATTAGTGTCATAATAGTGAGAGTGTTGAGTAAACAATAAACCAAATGGTGCTGTTTAACCGTATAGCTCGACCATACAGACTCACTCACCCCATTCTTAATCTGATGAATACGAAAACAATCTTCACCGCCCTCGCCCTGACCGTAGCCTGCTCGGCCACCTCGTTTGCGCAGGATACGAAAACCAAAAACGATTCCGAGAAGACCAAAACGAAAGCCGACGGCATGACCACCAAAACCAAAATGGCGGACGACGGCAAAATGAAAGTGAAAGGCAAGTCGGACACCGGCGATAAAATGAAGGCCAAAACCCAGCCCCGCAAAGGCGACATGAACGGCATGGCCGGTACGGGCAAAGGCGTGATGGTAGGCGGCGCCATGATGACCGCCGACAAAGACATCGTAGACAACGCCGTGGGCAGTTCGGACCACACCACCCTGGTAGCGGCCGTAAAGGCAGCTGGCTTGGTAGAAACGCTGAAAAGCGCTGGTCCCTTCACCGTATTCGCGCCCACCAACGCTGCTTTCGATAAGCTCCCCGCTGGTACCGTGAACTCGCTGGTAACGCCCGAAATGAAGCCCACGCTCACCAAAATCCTTACCTACCACGTAGTGCCCGGCCGCCTGATGGCCGCGGACCTCAAAGATGGTCAGGTGCTGACCACCGTGCAAGGCGAAACGCTGACCGTGATGAAGAAAGGCAACAGCGTAATGCTGAAGGACGCCAAAGGCGGCATGAGCACCGTTACCATCCCCAACGTGGTATCGAGCAACGGCATCACCCACGTGGTTGACACCATTTTGATGCCGGCCAACTAAGCTTCACCCGAAGTTTAAATAGATAAGAAAAAGGCCTGCCGGATTTTCCGGCGGGCCTTTTTGCGTTTAGTAAATGGGTTGTGGCGCGTTGGTTCACTCCAGCAGCAGCCGTTGGGATACGGTGCGGCCATCGGCCAGGGTGAAGCGCACGAGGTACACGCCCGGCGGCAGTGTGGGCAGCGCCAGCAGGGGCTGGCCAGCTTCGGCGGCAGGCTGCAGCCAGACCACGCGGCCCACGGCATCGAGCACGGCAGCACGGGCAAAGGCGGGGCCGGCAACCCGCACGGGGCCGTGCGCAGGATTGGGGTAGATGGCGAAAGCAGCGGCTTCGGCTGCCGAAGTGGTGGCCGTAGCCACGTTGTTCGTCATCACGGGGCGCATCATCAGAGCACCGCGCTGGACCGCGCCGGATGGTTGAAAATTAGCCGTGTCCCACACGCTGGCGTTGTCGCGGCGGAAGAAGTGGCGGGCCGGAAAGGTGCTGTTCAAATCGAGCCCGTAGTGCAGGGTGCGGCCGGTACTGGGCTGCGAGAAGCCCACATAAAAGCTGCCCGACACCGGCACTGGCTGGTCGAAATCAAACTGAAAATACTGCCAGCCAGCGGGGTAGGCGGCCGGCATCGTGTACGTCTTCGAGGCCAGGACTTTGTTTTCGTCGGGCAGTCCGTTTTTATCGCCCCACACGCTGATGGTAACCTGACGGCTGGCAGCATCCGAAGCCGTGAATACCGGTACCAGGCGCAGGCCGCGCACAAAATCGGGCTGGTTCAAATCGAAGCGGTAGGCAAAGGCCGACTGCGGGCCGTTGGGGTAGGGCAGCAGGTTGGTGATGTTCTCGGCCGTACCATCGTCGTAGGCGTAGTAGTTGTTCAGCTCCACATCGCGGAATATGGTGTCGTTGGCCAACGTCCGCGGAATGGTTTCGCGCGAGTTCAGGGCCAGCGTATAACGGAAGCGCTTGGGCGTGGCCGACACGGGCAGCGGCTGGGTGGCCGCCGAGCCGGTAATGGGCGACTGGCGCGAGTTGCCGGCTACCAGCGTCGAGGTTTGCAGCCAGGGGCCGAGGTTAGTGCCCGTGGTCAGGTCGCGCACGGTGCCCAGCACATCGACGGAGAGGGGCGATGCCGTACCACTCAGGTTGCTCACGTTCACGCCCAGGCGTGGGTTCAGCTCGCTGGTGGGGGGGCTGGCGGCGTTGTACTGCCACACCGGCATAGACGTGAAGCGCCGCAGCGGGCTGCGCAGCCCGCCCGTGGGCAGGCCGCCGGCCAGGCCCGCACCGGTGGCCACATCGGTGTAGGTAGTATCCGTGAGGCCCCGGGTGCGTCCGCGGTCCAGCAGCACGTAGTCCACGCTGAAGTTGTCGCTGTTGTCGGAGGCGTTGCCGCTGGCCACGAACATAAACTGGAAGTTGCCGTGCAGGTACTTGGCCTGGTTCAGGTCGATTACCTGCTGGCGGAAGCCGGTGCGCTGGCGCACGGCGTTATAAAACCATTTGCTCTCCCAAGCGCCGGTGTTGGTTTTCACAAACAGCTCGAGGCGCACCGGGTTGCTGGGCGTCCCCGAACCGGGCACGCTCGCCACGCTGCCCGCCTGCCAGGCAAAGCTGAGGTACACCTGGTCGTTGAGGCCCAGGTTAGCCAGGTTGACAGGCTGCGACGTGAGCGAGTCGAGGACGCCATTGGGGCTCGTAATCAGGCCGCTGTAGCTTTGGCCGTTGGTCCGCAGGCCGTCGAGGGTAGCCGCGCCGCGCGTGGGCGGCAGCGGAGCCAGCCGGTTGCTTACGAATGCGCCACCGCTGGGCAGCCAATTCCGCGGGTCGGGGTTTCCCTCGCGCGGCGTGGTGAAATCGTCAAAAAACGGCAGGTTCAGAGCAGCGGTGCGGTACTGGGCCTTGAGCGTGGCGCTGGGCACGTAGCCAGCCCGGCCCGGGTCGGCCTGGAGCGGGCCCGAGGGCACCACCTGCCCCAGTGCGGGAGCAGCCGCGAGTTGCAACAGGCATAGCAGTGGCGAGCACAGCAGCAGCAAACGGGGCAGCCGGCTGCGCAGCAAGCGGAAAGGTGTCAGCATAAGGGCGAAGGTTTGGGAGCTAACGACGGGGGCAGGGTAAAAAGTGCAAGTGGCGCGCGGCCTGTGCCACGCGCCACTTGCGGCGTAGTACGCAGCCTTTGCTGCGTGTGTAGAGGAGGTGCGACGAAACGCAGCAAAGGCTGCGTACTACGGCTTTGGGTAACGGCGCCGAATTACCTGGCAATCCAGATATCCACCAGCTGGCCCATGCGGATGGTGGCATCGGGGCCGGCGGCGGGACGCTGGCGCACTACGGTGCCGGGCGTTTGACCCTGCTCGGCAGGCTGCTCAAATACTTCTCCCTTTTGCAGGCCCTGGCCCACGAGCAGCGTAATGGCTTCATCCTCGGGCATGTCGATGAGTCGGGGCACGGCAAACGTCTGATTGCCCTGGCCGTCGCCCACCACGAGGTCCACTTTCGTGCCTTTGGCGATGGGCGCGCCGGGCGCGATTTCCTTGCCGTTCACCAACTGCTTCAGCACCGCGCCCGAGGCCAGGTCGGGCACCATTTGCAGCTGGCCCACCACCAGGTCGTAGCTTTTGAGAATGAGCATGGCGTTTTTCGAAGAGCCGTCGGTGAGCTTGGGCATTTTAATCACCGGCGGGTTCTTCATGCTCACCTGCAGGTAAATTTTGCGGCCTTCCTTCACCTTTTCGCCCGGGGCGGGGTCCTGCACCAGCACCGTGAAGGGAGGGATGTTGGGGCTGTAGCTCGAGTCGTCGACGAAGTAGTTCAGGTTGCGCTCATCGAGGTATTTCTCCAGGTCGGCTACGTTCATGCCCGTCACCTTGGGCACCGTAATGGTTTCGCCGTGGTGAGTGCTCATGGGCAAATACACGTAGAAAAAGCCCAGCACGAGCAGCAGGCCCGCCACGGCGATGAGCACCAGGTGCTTCACAACGTCGAGCGGGGTATTGGAGGTAAGGAAAGCCATTGAATGGGTAACGTGGGTATTGAAGTTGGGAGTCCAAAGAACGTCATAATCGAACGTCATGCAGAGCGTAGCGAAGCATCTTGCGTGCCACCACTACTCATTGCCATGCAAACAGTTGAATCAGTGACTACGGGCAAGATGCTTCGCTGCGCTCTGCATGACGTTCGTTTGTGATGTTCTAGCTGGCAGGTATAGTCTTTTCCGCCCGCGCCTTGCCGAACTCCAGAATCCGGTCGATGAACTCATAAGGCGTGTAGCCGGCCAGCGCCGTCTGGTGGAAGATACAGGTGGCCGGCGTCATGCCCGGCAGCGAGTTTACCTCGATGATGAGCACCTCCACTTCGCCTTCCTGGCGCACGCGCACGAAGGCGTCGATGCGGGCGTAGCCCTGAATGTCGAGGACTTCGGCCACGCGGCGCAGCACAGCTTTCACTTCGTTCGAAATGCGCTGGCGCTCCACAGCATCCACGTCGTAGCGGGCGGGCGTGATGTTCTGCCCTTCGCCGGCCAAGAATTTCTCCTCCAGGCTCAGCACCTCGCCGGTGGCCAAGGCCTCGCTGGCCTCAAACACTTCAATGTCAAGCTGCCCGTCTTCGTCGTAGGAAGTCAGCAGGCCGCCCGTGATTTCAAGGAAATGCGCGGCTCCGTCGCGGCTGATGAGCGTCTCCACCAGGAAGGCATCCTTGCGCGGAAACTCCTCTTTAAAGCCCAGGTTCAGCACCTCGGCTGGCTTGGGCATCAGCTCTTCTTCCGTCCGGAAAATCAGCTGGGTGAAAGCTTCCAGCTCCGCACGGTTCTTGATTTTCTTCACTGCCGAAGAGCAGCCGTCGTCGGCGGGCTTGGCGATGAAAGGGTAGGGGAACTGCGTTTCGAGCGAGCGGTAGAAGACTTCGGCATCAGCCTGCCACTCCAGCTTAGCAGCCATGCGGTGCTCGGCTACCAGTAGGCCGGTATCGCGCAGGCGCTTGTTGGTTTCGAACTTATTGATGGTGACGCTGCTGCTGGCCACGCCCGAGCCGTTGTAGGGTAGGCCAAGCTTTTCCAGCTCAACCTGTAGCGCGCCGTCCTCGCCGGGCCGGCCGTGCAGGGCGATGAACACCTCATCGGCCAGGCCCGCTAAGTCTTCGAACGAGATGCGGCGCGGCTGGGCCAGCGCCTGCCCCGCGTAGGTGCTGGTAATGGCGCTGGATTCCTGCCGAATACGGGCCAGGATGGGGTGCGGCGCCTCGCCAGCTTCGGCGTGCTCAATCTTCTCGCGGATGTCGTCGGCGTTGTCCTTCAGCATCACGTTCACAGGCAGCACGTAGAGCCGGTGCTCCTGCGCCGAGCCCGTGAGGAACACCGGCACCGGCGCGTACTTGGCCGACGAGCTCAGCTTCTCGAAGATGTTGCGCCCGCTTTCCACCGAAATGTGGCGCTCCGATGAGTAGCCTCCCATAATCACGGCCACGCGAATGCGTTCGGTGGTTTCGTGCTGGCGGCTGGCCACAGCCGTATCGAGCTGCTGCAACAACGTCCCCAGTTTCACCGGGCGCAGGCCGGCGCGTCGGCGGGCTGCCAGCGAGGTGCGAATCAGGTACGTAAGGAACTGGCTCGGATTGAGCCCGATTTCGGCCGCTTGGTGGAAGAAGAACGAGGCCGGCAGCATGCCCGAAGTCGTGTTCGGGTCGTTCAAAAACAGCTTGCCATCGTGGCCCACAAAACCATCCAGACGCGCATACACCTGGAAGCCGAACGTGCGGAACATCTCCTCGCAGGCTTCGCGGATTTCCTGAATTTTCTCCTCCGGCAAGTCGATGGGCGTGACTTTGCGGGCCAGGCCGGGCAGGTACTTCGAGCGGTAGTCGAACATCTCCTCGCCCTTCACAATCTCGGTGGGAGGCAGGGCCAGCGGCAGGCCGTTGGGGTCTTCCACCACAATGCAGCTGAACTCCCGGCCAGCCACAAAGCTTTCCACCAGCACCTGCGTTTCGCCGTCCACATTGGTCAGGCGCACTTGCTCGGCGGTTTCCAGCCGCTCGCTGAGGGCGAAGAGCAGGGTTTCGGGGTGGTAGATGGTTGTTAGTTGTTGGTTGTCGGTTGGCAGGCTAGAGCCACTGCTAACAACTGACAACGGATAACTATCAACTACAACCGGCAGGCCAATGCCTTCGCGGATGTCAGTCAGGTGCTGCACCCAGGCCAGCTTGTCCTGCTCACCCAGGCGCTGCCAGTCGGCGCGGGTGAGGGTTTTGCGGAACAGGCTGCGCTCGATGGCGGCTTCAAACTTGGCGAGGTTGTCGGTCTTCAGGATGCTAACGCCGATGCTGGAGCCCTGGCGGGGCGCTTTCAGCACCAGCGGTAGGCCCAGCTCTTTCACCAGATAAGCCAGCGTGGCGGCGTGGTCGGTGCGGTCCCACTCTTCGGCCGTGATGACGCGGAAATCGGGCGTGGGCCGGCCCAGGGCCTTGAGCAGGTTTTTCTGCGCGATTTTATCAATACCAAACGCCGAAGGCAGGATGCCGGAACCCGAGTACGGGATGCCCAGCCACTCCAACATGCCCTGAATGGCGCCGTCCTCGCCGCCGGGGCCGTGCAGGGCCAGAAACGCGAAGTCCATGAGCAAAGGCAGCTCCTGCACTTGTACCTCGCGCCCCACCTTGGCAATGGCTTCGAACCGCTCGTCGTGGGTCAGCTTGCCCAAGCTTTCGATGTACACCTGCAAATGGTGCAGCGAAGGCGGCTGCGAGCTCACGGGCGGGTAGAAGTCGCGAATGGTGCCTTTATAGATAAACTGCCAGTCGAGCAGAATAAACTGCCCGAGGCTGTCGACAAAAATGGGGACCGGCTGAAACAGCGCCTTGTCCAGGTTATCAAACACGGTGCGGCCGCCGGCGAAAGAAATTTCCCGCTCGCGCGAAGTGCCTCCGAAAAAAATACCGATTTTCATAAGTGCAGCAAAGGTAAGAACCCGTAGCGCGGACTTTTAGTCCGCGCCCGAACATCCTGCGCGCCGGCTAAAATTCCGGGCGCTATCGAGCCCTATCGCAGGCTTTCCCATTCCCACGCCGCCCCTGGCTCACTTCAGCAGAAACTCGCTGTTGTGCAGCACCGGCATGTCGGTGGTGCTCAAACTGTAGCTGAAGCCTTTCTGCAGCGCGAACGAGCCCGTCTGTCCTTGCGCGTTCAGGGCAATAAAAGCCACCTGAATGTCCTTGGCCTTGGCTCCTTTAATGGCGGCAATGCGCGCCACGGCCTCGCGGCAGGCGGCCTGGGGCGAGCGGCCCTGGCGCATCAGCTCCACCACGGTGTGGGCCCCGGCCATGCGAATAACGTCTTCGCCCTGGCCGGTAGCCGCCGCAGCGCCCACGGTGGGGTCCACGAACAGGCCCGCGCCGATGATGGGCGAGTCGCCCACCCGCCCGCGCATCTTGAAACCCATGCCGCTGGTGGTGCAGCTGCCGCTAAGCCGGCCCTGCGCGTCGATGGCCAGCATGGCAATGGTGTCGTGGTTCTGCGGGCCGCCCACTGGGCCGGTGGGGCGACTTTTGCTGTTTTCAATGTTGATGACGGGTTGGTACTGGCTGGTTTTAAGCCACTCCTTGTAGGCCCGCTCGGCATCGGCGCTCAGCTGGGCCGGCTCCAGCGCAAAGCCTTGGGCCACGGCAAATTGCTGGGCTCCCGCGCCCACCAGCATCACGTGCGGGGTGCGCTCCATCAGGCGCCGCGCCACGCTCACAGGGTGCCGAATGCGTTCGAGCGCCGCCACGCTGCCGCAGTTGTACTGGTCGTCCATGATGCAGGCATCGAGCGTCACGATGCCGTCGCGGTCGGGGTTGCCGCCCAGGCCCACGCAGCAGCTTTGCTCGGCCTCGGTCACCATCACGCCGGCCTCCACGGCATCGAGGGCGTAGCCGCCGGGGCCCAGAATTTTCCAGGCGCCGCGGTTGGCATTCAGGCCCGCGTCCCAAGTCGAAATCACCACGGGGCGGCCTTTGGCCGGGGCAGGAGGGAGGGCGGCGGCGGCCAGCGGCCCGGCAGCCAATCCCGCCAGGCCAGCGGCCGAAGCATGCAAAAAAATCCGGCGAGACGGCATAGCAGCACGAAAAAGGTCCGGCACAAGATACACGCGGCCGCCAACTCCCCCGTACTTTCGCCCATTCTTCGGCTTGCCGTGGGCTCCGGCTGCAGCCTCCAGTACTTCCGCACTTCACTTACTTCTCACTAACCTATTAAAATGAACACCCTCGACACCTACAACTTCGCCGGCAAGCGCGCCGTGATGCGCGTCGACTTCAACGTGCCCCTCGACAAGGACCTGCGCATCACCGACGACACCCGCATCCGCATGGCCACCCGCTCGGTGATGAAAATCCTAAACGATGGCGGCTCGGTGGTGCTGCTCTCGCACCTGGGCCGGCCCAAGGGCGGTTTCGAACAGAAGTATTCGCTCGAGGCCCTCGTGCAGCGCCTTTCGCAGGAGTACGGCCGTGCGGTGCAGTTTGGTGGCGATGTGCTCGGGGCCGAAGCTTCCCAGCAAGCGGCGGCCCTGCAGTCCGGTGAAGTGCTGCTGCTCGACAACGTGCGCTTCTATAAGGAAGAGGAAGCCGGCGACGCGGCCTTCGCCGCCAAGCTGGCCACGCTGGGCAACGTGTACGTGAACGATGCTTTCGGCACCGCCCACCGCGCCCACGCCTCCACGGCGGTAATGGCCAGCTCGTTTGCCCCGCAGGACCGCGTGGGCGGCTACCTGCTCCAGTCCGAAGTCGACAATGCCAAAAAGGTGCTGGAGAATGCCGAGCGCCCCTTCACCGCCATTATGGGCGGCGCCAAGATTTCGGACAAGATTCTCATCATCGAGAAGCTGCTCGACAAGGTCGATAACCTGCTCATTGGTGGCGGCATGGCCTACACCTTCGCGGTGGCCGAAAATGGCCACGTGGGCAGTTCGCTGCTCGAAGCCGACAAGGTGGACCTGGCCCGCCAGCTCATTCAGAAAGCCAAAGACAAGGGCGTGAACCTGGTGCTGCCCGGCGACTCTCTCATCGCCGACAAGTTTGCCAACGACGCCAACGTGGACGTGGCCAGCAACCACCACATCCCTGACGGCTGGATGGGCCTCGACCTGGGCCCCGACTCGCGCGAGGCTTTTGCCGCCATCATCCGCCAGAGCAAAACCATTCTGTGGAACGGCCCCATGGGCGTGTTCGAGATGAGCAACTTTTCGCTCGGCACTGAGTTCGTGGCCCGCGCCATTGCCGAGGCTACGGCCGGCGGCGCCTACTCCCTCATCGGCGGCGGCGACTCGGCCGCAGCCGTCCAGCAGCTGGGCTTCGGCGAGCAGGTGAGCTACATCAGCACCGGCGGAGGCGCACTGCTGGAGTACATGGAAGGCAAGGAGTTGCCCGGCGTGACGGCGCTGGGGTAGTCAGGGCTATTCTATTGCACAAAAAAGTCCGCGCCCTGAAGCCCGGACTTTTTTGTGCAATAGAATAGTGTTCCCAACTTGAGAAAAACCTAGTGCCTCATTCTAACAGACACATTATTAGACATTTTATATTTCCTATTTATAGACTTGGCAATAAATTTTGCTAACCAATTAAAAATTAATGCGGTAATAACGCCGAATAAGCGCAAAATCCAGATTAATCTGCAATATTTGACACACCTTCAACGAGCTCAATTGCATTAATTGTTTCTACCCACTCAGCAGAGCCATTGTCTTTTCGGTGACTGTTACCGATTTGTAAAGCCGCCAATTTTCGGCCGCATTACTGTTAACCAGCATTTACGGGTTTTCTGCGCCGTGCCCTCCAAATCGGAGGGCTAAGGGGCTGTACGTCTCCTTTTCGGCTTTGACATGGTGTCACGGCTATTTTTTACCCTCCTCTTTTTTCTGTTTATGGACGAGTACATTGGCATCGTTAAACTGTTTGCGGGCACTTTTGCGCCCCGGGGCTGGGCTTTCTGCGATGGCAGCCTATTGCCGATTGCGCAGAACGCGGCACTCTTCTCCATCGTCGGCACCACTTACGGCGGCAATGGCCAAACCACGTTTGCGCTGCCTGACCTGCGCGGCCGCGTAGCCGTTGGGGCCGGCAGTGGCCCTAGCCAGCAGCCAACGCAAGCGGGCGAAATGGCCGGCTCGGCCAGCATCACGCTCACGACGGCCCAACTGCCGGCCCATAATCACCCGTCGCAAGTTTCGAGCGATAAAGCCTCGACTAATGCCCCCGCTGGCAATGTGCCAGCTACAGCCAACGGCAATACCCCCGATGAAACGGCCGTAACGGTAAACGCTTATGCTGCAGCTAACAACCTGGTTGCTGGCAGCCCGAATGCCATTGGCCAGACGGGCAACAACCAGCCGGTTAGCGTGATGCAGCCTTATACGGGCATGAACTACATCATCTGCCTCGAGGGCATTTTCCCTTCGCGCAACTAGTTGGCATTCTTAACCTGCCAATAGCCAAAGGCGGCATCATTCCAGCCAACCGTAGGGTAGCTGGTGTGGTGCCGCTTCGCTGGCTTTACTGCGGACCAGAACAAGTGTGCGCCACCTGATTCACGCTCACGCTTTGGTTTTCTTGCCAGCGCTCATGCTCCGCCGACTACTAACGTGTTGACGGTGTTTTTGTTGTCTTATCGGACTCCTCTATTGCCCTGCCGTAATGCGGCCTACCGCTTCCACCCAGTATGCCGCGGGGTTTCGGTGCCAACAGTAGGCCGCATTGCCCCAGGCCAAAGGTTGAGCCGGCTGCTAATACCCCGACATTCCTGCCTATTTTTACCCAACGGCTTTTCACTGTTTAATCCTCGGTCATAGCATTTTCCACTCCGCTTTTTAGCCTACAACCCTATGAATAAAATATTACTTACTCCAGTAGGCACGCGCCCTTGGTTGGCGCTCCTGCTGCTCTGGGCGCTGAGCATGGTGCCCCGCAGCGGGCAGGCCCAGGTGTACTACACCCTGAACGACGGGTCGCCTACTACCTTGACCGACCAGTTGCGCAGTGTTGCCGCTGCTGGCACGGGGGACGCCCTTATCAAGGACAACTTTGTGCAAACGGCCGGCCCGCTGGTGCTCGACGCGGCCAACAACCGCCTGCTGGTGGCCGACACGCGGGTGAGCCAGGCCTCGACGAGCCTGACCAACACCAAGATTGTGGCCGTGAGCCTGGCCGCCGGCAACGCCGTGACCACGCTCATTACCCCGGCTTACATCACCAACTCTACTTCTACGGTGGTGAGTGGGCTCGATATCGACCGGACCAACAACTACCTCTACTACACCCTGAACGACGGGTCGCCTACCACGTTGACCGACCAGCTGCGCCGCGTCAACCTCGACGGCACCAACGACATTCTCATCAAGGACAACTTTGTGCAAACGGCCGGCCCGCTGGTGCTCGACGCGGCCAACAACCGCGTGCTGGTGGCCGACACGCGGGTGAGCCAGGCCTCGACGAGCCTGACCAACACCAAGATTGTGGCCGTGAGCCTGGCCGCCGGCAATGCCGTGACCACGCTCATTACCCCGGCCTACATCACCAACTCCATTTCTACAGTCGTGGGCGACCTGGCTATCGACCGGACCAACAACTACCTCTACTACACCCTGAACGACGGGTCGCCTACCACCTTGACCGACCAGCTGCGCCGCGTCAACCTCGACGGCACCAACGACATTCTCATCAAGGACAACTTTGTGCAAACGGCCGGGCCGCTGGTGCTCGACGCGGCCAACAACCGCGTGCTGGTGGCCGACACGCGGGTGAGCCAGGCTTCGACCAGCCTGACCAACACCAAGATTGTGGCCGTGAGCCTGGCCGCCGGCAACGCCGTGACCACGCTCATTACCCCGGCCTACATCACCAACTCCACTTCTACAGTCGTGGCTGGGTTGGCGGTGTTGGAAGCCACAGCAGCTACTGTAACGACGGCTGCCGCCACCAGCATTACCTCAACCAGCGCGGTGCTGGGCGGCAACGTGACGGCCGACGGCGGCGCGACAGTGAGCGACCGGGGTGTAGTCTACAGCACCACCAACACTACTCCTGCCATCGGTGGCAGCGGCGTGACGCAGAACAGCAACGGCACGGGTTCGGGCACGTTCTTGGAAACCATCTCGGGACTGACGCCGGGCACTACGTACTACGTGCGGGCCTATGCCATCAACAGCGCCGGCACCAGCTACGGCGGCAGTGTGGTGAGCTTCACGACCCTAGCCCTGCCCACGGTAACCACGGCCCTGGCCAGCAGCATTACCACTTCCAGCGCCGTGCTGGGCGGCAACGTGACAGCCGATGGCGGCGCGACGATAACCGACCGGGGCGTAGTATACAGCATCACCAACACAACCCCAACCACGGCCGATACCAAGGCGGCCAACGGCTCGGGTGTGGGCTCGTTCGCGGCCACCATTTCGTCCCTGACGCCCGGCACGACCTACTACGTGCGGGCCTACGCTACCAACTCAGCCGGCACCGGCTACGGCAGCGTGGTCAGCTTCACGACCACACCCAACGCGCCAGTGGTGAACACGCCGGCCAACGGCAGCCTTGTGAACACGACCACGCCGACCTACATGGGTACGGCCTTGGCTGGCAGCACGGTGACGGTGTACGTGGACGGGAGCAGCATCGGCACGACCACGGCCACGGGCGGCAGCTTCAGCCTGTCCCAGCCCACGGCCCTCTCGCAGGGCTCGCATACGGTGTACGCCACGGCCCAGGCCAGCGGCTCGGCCGTGAGCGCCAACTCGGCATCCAACACGTTCACCGTCGATACAATGCGCCCTATAACGACCATCACGAGCACGACGGGCGCCAGCGGCAGCACGAGCAGCAATGCCACGTTTGCCTACACGGTGACCTTCAGCGAAGCGGTGACCGGCTTTGTGGCCGGCGACGTGAGCGTTACGAACGGTGCCATCTCGGGCTTCGCGGGTTCGGGCACCACTTACACGTTCAACGTGACGCCGGCGGCCAATGGCGCGGTGACGGTGAACGTGCCGGCCAACGTGGCCAGTGATGCGGCCGGCAACTTGAACACCGCCGCCACCCAGTACAGCATCACCTACGCTGCCCCGAACGCGACAGTAGTTTCGGTGACGGGCCTGACGCCCTCGCCCACGGCTACGGCCACGGTGAATTACCAGGTCACCTTCTCGGCCTCGGTGACGGGGGTAACGACCAGCAATTTCAGCCTGACTACGACCGGCATCAGTGGGGCCTCCGTGGCCAGCGTGAGCGGCTCGGGCACGACCTACACGGTAACCGTGAACACGGGCACCGGCGACGGTACCCTGCGCCTGAACGTGGCCAACGCCACGGGCATCTCGCCTACGGTGACGAACACGCCCTTTACCAGCGGCACCATGTACACCATTACCAAGAGCTTCGCGGCCAGCCCCACCCTCAGTGTGCAGGGCACGGGCAGTCCGTCGGGCAGTCCCGATGTGACGGCCTTTCTGGATGTGGTGCAAGTGCTCAGCGGCGGCTCGCCGGTTGCCAACGCCCTGCAAAACCCCAGCTTCGAAACCCACAACCCGCTGGCCAACGGCAACTACGGCTACAACCCCACGGGGGGCAGCTGGACGTTTAATTCCCTCTCGGGCATTGCCGAGGCCGGCAGCGCCTTCACCCCGATTACGCCCGTTCCCAATGGTATTGCTGTGGCCTTTGTGCAAAGCAACGCGGGCAGCAATGGTCAGCTCCAGCAGAACCTGGCCCTGCCCACGGGCAGCAGCTACCAGGTGAGCTTCCAGGCCGCGCAGCGCAACTGCTGCTCTGCCACACTGGACCAGGGACTGAATGTGTTTCTCAACGGGGTGTTCATCGGCACTATTCAGCCGCCTAACAACAACCTGTACAGTACGTTCACCTCGGCTACGTTTGCCGTAACGGCTCCGGCTCTGATAGCAACCATCGCCTCGGCGACGGCGGCCAACGGCGGCAGCACCGGCACTTCGCCAATTGCTTACACCGTGACCTTCTCGCAAAGCGTGGGCACCAGCTTCACGGCTTCGGATGTGAGCGTGACCAACGGTGCCATCTCGGGCTTCGCGGGTTCGGGCACGACCTACACGTTCAACGTGACGCCGGCCGCTAATGGCGCGGTGACGGTGAACGTGGCCGCCAACGTGGCCCAGGATGCCAACAACACGGGCAACACCGCCGCCACCCCGTACAGTATCACCTACACCCAGCCGGTGACGGCGGCGCCGGTGGTGACCGCGCCGGCCAATGGCAGCTTGCTGAATACGACCACGCCGAACTACGCGGGCACGGCCGTGGCCGGTAGCACCGTGACGGTGTACGTAGATGGCACGTCCATCGGCACGACCACGGCCGACGCCAGCGGCAACTTCACCCTGGCCCAGCCCACGGGCCTGGCGCAGGGCAGCCACACGGTGTACGCCACGGCCCAGAGCGCGGGCTCGGCCGTGAGCGCCAACAGCCCGACCAACACCTTCACGGTGGACTCGGTACGCCCTGCAGTTGACATCACCAGTTCGACGGCGACCAATGGCAGCACGAGCAGCAATGCCACGTTTGCCTATACGGTGACCTTCACGGAGCCCGTGTCGGGCTTTGTGGCCGGCGACGTGAGCGTAGGCAACGGCACGCTGACGGGCTTCACGGCCGTCTCGGGCACGACCTACACGTTTAACGTGACGCCCACGGCCAACGGCGCGGTGACGGTGAACGTGCCCGCCAACGTGGCCCAGGACGCCGCCGCCAACTTCAACACCGCCGCCACCCAGTACAGCATCACTTACCAGCCCACCACGACCTCGTGGACGGGCTTGGTGAGCACCGACTGGTTTACGGCCGGCAACTGGAGCGCTGGGGTACCGACTTCAACTGTTGACGCCATCGTCCCGGCTTCGGCCCCCCGCATGCCCAGTATCACGGCCAGCACGGCTACAACGAAGGCGCTCACCCTGGACGCGGGCAGCACGCTCACCCAAACCGGTGGCACGCTCGACGTGCGCGCGGACCTGACCAACAACGGCACCATCAGCGCGCCGGGCGGCACGGTGGCGCTGGGGGCTACTGCGCTGGCCAGCGTGCTGGGCAGCAGCAACACCCGCTTCTGGAACCTGACGGTAGGGGCCAGCGGGGCGCAACTGAGCACCTCGGCCAGCACGTCGGTGCAGCGCCTGTTCACGCTCAACGGTGCCCTGACGACCAACGGCAACCCCCTCATGCTGGAGTCGAACGCCACGAACACCGCGCTGGTGGTGAACACCAGCACCGCCAACGTCATCGTCGGCAACGTGACGGTGCAGCGCTACATCGCGCCGGACCTGAACGCCGGCCTGGGCTACCGCCACTACTCGGCACCGGTGAGCACCGCCACCGTGGGTAGCCTGGCCATCCCCGGCAGCTTTACACCCGTGGTGAACGGAGCCTACAACACGTCGGCCACGCCGAAGGCCGAAACGCCGTTCCCCACAGTATATTTCTATGACCAGGCCCGCCTGGCCACGGCCACCAACAACCTGGCTCCCTTTGACAAGGGCTGGACCTCGCCCACTTCGCTGGGCGACCCGCTGACGGTGGGCAAAGGGTACACCGTGAACGTTGCCGCTAACCAGACGCTGAGCGTGACCGGCCCGCAGAACAACGGCACCGTGACGCAAACCCTGAGCCGCAACAGCGGCGCGACGGCCTTTGACGCCGGCTGGCAGTTGGTGGGCAACCCCTATCCAAGCCCGCTGGACTACTCGCTGATACCCCCGGTTGACCGCATCGGTCTCGACGCGGCTATCTATGTGTTCGAGAGCAGCAGCCAGTACAACGGCACCTACCGGAGCTATGTCAACGGCGTGGGCGGCAACCCGGTTCTGGCCCAGGGCCAGGGTTTCTTTACCCGGGTATCCAATGGCCAGACCAGCGGCAACCTGACGCTGCGCAACAGCCAGCGCGTGACGGCTTACCAAAACCCGGTGTACCACCGCACGGCCGAAACCCGGCCGCTGGTGCAGCTCGACCTGCACTCGGCCACGGGCACCGACCCGGTGTACGTGTACTTTGAGAACGGTGCTACGGCCGGCATTGACCGCGAGTTTGACGCCGTGAAGCTGCCCAATAGCACCGGCCTGAACGTGTCGGCTGAAACCAGCGCCCAGCGCCTGGCCGTGAACGGCCTGCCCACGCTGGGCACGGCCCCGGTAACGGTGCCCCTGACGGTGGGCGTGCCCGCGGCGGGTTCGTACCGCTTCGACGCGGCGCAGCTCCTGAACCTGAGCACCACGCCGGTGTACCTGCGCGACCTACAGACCGGCGCGGTGGTCGACCTGGCGCGTCAGCCCAGCTACAGCTTTGTGGTGAGCAACGCCTCGGCCCTGGTTAGTGGCCGCTTCGAGCTGGTGTTCTCGCCGCAGGCTCCGCTGGCCACGGTGCCGGCCGCGCTGGCCGCCCAGGTGGGTGTGTACCCGAACCCGGCCACGACCACGGCGTTCGTGGAGCTGCCGGCCGCCTTGGGCCGCGTAGCAGTAGCTGCTGAGCTGGTAGATGGCCTGGGCCGCACGGTGCGCACCCAGTCGCTGCCCGCTCAGGGCGCGGCTGCGCACCGCCTCGACCTGGCTAACCTGGCCACCGGCGTCTACACCCTGCACTTGAACACCAGTGCCGGCGTAGTCGTGAAAAAGCTGGTGGTGCAATAAGCTCCCCGGCACATGCGTAACCGGCCCCCGGTCCTTTAGTGGACCGGGGGCCGGTTTGTTTGGGGGCTATTTGTTACATCGCAGGCAAAAAACCGGAGGCATGTAACAAACGTTGTTACACGCCTCGGTTTTTTTGCCTGCGATGTAACAAATAGTCCCTTATTCAGCAGCACGCTATACCAATACCTTGGTTAGGATTACCGATTGACGTGGCAGGCCTGAAGTAAAACGCCCCGACCGCACAGGGGCTTGTCCTTACCCAAAACGGCGGTCGTTGCTCCGGTCCGACCGCCCTAGGCGGTCCGACCGGTTGTTGGCGGGGCAAAATAGGCGGTCCGACCGGACCGGTCAAGTGCCGCCAGCAGGCAGGCAAAGCGTTTTGGGTAAGGACAAGCCGCACAGGGGCAGGGCTTTCTTTGGTGATTGACGGGATAAACTCACGGGCGTACTTTTGTCGCTATGCCCCAAAATATTGAGCTGCCTTCACGTAGTATTTCCTTTCGTCCCGATTTGAAGGTGATGGTGGTGCGCTGGCACACCCACGCCCAACTGGAAGTGGTGCAGGCCGACTACGGCCACATGCTCGACGCCGCCGTTGAAGCGGGCGTTTATGACTGGCTGCTGGATGTGCGGCGGCGCGACAAAGTCACGGCCGAACTAAGTGGATGGGTTAGCCAGGTGTTTTACCCGGCGGCCACGCAGCGCGTGGCGCCGCACCGAATTCGCATGGCTGTGCTCAATTCGCCGGCCCTCACCGAAGCCTACGTGTCCGACCCCGACCAGAAAAAGTACGTGGCCTATGCGCTGGACCCTGCCCGGCCGTACGACATCGGTTTGTTCGACGACGAGGGCGCGGCCATGCGCTGGCTCAACCCGGCAGTGGCCAGCTAAGCCAGCGCGGGCGGGTTACTTCGCCGCTTTTTCGAGCAGGCTAAAGAGTTCGAGTGTATCCATTCCTACGCGCCCTGCCCGGCGGGGTTCCGAATGTTCAGCTATTGCCGTGGAGCAGGTAATCGGTCTGATGGAAGCTGTAGCTCACCGACAAGACCAGGCAGCAGCGGAAAATACTGCGGCGACTACCCCGGGTAGCCGTTGAGGATGCGGTAGCAGTGCATCAACCGCGGGCTGCTCTGGGTGTCGCAGGGCGTGATGCCCATGAAGCAGCTGCCCATGTCGCAGACCTGGCCCGCGCGGGGTGCCAACAGCCTCGCCGCCAGTCCCAGAAACAGGACGAACTATTTCATGCCTGGCAAGAAGAAAATTCAGTGGCCAGGGCCGGCCGGTGGCTTAGTTGGCATAAATGTGACCCACCGAGAACATGCCGGCCGCGATGTTGTCGGCAATTTTCACGGCTGGGAGGCCGCCCATCACGTTGTAGGTATCGGCGAACTTGATGGTGCTGGTGCCGGTGAACATCTTGTTGATGTCGGCATACAGGTGAATTTCGGGCGAGTGGTCGGGGCGCACCCGCATGGGCGAGTTGGCCGCCGGGAAAGGCACTGTCACCGTCCGGATGGTATTGGTAGTGGAGTGCTTATAGCCCGCAATGTGGAAGGTGAGGCCGGTCGACGGCGACTTCGACGAATACCCGGTCAGGCTCAGGTTGATGAACTCGTCCACGCCGTTCATGGTCCAGAGCATGCCGCTGTTGGCGTTTAGCGCTTCCTCGGTGAAGTTGCCGGCCTTGGTGCGGGCACTGTCTACGCCCACTATGAAACTGATGGCCGTGTAGTCGCCCACCGGAATCCCGTTCATCTCTAGGTCCTGGGTAGTGGGCTTGGATTGGTCGACCAGGTAATACGCCCGAGGCAGCGTGTACGCCGAGTTGTCGGCCTTCAGCAACTTCACGTTGGATACGTAATACTTGAAGGTGCTAACCCTGAAGTCGTCGCTGTTGGCATTGCTGTAAGCGCCTGAGCCCAGCACCAGCGAGCTGAATATGGGGCCATTACCGCCTGGCACAAACGTGCCGTTGTCGAGGTGCAAGGTAAATTTTCCGGTGGCAGAAGCCTCGGGTTCGTCTTTTTTGCAGCCGGTGAGGACAGCGGTATTGAGAGCCAGCAGGGTAGCGGCGAGGGTTGAAACCAGAGAGCGGTTCATCGGAAAGTGAAAAAGCAGTTGGGAAGTGAAAAACCGTGCGTGGACGCGCACCAACCAGCGCCGGCTACAATGCCCCGGAACCGGCCAGAGCTATTCAGGCATCGGTAGTGCCAAATGCTGCCCCAAGAATCAGCCCAATAGCAGGGGCGGGCGGCACACGCCCCGGGTACGTCCGGCTATGCAGCGCGCCACTAAAATAAGCCAGCTATCGCGACATACCAGCAGCAAACAGTTAAGTAAATGTAGGCCGGGCTGTCGCGTAGTGCCCCAACGCTGCTGGCTGGGAGTGCGGTTCTTTCCTGCAAAAGTTTGCTGGTGGAAGAAGCGGAGGAACTGGCGAATACCGGGCGCGCCGGTTGCATCAAGGCCTAAAGCCTGGGCGCCGGTATTGGCGGCTGCCGGGTAAGCCGACTACATGCGAACATTGACTTATCTTTAGCTCCCGTACCACACGTCTTAATCCTTTCTTTCTCATTTATGATTCAACCATTACGCTTGGGGTTGCTGAGCATGCTACCCTTGCTGGCTGCCGGTTCGGCACTGGCCCAAACAGCGCCCGCCGACGGCGCTCCCCAACTCATTCGTCTGGCCGGCAAGCCGGGCGCGGCCCTGCCGGGTACGACCCTGCGCCAGCTACCCACCGACAGCCGCCAGCTATTGCGCGAGACGCTGGGCCTGCGCCCCAGCGATGACCTGCGCCCGTTGCGCACCGAAACCGACGAGCGCGGCGAGCTGCACGAGCGGTTTCAGCAGTATTTTAAGGGGGTGAAGGTGGAGCACGGCCAGTACACCGTGCACCGGGCGGCCGGGGTGCTCAGCGGCGAGTTCAAGCCCGTGCCCGCTGCCCTCAGCACCAAGCCGGCCCTGAATGAGGCGGCCGCCCTGCGCGCGGCGCTGGCCACGGTAGGCGCCCGCCGCTACATGTGGGACGATGCCGCGGCCGAAGCCGGCCTGCGCCGCATCAGCCAGGATGCCAAGGCCACCTACCGCCCCAGCGGCGAGCTGGTGGTGGTGGCCGACTACCGCCAGAACGGGGCCACCGGCCCGCTGGTGCTGGCCTGGAAATTCAACATCTACGCCGAAGAGCCCCTGAGCCGCGCCTACGTGTACGTAGACGCCCAGAGTGGCGCGGTGGTGTTGCAGGATGCCATCATCAAGCACGCCCACGGGCCGGTGGAGGCACTGCCTGCCACCGCCCGACCCGTGGCCCGGCCCGCTGCGCCGCGTGGGGTGACCACTTCGGCCACGGCCACGTTTGCCACGCGCTACATGGGCACGCGCACGGCCCTCACCGACTTGTTTAACGGCAGCTACCGCCTGCGCGACTACACCCGCGCCGCCGGCATCGAAACCTATAACCTGCGCACGGGCACCAACCAAGGCACCGCCGTTGACTTCACCGACGCCGACAACAACTGGACGACGGCTGAATTCAACAACACCGCCAAAGACAATGCGGCGCTCGATGCCCACTTCGGCTCGCAGTCGACCTACGACTACTGGATGAGCACGCACGGCCGCAACTCCATCAACGGCAGCGGCGGTAAGTTCATCAACTACGTGCACGTGCGCGTGGGCTTCGACAATGCGTTCTGGGATGGTGCGGCCATGAACTACGGCGACGGCAATACCCAGTTCCGGCCGCTAACGGCCCTCGACGTGTGCGGCCACGAAACCGGCCACGGCATCTGCCAGGCCACCGCCAACCTGGTGTACCAGAACGAGTCGGGCGCGCTGAACGAGGGTTTCTCCGACATCTGGGGCGCCGCCGTGGAATACTCGGTGGACCCCACCAAGCAAACCTGGGTGGTGGGCGAAGACATTAGCCTGAACTCGGGGGGCCTGCGCTCGATGAGCGACCCGCTGAGCACGGGCGTGCTTTCGCCCTGCCCGGCCAACTACCGGGGCCGCCGCTGGAACTTCGGAACGACCGATAACGGCGGCGTGCACACCAACTCGGGCGTGCTCAACCACTGGTTCTACATCCTGAGCGTGGGCAAAACCGGTACCAACGAGCAGCAGCAGGCCTACGCCGTCACGGGCATCGGCATCGACAAAGCGGCGCGCATTGCTTACCGCGCCGAGCGCCTCTACCTCACGGCCAACTCCGACTACCGCTCGGCGCGCATGTTCACCATTCAGGCAGCCACCGACCTGTATGGCGCGGCCTCGCCCGAAGTAGTGGCCGTCACCGATGCCTGGTTTGCCGTGGGCCTGGGCACGAGCAGCGCCGCCGCCGCCGGTACGCAGGCCCAGTGCCTGCCCGACGATGCCGCCGTGCTCACGGCCTCGGCTTCGGCCGTCAGCCTGTGCGCCGGCGAAACCCTGAACCTGACGGCGACTGCCGCCTACCCAACCACGCGCCGCCTGCGCTCTTTCACGAGTGTGGCCCTGCCCGATGCGTCCACCGCCTACACGGCCGTGCCGGTATTCAGCACCACCGTTGTGAGCGGAACCACTTTGCAGCACGGCCTCGAAACGCTCTACCGCAGCAGCTTCGCCGATTTGCAGGGGGTGCGCGTGCGCCTCAGCCACGCCCAACCCGGCGATGTGGCCCTGCGGCTGGCCGTGCGCAACAGCAGCGGCGTAACCACTTACGTGAGCCTGGCCACGGCGCTGCCCGCGGCCGGCAGCACGGCTGCGGCCAATACCCTCGACCTGACCTTTGCCGATAATGCCTCGGCGACCCTGCCCGCCACGATGAGCGGCAGCACCCTGGCCGGCACTTTCCGCCCCGCCACCGCCCTGGGCAGCATTACACCCGGCACCCTGGTTTCCATTAGCCTGGAAGCCCAGGACGGCGTCGCTGGCAACACCGGCACCATTACGAGCGTGGAGCTGCTGTTTCGCCGGCTGGCTACCGACGTGCCCTCGGTGCGTTGGATTGGGCCCGGCCTGGATGTTACCGGCGCCACGGCCAGCACCCAGCCCGCCGGCCCGGCGGCTGGCGGCACGGCCGTATACCGCTACACGGTGCTGGCCTCCGACCCCTTCTTCGGCTGCACCAGCCTGCAAACCGTGGACGTGAACGTGAGCCAGCCGCTGCTGAAAGCGGATGCCCTGCAAGCCGACCTGTGCGCCGGCCGTGGCCAGGCCTTTGGCCCAATTAGCCTGCGCGTAACCGCCGACGACAGCATTGCGGGCCAGACCTACCGCTGGACCGGCCCCAACGGCTATGCCGCCACTGGCAAACGCCGCAGCACCACCTCGAGCATCGGCGGCCTGCTGCGCTACACCGTGAGCACGAGCACCCCGGGCTCGAACTGCGCCAACCAACAGCAGGTAGCCGTGCTGGCCCGCCGCCCCGTGGCCGCCGCCCCGGCTGGTCTCGACTCGGTGGCCTGCGCCGGTGGCAACATCCGCCTGCGCAGCCGCCCGTTCGAGAACCAGCTGGTGGGACCCTACCAGTTCTCGGGCAGTGCCGCCATTCCTGACTTCAGCGCCGTTGGCGTGCGCATTCCGCTCGTGGTGCCCGGCACCACGGAGGGCTTCTTCGACCTTCGCGGCATTCGCGTGAGTCTCAACCACACCTACGTGGGCGACCTTACCCTTTACATTATCGCTCCCGATGGTACCCGCGTGCTGCTGAGCAGGCAGAACGGCGCCACCGGCCAGGGCCACCAGAACACGCTGTTCGTGGATTCGGTAGGTGCCCGGGTGTTGAGCAACGGCGCCTCTCCCTTCGCGGGGAGCTGGCAGGTGGACGACGCCAACGGCTTTGCCAAGCTGCGCAACACGCCCATGGCCGGCACCTGGAACCTGTTTGTGGTAGATGGCGGCCCGGCCGACGTGGGCACCGTGACCTCCTGGGGCATCGTTACGCGCAGTAACAACACCATTTGGAGCGGGCCCAATGGCCTGACGGCTACCGGCGACAACGTGCTGGCTGCCCTGCCTGCCACGGCGGGTCACTACCGCTATATTGGCACCACCACGGTGCCCGGCGGCTGCACCTTCCGCGATACCGTGGATGTGCGCGTGGCGCCCGGCTCGGAGTGGCGCCGCCGCCAGAGCACCGACCTGGCCCTGGCCGCCAACTGGACCTGCCTGCCCACCGCTACCACCGACGCCGAAGTACGCGGGGCCGCCAACGCCCAGCCCCTGCTGAGCACCGGCTTGGTGCAGGTGCGCAACCTCACGCTGCGCGCCGGCACTGCCCTGGCCCTCGACGGCGGTACCCTGGAAGTGTACGGCACCCTCACCCTCGAAAGCGGAGCCTCTATCAGCGGTACCGATGGTACCCTGAGCCTGCGCGGCGCGGCGGTGGTGCTGAATGCGCCCAGCTCAACCGCCTTGCGTATTCCCCGCCTGCTGGTGAACCTGCCCGCCGCTGCCGATACTGCCCGTTTGGCCCAGATGCTGTTCGTGACCAAAGCCCTGACGTTGCAGCGCGGTATCCTGAAAACCCAGGCCTCGTCCCTGGCACTGATGACGGGAGGCACCATTGCTGAAACGGCCGATGCCTACGTTTCGGGCCGCGTCATGACTTCCGGGTTGGTTAGTGCCAGCACTTCGCAGGACTTTGGCGGCCTTGGCATGTCGCTGAGCCAGACCTCATCGAACTTAGATGTGAGCGTGATACGCGTAACCGACCAGGCCATCGGTCGCACCCCGGCCCGTACCAGCATTCGCCGCTATTATGAAGTTGCTTACCCGGCCAACATCGTCGTTACGGCGACGGTGCGCCAGAGCTACCGCGATGCAGAGCTGAACAATCTGGCCGAAGCCGACCTGCAGCCCTACCGCGCCGGTACGCTGGCCGGCCCCTGGTTGCCCCAGGCCCGCACGCTCCAGAACACCAGCCTGAACTACGTGGAGAGCACGGGCAGCATCCAGGGCATCTGGACCCTGAGCACGCCCACGGCCATGCTGCCAACCCGCAATGCGGCTACTAGCTTCTCGGTGCAGGCCGCCCCGGTGCCGTTTGGCGCTTCGGGCTTCTCGTTGTCGGTGCAGGCCCTGCGCCCGGAGCGTGCCGCCTCAGTGGCCGTCTACGACCTCATGGGCCGCCTGCTGGTGCAGCGTCCGCTCACCATTGCAGCGGGCCTCAATACGGTGGCTTTGCCCGAAGCTGGCCGTTTAGCAGCTGGCGTGTACCTGGTGCGCGTAGTGCTTAACGGTGAAGCGCAGACGTTACGGGTAACCAAAGAGTAGGCAGCCCCTAACCAGTTGTTTTAGATAAAGAAAGCCCTGACCAGTAATTGGTCAGGGCTTTCTTTATGAGGAAGCTTTTTTGGGAATTTAATGAAGCTCAGCATGACGCTCTGTTGACTTCAAACCTAGACGGCTAATTCAAATACGGCGACTCCAGCTCCTGGCCCATGCTGTTCATGGTATCGGGGCGGCGGCCGGTGAGGCGCATGCTCAGGGCCTGCGCCTCGCGGATGCTCAGCACGTCGAGCTCGCGCAGCCAGGCCACCCGGCGTAGCTGCGGCTCGATGAAGCCCAGTGGGTTTACCTGGCCGTATTCGTCGCGCAGGTAGGTTTTGGTGCGGCGCTCCAGCTCGGCTACCAGCGCCCGGAACTGGCGCCGCTGCCAGGGCCGCCCGGCCAGTGTGATGACCAGGTGCGCCGTTTGCAGCCGGAAGGTGCTCCATTGCTGTTCGAAGCGCAGGTAGCTGGCCAACAGGTTCAGCCCCAGCACCAGCAACCAGGTGTAAAGCGCGGTGCCAGCCTCGCCGGTGGTCAGCCAATGCCGACAGGGCTCGTAGCCCAGAAAGGCCAGCAGCAGGCCCGTGAGCAGCAATTGATTCACCGGAATGCGGGAGCTGATGTCGGATTTTACCGGCAGAATCTCTTCGTAAGGGACTTCGGTTTCTAGCGTGGCCACGCCCTGGGGGTTTCGCTTGCACACGTACAGGCTCTCGGCCCGCAATGCCACGGTGGTAGTCCCTTGAAAAAGCTGTTTTTGGGTGAAAATCATTTGGGGAGATGAGAACAAGAGAGGGTAGAAGAAAACAGGGAGGAACTATGCTGGAAAGTAAGGCAGCTCAACCTCTCGGCTGTCATCCTGAGCATGCGAACCGAAGGTCGGCGTAGCCAAGGACCTTATCGCGTTTGTGCCGAATAAATTACTGCAAACAGTTCCGGCGTGGTAAGGTCCTTAGCTACGCCGACCTTCGGTTCGCAAGCTCAAGATGACAGCCGAAATAGTGCCGTCAACTTACTCAAACTGCTATGCAAACGGGCTTGGCGCGAAGCAAAGAACAAAAATAGCCAGCATCAGCCAGCCCAGCATCTGGCGGCCGGCGCTCAGGGGCCGCTCGTCGGGCGCGGCGGGGTGGTAGATGCCGGTGAGCCGCCCCAGCAGCAGCCCAAATACCAGCCAGCCGGGATTCCCAAGCAGGCCCGGCCAGTAGCTAGCCGCGGCCACTTGCACCGCCCAGATGCCCGCCGCCAGCAGCAGGCCCTGTCGCGGCCGGGGCAACACCCGCCAGAATATCAGGGCCAGGTAGCCGGCGTAGACCGGCGCCCCGTAGGCCCAGGTCTGCCAGTCATCACGCACCGAAAAAAGCCCCAGGCCAGCATAAAAAATAAAGCCGGTGAACAGCCAGGGCATGAGGCGGTTGGAACGCACCGGCCCCAGCAGGCCGTAGAGAATATGGCCGCCATCGAGCTGGCCCATGGGCAACAGGTTCAGGGCCGTGAAAAACAGGCTGAGCACCCCGGCCACCAGCACCGGATAGTGCAGCAGCTCGTTGGGGTGCGGCACCCGGGCTGGGTCGGCCAGCAACGCTTCGAGGCCGCGGTAGAGCAGGGGGCGGGCCAGGGTGAGGGCTTCGGCACCGGGCGGGTACACGTGCCGGGCATAGTCGGCGCCGTAGCGGGCGTAGTCCGGGTGAATGGCAAACAGATAGTCGAGCGGCGGCAGGTGCGTGAAGCCATACACCAGCACGCCCACCGCCACCACAAACCCCGCCAGCGGCCCCGCCAGCCCAATATCGAAAAACTCGCGCCGCGAAAAAATCCGCTCCCGAATTCGAATGACCGCTCCAAACGTGCCCAGCCCCATCGGAAAGGGGATGTAGTAGGGCAACGACGTGCGCACCCGGTTGGCCCGGGCCACGAAGTAGTGCCCAAACTCGTGCACCGTGAGCACTCCCAGAAACAGCAGGGCAAACGTCAGCCCCCGGGCCCATTCGCCCGCCATGGGCGCCGGTGGGAAATACCAGAAACCCAGCGGCAGCAAGTCGACCGTGCCCCGCGTGAGCACTACTCCGGCCAGAGTGGTCGTGAGTACCGTGAGTACAAACAGCCCGAGATGCACCGCCGCCGTACGCCCAGCCGAAGGTTCGGGCCGCTCGTACCGCCGAAACAGGCGCCGCGCATTGGCTTCCGCTTTTGCTGCTGGCTCGGGGCTTGCTACATCGGCCGGGAGTCCGGCAAAATCAGGTTCAGGACTGGGCAGGGGCGTATTCTTGGGGAAAGGCACGGAGGGCTTCGGGCAGGGCAGTGGTGAGGGTGAGGGGCGGGGCCAGGTGCAACACCCGCAGCCCCAGTTGCCGGGCCGTGGCCACGTGCTGCGGGCTGTCTTCGATGAACAACACGTCTTCGGGCTGCCAGTTCATTTCGCGCAGCACGTGCCGGAAAATTTCCTCGCCGGGCTTGCGCAGGCCCACTTCCTGCGAGTAAAACACGCGGTCGAGCACGTCGGCAATGCCGTGGGCAAAGCCATACTCTCCGGCCAGTCGCCGGTTGATTTCGGCGATGTGCAGGGCGTTAGTGTTGGAGAGCAGCGCCGTTTGGTGGCCCTGCCGGCGCAGCTCGGCCACCAGGGCCAGGCGGTCGGCCGGCACGCCCAGCAGCATGGCGTGCCAGGCCGCGTCGAGGTCGGCATCGGAAGCGTCGAGGGCGTAGGCTGCGCGCAGCCCGGCCCGGAACTCGGCCGGCGAGAGGTGGCCGGTTTCAAACTTATCGAACAGCTCGGCCTGGCTGGCTTGGGTAAACTCGATGGTGCTCTCCGCGCGGCTCAGGCGGCGCATGGCGGCGGGGGTGGCGGCGTAGTCGATGTCGATGAGGACCCCGCCAAAATCAAACAATAAATGAGGAAGCATGCTGCGGCTTTGGTTTTGCAGGGGCGAAGGTCGTACTTTTGTGCCGTTGGAGGGCCGGCAACGGCCAGGGTTGAGGTGAAAGATGACTGCCTCCAGCACCGGGCCTATAGCTCAATCGGTTAGAGCAGCTGACTCATAATCAGCAGGTCACTGGTTCGATTCCAGTTGGGCCCACAAAAACCGCCTTCCTGCATTAGGGAGGCGGTTTTTTATTTCTGGACCACAAATTTGGCTACATTAAGGAATAGGTGTGCTAAAGGATGCTGTTTTGTAGCGCCGTCGCCATTAGTCGGAACTTTGTTATAGCGGCCTATTACTTTGCACAGTGCCCTTCTACCAATTTAATCGGCTTTCATGCATCCCAAAACACAACCAAACCCAAAATCGAAAGCTGGAGTCCTACGACTTAACCGCATTGTTTGGGGCCTGATGGCGGTTGGCTTCATCTATTCTGTCCTAAATAAGAATGGTTCTTCCCGTGGCATAGAGGGAGTCATGCTGTTGGTCATCGCGGGCGCGATAGGAGCAGGCGCCAATGCTGTGTTCAGCCTATGGAAACTATCCCAGGGCAACCGCTATCAAGCTGTGATGTACTTCCTGGCGATGGTTCTCTTGGCGGCGGTGACTGCATGGTTATGGCCCTTGTTGAATGACATGCGCAAAATCGGTGGATGAGTAGTGAATGGTGACACTCCACCCCTTCACTCTTCTTGCCGGCGAGGTGCAACCGGCCTTCGTTTACCGCGAAGGCACTTACATCGCCTGGGGGTGGGATGACTTGCACCAGGCGGTGATGCTCTACCAATTGCCCGATGGCCTGTTCGTCGAGCTCAACTACGACGTGGATAAAAACGAAGTCTCGCACCTGTTCGCCTTCGAAGCAGGCAGCGAGTAGGACCTGCTGGCCGACTACGCCATGTTCGTGAAACTGCCAGACTGGATGCCGGAAGCAGATTGAGTTTTTATTATATGCTTTTGCACAACGCTCCAGTTTTTGGACGCTAGTCCTTAAACCAGAGCGCATCTGGATATGAAACGCGGATTATGATGCTCTGGATGAATGGCGTAAGGTAAGAAAGAGCTTGTGGCATAGCAATGGCAGGGGCAAAGGAATCCCCATGGCGTCTGGTTATGCGGGCTGCAAAAAATGGCAGGGTGAAATGGCCAAGTATTCCTGTTAATAATAGGTTAAGTTTAAGTACCCTATATTTTTATGAAGGACGCCCTAATACCTGGCGTTTATCACACCCGCCATTCTCATGTATTATCTCCTTTATCGCAGCCAAGCAACGGAGGCTCTTAATGCCGCGCAACTGACGTGTTTGTTGGAGCAGGCCCGCGAGTTTAATCTGCGCCATAACTTGACCGGGTTGCTGCTCTATACGACCGACCACCAGTTTCTGCAGGTGTTCGAGGGGGACAAACAAGCCGTGCGCACCGCGTATTACGAGAGCATCGTCCACGACTCCCGCCACCACGACTGCTTCGTGCTCAGCGAAGGACTGTGGAGACACGGCAGCTTCCCGGATTGGAGCATGGCCTTTCTAACGCCAGAACACGAGGTCCTACCAAGGAAGCCCGGGTTATTGGCAATTAGCCAACTGCACCGCGTGCTTTCTGTGGTGGCCCGAGCCCACCCCGGGTTAAGCCAACTGTTGCTCAATTTTGTGGAGCGGTACGAGCCTATTTCCTAGCCATGTACTGCACATGTGCAGCGAAGCAAATAATGTAGACCATGTCGGGACGGCTCAGCGATGGCCGTTGCGTGCCTTAATGGTGCCCTGGGGAAAAGAGATGCCGGCGTTTGACTACCATTTTGACCTGAGCAACATTGTGCACTTTGAAGACGACAGCCGCTACTGATGTGGTCTAGGCAAGCCGCACAGAAGCAGGACGTAGATTTCTTCTGTATTGGCAACAAAATCAAGCGGGACGTCGCCCGACAAACGGCGTAAATACGACAAGGCATTCAAGGCCGAGGCCCTGCGCCTGGCCAGCGAGAGCCGCAGCACGCAGGCGGCGGCCCGGCAGTTGGGCAGCAGCCCCAAGCTGCTCTACCGATGGCAGCAGGCGCAGCTCGTGGCCGAGGTGGGCAGCGAGGACGTGGCCCGTGACCCGGAGGTGCGCGCCCTGCGGGCCCGCCTCAAGCGGGCGGAGTAGGAGCTCGACATTTTAAAAAAAGCCTTGGTCATCTTCGGCCAGCCGACCCGGTGAGCACTTATCAGCACATTGCCCAACGCCGGGCCCAGGTGCCCGTGCGCCAGCTCTGCCAGGTGCTGCGCGTGGCCCCGGCCGCCTATTATGCCTGGCAGCGCCGGCAGGGGCCTGCGGTTGAGCTGACCTGGCAAGTGGCAGTGCGCGAAGCGTTTGCGTACCACCGCCAGTGCTATGGCACGCGGCGATTGCGCGCCGAAGTGCAGGCCCAAGGCCATGCAGTGGGCCGCTGGCGCATCCGCCGCGTGCTGAAGGCCCACGGCCTGCGGGCCCTCCGGGTACGATCCAGCAGCCCCGCTCGTTTGTGCCCCGCACCACCGATTCGGACCCGGCCGTGCGCGCCGCGCCCAACCGCTTGCTCGGCCAGCCCGCCCCGACCGCCCCCAACCGGGTGTGGGTGGGCGACATCACCTACCTGCCCCGCCAGGGCGGCGGCTGGTTGTACCTGGCCGTGTGGCTCGACCGCTGCTCGCGCAAAATCGTCGGCTGGGACGTGCGCGACACGATGCCCGAGGACTTGGTCAGCGAAGCCTTGCGCCGCGCCCTGGCCGTACGTCGGCCCCCGGCCGGGCTCGTCGTGCACTCCGACCAGGGCAGTCAGTGCGCCGCCACCCGCTTCAAGTACTTGCTCGCGCAAAACCAGGCCCTGCAAAGCATGAGCCGGCGCGGTCGTACCCGGTAGGGCAATTGCTACGACAACGCCCATGCCGAATCCTTTTGGAGCCGCTTCAAGGCCGAGTTGCTCGACGGCGGAAGCTTTCCAGGACAGGAAGAAGCCAAGCTCGAAATCAGCCACTACGTCGCTTATTACAACGCCGAACGCTGCCACTCGGCCCTCGGCTACCACTCGCCCAACCACTTCGAAACCCATCTTCAAACCACGTCCCAGTTGTGTCCGGCTTAGCTAGACCACCTTACTTAGCTAGACCACCTCAGTATGATTAACTATCCATTCGCTGAAACCCCGTTGTTTCACTCTATCTTTCCGAACGGCCTGTGACTCTCTTTGCATCTCTTTCCATATTTTCCGATGTACCATCTCATATATCGCAGCCAGGCCACAGCGACTCTTGATGATGACCAGCTGACCAGTATACTGGAACGGTCGCGTGTGTTCAATCAAGCCCACGGGTTGTCAGGGTTGTTGCTCTACACCCCCGACCGACAGTTTCTGCAGGTGCTGGAAGGGGAAAAAGACGTGGTCCGCGCCTTGTATTACGAACACATCGTCGCCGACACGCGCCACGAAGACTGCTACGTGCTCAACGAAGGGCCATGGCCTTTTCGCGGCTTTCCGAACTGGCAAATGGGCTTTGTGACGCACCAATTCATCGATGTGTCGACGAACCCGGGGTATGTAGAAATTAGTCGCTTACAGCACGTGCTTTCCTTGTTAGCCGAGGCCCATCCCGGCCTAAGCGAGTTCTTACAAATTTTTGTAGAGCGGTACAAGCGGATTCACTAGCCATTCCGCTGCTCGGTCGCGTTGAAGCAAGCAGTCACGACCACGTCGGAACGACTCAGCGATGGCCGTTGCGTGCCTTAATGGTGCCCCGGGGGAAATAGATGCCGGCGTTTGACTACCGCTTTGACCTGAGCAATATTGTGCACTTTGAAAACGGCAGCCGCTACTACGAAGTGCTGTGGCGGGGCCAGCTGGTGGGTGAGAACGGTCGGCGGCACCACATCGATGCGTACTGATTGGGCGGCGATACGTGGGGTTGCTACTGCCGTGACCAGTTGCGGAGCATCGGGCAGTATCCGCTCTAAGGCCATAGCTCGTCGGGATATTCAGTCGTTGCTGCTTGCTCAGCTGGGTGAGCAGGCAACAGGTGGCAGGCCCTGAGTCCGCCCTCCATTGCCACGTATAATATGCAGGGCAAAGGGGGCTTAATCGGTACGGGGCTTGGTCAGCGGGTGCGGCTGGCTGGTGGGGAGGGGCTTTTGCTGCCGAGGATGCGTCCGATTTTGGTAGGATTCACGAACGGTACCGAGCCGTGGGTCCGTGCCGCTGTAGTATCTACTGTCACCACGGTCTCGGCCGGCGCGGGATGGTCGCCGGAAATGGGTTGGTCGTTCACGGCGGGCGAACTGTTGCAGGCGCCAAGCGCGCCGCCCACGGCGAACAGCAGGGCAAAAGGGAAATACTTCATAACTGGATAAGAGGTGTGCCCTTTCAACGAGAGCGGTGGAAGAACAGCCGGCAGCCGGCTCCACTCAGCAGCACCTGCTTTGTACGCCAACTGACTTTGCCCCAAGAAGCTCAACCCCGCTACGTCCTACTTGTTCCGCTGACGACGGCCGACAACGTGTGGTGTTTGAGATGTAATGCATTGCCTGGGCCGGCGATAGATACACTACTTCAGCCACTTATTTTCCTTAGTCATGCTTTTCGTCCCCTACGCGCCTCCCGCCGACCCCCGCAACCAGACACCACTGCAGCGCAAGCGCGCCAACCGCCTCGCCCTGGTTGTTTTTACCATGTCGCTGATGGCGGGGCTGCTGGTAAAGTACCTGGGTTAATGCCCGGCCCATGTCAATTTTAGGATACAAAAAAGCCCCTGTATGCATTACAGGGGCTTTTTTGTATTTGTGCTCGCACCGCCTGGCGACAGGCTAAGGTCGGCCGGGACAGCATAATCCTTAGTTAAGCCACATGCGCTCCAGAAACTCGAAACGGTGCGGGGCAAACGCGTTGAAGTACGGCGCCTCTCCCTCGAACCCCAATATGTGCACCAGTTCCAGCCCTTCGGTCCGGCTCTCGACTACCCGCACCGGGTAGGCCTGGCCTACCACGGGCCAGTCGCCCACGTGGTTGGCCGGGCGGTTGTCGGCGTCAATGCAAATGGCATAATCCAGATAGGGGGCGGCCGAAGTGGCTTCGGCAAAGGTGTGGTTAGCTACTTCCATAATCTAAAGGTATAAAAGCGAATTAAGAGTTAGAATAATAGGGCCCGAACGGCACGGGATTTCGAGCTTATCTAGTCAGCTTTATCAAAAATCCCAACCATGCGTGGGGCGGTTTGGTGCAATTTTCGGGTGGTATTTCCAGTCGGCGGGCCTCGAAATATTCTTCAGCTATGAGAAGAAGCTACAGCGCTCGGGCAGGGCTAATCGAGGCGCCGCAGGCCCAGTACGCCAACAATTATCAGGCTGGTATAGAACACACTCATCCACGAAAACGGCTGTTTCAGGTAGAGTGAATCCACCAGCTTGATGCCGACCACGGCCAGCGCCATCCAGGCCGAGTAGGCGGTGGCGGTGGGAATGTCGCGCATGGCCAGCGACAGCAGCCACACGTTGGCCAGCCCGAAGCCCACGTAGGCTAGCAGCGGCAGCACCGGCAGCAGCAGCGCCGGCTGCCCCAGGCTGTGGGCCCAGGCTATTTCCTTGATGCGCTGCATGCTCAGCGCTTTGAGGCTATACGTCCAGCAAACTTCCATGAAGGAAGCCAAAAACAGCGAAAACCAGGGATTAATCAACGGGAAGAAGTGGCAGCAGTGGGGGTGTGAGAAGGAGCGGAGGTCGCCGGGGTTGCGCCAAAATTACCGCCCGGGCGCTGCGCCGGAATGGTAACCGTGTGCGTTTCGGGCACCGGCCAGCCATGCAGGGGCTTTAGGGTGGGCACACGGTCGGTGAGCTTGGTGAGCAGGCGCCCCCGGATGCCGTGGTAGGACCGGAATAGCCGGGAGCGGCGGGCCAGCTCTTCCTCATCGAACCGGGCCACGGAAAACACGTGCTGGCTGAAGTAGTCTTTGGGGAAAGCGTAGGGCAGGCCCCATTTCAGCGGTTTGTGGTCGGGGCGGTAGGCAGTGCCGAACATCCAGTCCCAGAAGGCAAATTTGGTCGAGAAGTTGGCGTAAAATACCTCCTCATGGTCGGCGTGGTGCCAGAGGTGCATCTCGGGGCCGTTGATGAAATATTGCAGGCGGCCCGAGCGCACGTCGATGTTGCAGTGAATCCAGATGCCCCACACGGCGTCGATGCAAGCCTTGATGGGCACCACCATGGGGTCGGCTCCGAGCAGCACAATGGGCGCAAACTCAATGGTCTGGTTGATGATGATTTCCAGGGCGTGCGAGCGGGAGCCGGCCAGCCAGTCGACCTGCTTGCCCGAGTGGTGCGCCTCGTGGGTGCGCCAGAACAGCGGGCTGCTGTGCTGAAACCGATGAAACCAGTAGATGTAGAAGTCGTGCGTGACCACGAAAAACAGCACCTGCACCCAAATGGGCCAACCCGTTACAAAATGCAGCTTCGAAAACCCAAAGTGCTGGTCGAGCGGCTGAATGATGTAATCGAAAATGATGATTTTCAGGGCGAAGCTCTGCACGAAGGTGTAGAGCACGAGGTCGGTCCAGAAGCCCTCGCGGAAAAACGGCAGCCCCTTGCGGTAGGGGATAACGCGCTCCAGCGTAATCACGATGGCCACCCAAATCAGCAGAATGGCCGTGGTGATGAGTTCGACGTGATGCATGGGTTGGGAAAGAATTTTGCCTGTCATCCTGAGCGCAGCGAAGGACCTTATCACGTTAGCTCAAGCCGCTCGAACGTGATAAGGTCCTTCGCTGCGCTCAGGATGACAAACGATTAAAACGTCAGTTTAACCGCAAAGAGCTACTCCTGGTTCGGCGTCAGCTCGCGGCGCAGGCGGGCGCGGGGCTCCAGCTCGGAGTCGTACACGCGCTTCACGCCATCGCCGAGGCCTTCCTCCACATCGCGGATGTCGCGCACGAGCTTGGCCATGCCACCGGGCTCCACCGAAGCAGCATGGTCGGAACCCCACATGGCGCGGTCCAGCGTGAAATGCCGCTCCACGAAGCTAGCGCCTATGGTTACGGCGGCTACGGTAGTGGCCAGGCCGGTTTCGTGGCCCGAATAGCCAATGGGTGTGTCGGGGAACATGCCTTGCAGCACCGGCACCATGCGCAGGTTGAGCTCGGCGGGCGGGCAGGGGTACGACGAAGTAGAGTGCGCAATCATCAGCTTATCCAAGCCCACCCACTTCACGGCCTGGTTAATCTCGTCGATGGTGCTCATGCCGGTGCTCAGCATCAGGGGGCGGCCGGTGGCGCGCACGCGGTCGAGCAGGGGTTTGTCGGTGAGCGAGGCCGAGGCCATTTTGTACATCACGGGCGCAAACTGCTCCATGAAATCAACCGACGGCTCATCCCAGCACGAGGCAAACCAGTCGATGCCCAGGGCGCGGCAGTAGTCGTCGATGGCCGTGTATTCGGCCTGGCCAAACTCGGTTTTGCGCTTGTAGTCGATGTAGCTCATGCGGCCCCAGGGGGTGTCGCGCTGCTTTTCCCATTGGTCTTTGGGCACGCACAGCTCGGGGGTGCGCTTCTGAAATTTCACGGCATCGCAACCGGCCTTGGCGGCTTCGGAAATGAGCTGCTTGGCCAGGTCAAGCGAGCCGTTGTGGTTGATGCCAATTTCGGCAATGATGTAGGCCGGGTGGCCCGCGCCAATGAATCGGTTTTTACGAATTTCAACAGCTTGCATAAGGTGTGTTGGGTTTTAGTTGTCAGTTGCTCGTTGTCAGCTGTCAGGTCATTCAATTGTCGTTTCAATGGGGAAACTGACAACTAATAACGAGCAACTGACAACTAATTAGATAGCCGTCCAGCCGCCGTCCACGACCAAATTGGCTCCGGTCATATAAGCTGAGGCATCGGAGGCCAGGAAAACGACCGCGCCCTGGTAGTCGGTAGGGGTAGCCATGCGGCCCAGCGGCGTTTTGGCGCTGTATTGCTTGATGAAAAACTCGTCTTGGCTGTTTTCGACGCCGCCGGGCGAGAGTGTGTTCACGCGCACCCCGGCCTGGCCCCAGTAAGCGGCCAGGTAGCGGGTGAAATTGATTACCGCGCCCTTGGTCATGGGGTAGGAGGGGGATTTGTAGAAGGTTTGCTCGCCGGCTTCGTTGCGGTAGATGCTTTGGTCGGGCCCCACAATGCCGTAGGTGCTGGCCACGTTGATGATACTGCCGTGGCCCTGCTGCGCCATCGGGGTGCCGAATACCTGCGCCGCCAGAAATACGCCCGTTACGTTCACCTCCAGTACTTTTTGGAAGGTGGCGAGCGGGAAGTTTTCGAACTTGCTCAGGTCAGCGGCCAGCGCGGGGTTCTCAAACATGTCGTTGATAGCGGCATTGTTCACGAGCACATCAATGTGGCCAAAGCGGGCCAAAACCAGGTCGCGCGCGGCGGCCAGCGACTCGGGATTGGTCACATCGACGGCAACCGACAGGTGGGGGCCGCCTCCCAACCCGAAGGCCACGGCAGCAGCGGCTTCGGCACTCAGGTCGGCCACCACGACGTTGGCTCCGGCCTTGGCCAACGCAGCGCAGTGCTTCTGGCCAATGAGCCCGCAGGCGCCGGTGACAATGGCGGTTTTGCCCGTTAAATCGAAAAGGTCCATGGGGCTTACTTGGCTTTAACCGGCGCGGCGTTGGTCACCTTGCGGAACACGGCTTCCACCGGCTCGCCCAGCAGGCGGGTGGCCACGTCACCAGCGTCGATAGCAGCCTTTAGCAGGGGCAGCACCTCGCGGTAGGCAGCCAGGGTGTGGGCCACGTCGGCGTCGGTGTGCGAGAAGCACATGTTGTGGAACCCCCCCCACATGATGCCGCGCTTGAACAACTCCTGCTGCATAAAGGCTTTTATCTCCATGCCGTTGCCGGCCGAGGGGTCGAAGGTGACAATCGTGCGACAGTCGTACCCGTAGCACTTGGTATAGCTGGTCAGGCCCAGCTCGGCGGCAATTTCGTTGTAGCCGTCCTTGAGCTTCTTGCCCTGCTCGGCGAGGCGGGCGGGCACATTCTGCTCGCGCATTTCGCTGATGGTGGCCACGGCGGCGGCCAGGCTCAGCGCCTCCCCCCCAAAAGTAGTGAAGAAGAACACCTCCTGCTCGAACAGCTGCATTACGTCGCGCCGGCCGGTGAGCAGGGCGATGGGCATGCCGTTGGCAAACGCCTTGGAATACACTGCCAAATCGGGCGTGATGCCGAAGTACTCCTGCGCGCCCCCCACGGCGATGCGGAACCCGGTCCACATCTCATCGAAGATGAGCAGCGTGCCGTTTTCTTTGCACAGGCGTGCTACTTCCTGCAGGAAGTTATCCTTGGGTGCATCGAAAATAAACGGCTCCAGAATCACGCAGGCCACGTTTTCATCCAGCAGCGCCTTCAGCGAGTCGAGGTTGTTGTACTCGAACGCGGCAACCAGGTCCTTGCTCTCCTGCGGGATGCCCTTGTCGCGGCTGGTGGTGCCGATGTACCAGTCGTGCCAGCCGTGGTAGCCGCAGCACAGCACGTTGTCGCGCCCCGTGAAGGCTCGCGACACGCGCACCGCCGCCGAGCACACGTCTGCCCCGGTTTTGCTGATGCGGATGCTTTCGGCGTTGGGAATGATTTCGTGAATCAGCTCCGAAAGCTCCACTTCCAGCTCGTGCATCATCGAGAAGGTGATGCCGTCTTCGAGCTGGGCTTTGATGGCATTGTCGACGCGCTCGTAGGCATAGCCCAGCGAAATGGGGCCGATGCCCATCTGAAAATCGATGTACTCGTTGCCATCCACGTCCCAGATGTGCGAGCCTTTGGCGCGCTTCACATACTTGGGGCTCACACCTTTGGTGTACTGGCCGGGGCCCTTTGCCAGAGTCTGGGTCACCGGCGTCATGATTTTCTGGGCGCGGGCGTACAGCTCGTCCGACTTGGTGATGTCGGGGTAGTTTTCGTTGAAGGAAACGGTGTTGGGCATGGCTATTTTGTCATCCTGAGCGTAGCGAAGGACCTTATCACGTCCGCGCTACAATGATTTGTAAATCTGACGAAAGCAGCCGTGATAAGATGCTTCCTTCGTCAGCATGACAGACGGTTGGACTACTCCGCGAACTCGTTTTCGAGCACCGCCGGGCCTTCGGCAATGACCGCGCCCGACTCGCCCAGGTACTCCGTGATGCGGCGGGCAATGTGGTGACCGGTGAAGCCTTCGTACTCCAGCACGGCACTGAGGCGGCCGGGGCGGTACCACCGCTCCTCCAGGGCCAAGGGCAATACGCGGGCGGTGAGCTGGTTGCGCAGCAGCACTTCGGCCAGAATCGAGAAGAGGCCGCCAGTGATGAAATGGTCCTCCACCGTCACGATAAGGGAGCTGCGGCGCACCACGTTCAGCAGCGCCGCCTCGTCAATCGGCTTGAGACTGCGCAGGTTGATGAGGCCGACGGATTTGCCCTGGGCCTGCAGCAGCTCGCGGGCCACCAGCGTTTGCTCGAAAAGCATGCCGTAGGTGAGGATAGTGATGTCAGTGCCTTCGGCCACGATTTCAGCCTTGCCCATTTCAAACGGCGCGTGCTCGTAGGTGGCGGGGCGGGTGTTGATGCGCACGTAGGCTGGCGCGGGCGAGGCCCAGATGGCGGGCAGCATGGCCAGCATGTCTTGTTCATCGGCAGGCGCGAAGACGGTCATACCGGGGATGCCGCGCATCAAACTCACGTCCTCAATGGCCTGGTGGGTGGGGCCGTTGCCGTCGGAGAGGAAGCCGGGCACGAAGCCGCTCAGTTTCACCGGCAGCTGGCCGATGCCTACGTCGGTGCGGATGAACTCGAAGGCCCGCAGCGTGAGGAAAGTGGCCAGGGCGTGCACCACCGGCACGCGGCCACGCAGGGCCAGCCCGGCCGCCGCGCCAATGAGCGTCTGTTCGGTAATACCAGTATCGATGAAGCGCGGGCCGAGCACGGCCGGCAGGTTGCGGATGAGGGCGCGGTTTTCGGCCGTCATCACCACCAGGCGCTCATCGGCGAGGGCGGTTTCTTTGATTAGCTCTTCGTAGGTCATAGTAGGACGCAGCCTTTGCTGCGTTTTTTCGAACGAATAATAAGGCGATGTATGCAGCTGGTGCGACGCAGCAAAGGCTGCGTCCTACCTTACCGTCAGCGTTTCGCTGGTCAGTGTGGTGGCCTCCTGGCTGTGCAGCTCGCGCAGCAACTCCTGCACTTCATCGGCCGAGAAATTGCAGAACCAGCGGTCGGCCCGGGCTTCGATGCTGGGCAGGCCGCGGCCGCGCACCGTGTCGCAGATGATGACCGAGGGCTTGGTATCGGAGAAGGGCAGGGCCGCGAAGGCTTCTTCCAACTGCTTGAAATCGTGGCCGTCGATGCGGCGCACTTCGCAGCCGAAAGCCTCAAACTTGGGTGCCATCGGCTCCAGCGGAATCAGGTCTTCGGTGGCCACGTTGGCCTGGAAGTGGTTGCGGTCGACCACCAAAGTCAGGTTGTTGACCTTGTGGGCGCTGGCTACCAGCAAGCTTTCCCACACGGTGCCTTCGTTCAACTCACCGTCGCCGGTGATGACGATGACCTTGTTGTCCTGGCCGCGCATGCGGCAGTCCAGGGCCACACCCAGGGCCACGCTGGGCAGGTGGCCGAGCGAGCCGGAGTGGAACTCCACGCCCGGCACGTTGCGGTTGGGGTGCCAGTAAATGTGGTCGTCGGTGGTGAGGTGTTGGTCGAGGCGGGCTTTCTCGATGAAGCCCAACTCGACGAAGGTGCCATAGAGCGCGGGCACGTCGTGGCCCTTGCTAAGGAAAAGGTAATCGCGCGTCGGGTCCGTCAGGTTGTCGGGACGCACGTTCAGGAAATCGGAATACAGGTACACCAGCAGGTCGGCGCAACTCAGCGAGGCCCCGGTGAAGCAGCCGCCGTCGGTGCTCAGGCGCACGATGTGCTCGCGCACATTCAGGGCCATTTTCTCTAGTTTCTGTTGTTGCTCAGGAGTCATAAGTAGGGTGCGGGGCTTGTCCCCGCCCGCCGTTGAACGGTATTAATTAGGAAGAAAGCCCGGTAAAGCGGGCGGGGGCGAGCCCCGCCCCTACAAAGTTCTGGTTTGCGACGAATCCACGGTTTTGAGTTCGTCGAGGTGGTTGCGGTACCAATTCACGCCGGCATACTGGGCATTCAGCTGGGCGATATCGGGGCGCTTTTCGAGCAGGGCAATAATGTCCGGCAGGCCAAAGGTCGGCTTTGTAGCGTAGAGCGCATCGTAAACGGCCTTTATAAAATTGTAGTCTTCGGGATAGTCAATGGTCCAGCGGTGGCTCATGGAGTAGTCGAGGCCAGCGTCCCATTCCACGTTGCCGAGCCGGAAACGGGTGGGGTTTTCCCAGAAAAACGGGGTGGTGTGCTCGCGCTCCAGCGGGCGCTTCGCCTCGCGCCAGGCCGTTTCCAGCGCTTCGATGGGCATTACTTCTACGTCGTTGCCGTCGGGGAAAGTGGCGGGGTGCAAGTTGCTCACGAAGTCGTAGCGGTCGGCGAAGTGCAGGTAGTAACCCACCACTTCGTCAATCACGGCCGGGTCGATGAGCGGGCAGTCGGACGGGATTTTCAACACCACGTCGGCGCCGTAGTGGCGGGCAGCCTGGTAGTGGCGGTCGAGCAAATCCAGCGCGTTTCCGCGGAAGCACCCGAGGCCGTGGGTGGCGCACAGCTCCGCGATGGCATCATCGGCGGCGTCGGTGGTGGTGGCTACTACTACCGTGCCGGCCAGGTGGGCGCGCTGCACCCGCTCCACCATGCGCACCAGCAGGGGCTGGCCGGCCAGCGGCAGCAGCACCTTGCCTGGCAGGCGCGAGGAGCCCATGCGGGCCTGCACAACGGTCAGAATCTTGGGAACGGACATGAAAAAAGGAAGGAATCGATAAGGCGTAGTCGGCCAGCAGCAGGAAATACGCTAAAATCTGGCAGGAAGAAAGCCGGTTAATTGGTAAGCCATTGGCAAATACATTCTTAAAATAATGCCGCCAACGGTTAGCGCTGCTCCGGAGATGCCTCCGGTTCCGCTACGGTTGCAAAGGCCTCCGCGTCGTACTGCTTTAAAAACGCGGGCCCGCTGCCATCAAACCGGCTGAAGCCCCGGCAAATGGCCGCAATGCGCCGGGCCGAGGTGCCGCCGTTCTGCCAGGGCAGCTTGCGGCGCAGGTCATCTACGTCGAAATAGGAGTGCACCGGTTTGCCCAGCGCCAGGCCCACGTACACCACGGTCGAGTATTGGGTGATGAGCTCCACGCAGTTGGCAATCATGTCGTCGGTGTTGCCTTCGGTGAAAATCATGGTGCCGGGCGGGGCGTGCTCCTTGATTTCGTCCACGGCGCGGGGCAGGGTTTCGTTGGGATGCAACTTGAAGGCCAGCGGCCGGCCGTTGGCAATGCGGACGCACTCCCGGATGAACTTGGGCCGGTTTTCGGGGGTGTATGTTTCGCGCAGGTCGGAGGTGGCCACCAGCACGTAGCCGTGGTGTGGGAAGTCGTTGTGGCGCACCTGCTCGATGTTGTCGAAGTTGGGAATGCCGGTCACGATGAGCTTCTCGCGGTCGACGCCCACGTGGTTGAAGTGCTCCTTGTAGCCTTCCGAGGCCACGCAGTAAATGTCGCAGCAGTTGGCCAAGCCATTGAGGGCGGTACCAATGGCTAAGCTGGGCGCCCAGTGCAGCTTGCGGATGAGGCGCGACCACCAATTCAGCGGGTCGGTCATGCCCTCCTGCACGAAAACGGTTTTGGTGGCGCGCACCAGCGGCCAGGGCGCAATGATGTCGGAGCAGCACACCACCAGGTCGTACGTGTTGCCGAAATGCCGGGCCTCGAAATCGTTTTTCAGGCCGTGGGCAGCCAGGTATTTATCGGCCTTCGCCTTGATAGGGCCCGTGACGACGGTGGGGTTCAGCCCGCCCGACCAGCACAAAAACTTGTAGAAAGGACGCAGGTGGCCATCGTAATAAATCTGGCTGAAATACGGCTCAAACTCGTCGTCCAGCAGCTGCGCAATCTGGTGCATCTGCGTGGTCTGGTTGGGCGAGCCGATGAGAAAAAGAACCTTTTTTCGGGACATGCAGAGAGAGCTTAGTAAACGGCCACGGCAGTGGCTGGACGGCCCACAACCGCTTGGTGCCGCCGCAGGTTTGCGCAAAGCGGGCCGTTTGGCGTAAAACCGTCCTGGCGGCAATGTACGGACGAAAAAAAAGGCTGCGGAATTGCCAAGTGCTCCTACGTAATTACCGCACCTAAAATACGTATTAAAGCAGTACGGTCCCTGAGCATCAGCTACGTATAGGCAGTGCTTGGCCACTGGGCATATCCGCTCTCCGGCCGCTGGCTCTTCTACCGCTCGCTACCATGATTTTAAGCTCTCTAGCCGACGCCGACGGCAGCCGTTGCACCCTGAGCCAGGAACCCGAGGGTTGGCTGCGCGCCACCTGGCGCGGCTTTATCGACACGGAAGAAGCCCTGCGCGGCGCCGACAATTACCTGCGCACCCTGCAGGGCCTACAAAATTCTTGTCTGCTGAACGACAACGTGGAGCTGCTGGGACCGTGGTTTGACTCCATCGAGTGGCTGGAGCGCATTTGGGTGCCCCAGGCCACGGCCATGGGCCTGCGCTACGTGGCGCATGTAGTGCAGGCCGACTCGCTGTCCGATATCCTTACGGTGCACTTCAACCAGGGCACCGCCGGCGCGCTCGAGCTTCAGATTTTCCAGCAGGTACTCGAGGCTGAGAAGTGGTTGCGCAGCTGCCAGCGGCAGCTGGCCGTAGCTGAACGATAGCCGCCGCGTCGCTAATTTTGGGGTTGCCATGAACGACCCGGAAATCCGCGCCCTGCTTTACCCACAACTGCTGGGCGGCGTGCGCATTGATGAGCTGCCCACCGGTACCACACGGGCCGACGTGGTACACATCACCGAGCAGTTCATGCACGGCTACGAGGTGAAGGGCGACGGCGACACGCTGCAGCGCGTGGCCAACCAGCTTCGCTGCTACGGCGAGGTGTATGACTTTGTGACCTTCATCGTGACGGAGAAGCACTTAGCCAAACTGTTGCCGTTGCTGCCCGAGTGGGTGGGCGTGCTGGTGGCTTCGGCCGAGGAATTGCGGCCGCACCGCGCCGCCACCTACAACGCCACCGTGGCGCTGGCCCCATTGGCAAAGCTGATTTTGCTGGAAGAAGTGAAGCAATTCCTGCTGGCCCGGGGCCTGGCGGGGGCCAGCACGCTGCGGAGCCGGGAAATCGGCCAGTTTCTACGCACGACCAGCACGGTACCGCTCTCCAGCCTGGCCCAGTACGTGCGCGACCGCCTTATAGCCCGCCTGCCCGAGCGCCTGCTGATGCGGGCCGAGCGTAAAGCCGAGCGGGAGCGGTTGCCACCCCGGCGCAAAAACGCCCGGCCCAAAGCCAAAAAGAAGAAGCCCGCCGGCCGCAAAAAAGCCAGTGCTGCCTAGCAGCCTGAAGCAACTGGGCGGCACTGGCGGCTGCATTGGAAGGGTAGCTATTTCTTCTTTAAAGCGGCAGCTACAGCTTGGTTGAGTAGGGGCTCCATCACCCGGTAGCCGGTAAGGTTGGGATGCACGCCGTCTTCCCCGTAGACTTTTTTCAGGCCGTTCTGGTCGTCTTTCAGGGCGGTGTGCAGGTCGTAGTACACGAGGTGCTGCTGGGCCGCATAGGCTTTGAGGCGCTGGTTGAGCGCTAGAATCTTCGGGGCCGGGTTCAGGCCCTTGCGCCACCAGAAATCGGTGCTCGGGGCCACCGCACCCAGCACCACCCGGATGCCGTGCGCCTTGGCCAGTTCGCACATGCTCATGATGTTGTTCAGGGTGGTTTGCGGGTTGTAGGGACCGTTGTTTTCGGCCACGTCGTTGGTGCCCACCAGCAGCACCACCACGGCCGGGTGCAGGTCAATTACATCGGGCCGGAAGCGCAGCACCGTTTGCCCGGTGGCCTGGCCACTGATGCCCCGGCCCACATACTCATAAGTCTTGCCCCGGAAAAAGGCCGAGTCCTCCTTCACCCAGCCCTCGGTGATGGAGTTGCCGATGATGACCACGCGGGGCCGCCCGGGCTGGGGCGCAGGCAGCCGCTGGTTGGCGGCGGCGTACTTCTGTAGGTTGGGCCAATCGTTATGAAACTGGGATTCCTGGCGCTGGCGGTTGGCTTCGTCGGCTGCTTTTTTGGCGGCGTCTGGGTCGGCAGGTTGCTGGGCCCGGGCCGCCGTGCTCATCAGCAGGCCGGCCACCAACGTCACGGCGCGCAGGGACTTGATGGAATCAGGATTACGCATTATCGGGAAAGCTAAGGAAAACAGCCCGCTATTCAAACGGCAGCAGCTTCTAGTACATGCGCCCCTTGCGCCCGGCCTGCGGAAGCACTGAACCAGTTCAGGCTGAGGAGGAGCAGAAGGAGGGTGGGGAAGCGCATGAGGCAACGGGGAAGCTATACAAAAAGCCATGCTGAGCGCAGCGAAGCATTTCGCTTGCAGCCACTATTCCGGTTGATAGGAATTAGAATACTGGTGGCGGGCAAGATGCTTCGCTGCGCTCTGCATGACGTTCTCGTTATTCTAGCAGCCGTTTTAATTCACTACCAGTGTCATAATGGAGTGGGCGGCTGCTGTGGTTTTGGTGCCCTGGCCGCGCATCCAAAGCTGGAAATCCTGGGGCTTGTCGGTCTGGTTCATCACCACCACGGCCACGCTGCCATCGGGGTTGCGGTAGGCGGTGGTTTGCAGGGCGTCGCGGTTGGAAGCCGCGCTGATGCGCTTGGCGCCGGGGCGGATGAACTTCGAGAAGTGGCCGATGTAATAATAGGCGCTGGTGTAAATCAGCTTGCCGGACTTGGTGTCGGCGATGATGGGGGCGAAGCAAAAGTTGCCGACGTGGTTGGGGCCGCCGGTTTCGTCTAGCAGCACGTTCCAGTCGGTCCAGCCCACGGTGCCGGCGTTGAAGTCGCCAATCATCGAGTTGCCGTACTTCTCGCCCAGGCTCCAGTCGTTGACTTTCGCCAGGTCGAAATTCTCCTTGCAGCCTTCCGTGAAAATCAGGTTGGTGTTCGGGAAAGCCTCTTTCACGCGCTTCTCGTTGTCGAACAGCATGCTGCTGCCGGTCCAGGTTTCGTACCAGTGGTAGCCGATGCCCCACACGTATTTGGCGGCTTCGGGGTCGTCGAGCACGGTGCTGGCCCGCTGAAACATCAAGTCGCGGTTGTGGTCCCAGGCAATGAGCTTCTTGCCGCCCAGCCCGCCCTTGGCCAGCGTGGGTCCGAGGTAGCCTTTGATGAAATCCCGTTCCTCTTCGCCGGTGAAGATGCACGACTCCCACTTTTGGGTGGCCATGGGCTCGTTCTGCACCGAGAGGCCCCAGATGGGGATGCCTTTCTGCTCGTACGTCTTGATAAACTTCACGTAGTAGTCGGCCCAGGCCTGGCGGTACTGGGGCAGCAGCTTACCGCCGTGCAGCATCTCGCCGTTGGTTTTCATCCAGCCGGGCGGGCTCCAGGGGCTCACAAACAGCGTGAGCTTGCCGCCGGCGGCTGCCATTATTTGCTTGATGAAGGGAATGCGGAACTGCTCATCGTGCTGCACGCTAAAGGTTTTCAGCGCCTCGTCCTTATCGGCCACGTAGGTGTAGCTGCCACTCGAAAAGTCGGAGCTGTGAATGGAAGTGCGGCCCAGCGTGTAGCCGATGCCTCCGCTGGGGCTGTAGTAGGCCTTGAGAAACTCCTGCTGCTGGGGTTTAGGTAGCTTAGCGAAGGTTTCGGCCGAGGCATCGGTGAGCGCCCCGCCGATGCCCAGCATGGTCTGGAACGAGTGGCCGGGGTCGACGAACACGCACACCTGGGTTTCGAGCGGCTGCGCGGCCGGCGCAAATTTCAGGCTTTCGCCCGCGGCCAGGCGCTTATCGGTGCCCGCCACGGTGGCGTACACGCGGGCCGTTTTGCTGGCGGCCGAATATGCGGGGCCGCCGGCGTTGGCGGCCACCGCCGGTTTGGCAGCCGGTTTGGCCGGCCCCGGCTTTTGGGCGGCGGCACTGCCGAAGCCCAGCGTGGCGAGGAACAGGAGGGATGGAAATTTAGGAGACATGAAGAGCCGACTGGCAGGGTAAAAAAGGTTATTGCTTGCTGATTTTAAATTCGGAATGGAAGCTGGAACCAGCCAAGCGAACGAAGTACAGCCCGCTTTTCAGGGCTGACACATCGAGCGTGTGCTGGTCGCCGGCGGCTGCTACGGTTTGGGCCAGCACCAGGCGGCCGGCGGCATCGAGCACGGTTACCCGGTGGGCGGTGGTGCCGGCCGGCAACTCGTAGGTGAGGGCGTCGGCCACCGGGTTGGGGTAAAAGCCTACGGCCGTCGCCTGCGCGGTGCCGCTGGCCAGGGCCGTGCGGCCTACCCCCTGGTCGCTGAAGTACCAGCGCTGGTTGTCGCCGCCGCCGTAGGTCCACTGCTGGGCCGCCGCGCCGTTGGCCAAGGAGTTGCCTTGCACGTCGAGGGCCTTGCCGCTGTACTGGTTGATGAGGCGGTAGCTGCCGTCGCCGTTGGGAATGGGCTGCCAGTACTGGCTGCTGGTCGAGAGCCAGTCCCACTGGTGAGTGAGGGCCCCGTCGGCCGTCGAAGGCCCGGCCACGTCCAGCGACTTGTTGCTGTTCAGGTTCACGATGCGCACGTAGCCGTTGCCCACGTCGTAGAGCTTCCACTTCTGGCTGGCCGCGCCCACCCAGTTCCACTGCTGGGCTCGGCCGCCGTTGGCCAGCGAGTTGGCGGATATTTCGAGGGCTTTGCCGCTGCTCTTGGCGCTGATTTCGTAGATGCGCCCCAGGGCTGGCCCGTTGTAGGCCGGGGCCCCGTTGTAGCTGCCCCCGCCGGGGTAGTTCACGATGCCGTTCTGGTTGGGCGCGACGGCGTTGACTGCCGAGTTGGGGACGCAGTTGGCAAACAGGATGTTGCTCAGCACCTGGTTCAGCCCGGCCGGCCCGTCCACGATAAAGGGCGAGTTGATGTGCATGAGCGCGGGGTTGTTGCCGTTCTCAAAGCGCTTGTACGTCCAGTGGCACCAGCCAATGCGCACCGAGTTCAGGGCCACGGCCGCGTCGTGCATCCAGGCATCGGTGTTTTCGCCGGTTTCGCCCACCCAAATGGGCACGTCGTTGTCGGTGCGAAACCGCGTGAGGTTGCCAATGGTGCGCAGGCTGTTGACGTTGTTGGGGTCGGTCGAGTTCACGTTGTTGTCGAGCGGATAAGTGGCCCCGCTGTAGCGGTGCGAGTTGTACACCAGGTTGGCCGTGTTGGTGAAGGTGCGCTTCTCCATGTAGTTGTAGTCGTTGCCAAAGCCGTTGCCTTCTAGTAGCAGCAGGTGGTTGTCGCCCTGGGCCCGCACTGTGTTTATCAGCCGCTGCAGCACGTCGTGAATCTGCGGGTTGCTGGGCACGTTGTTGGGCTCGTTGATGAGGTCGTACATGGCCACGCGGGCGTCGTTCTTGTAGCGGGCCGCGATGGTGGCCCACAGCCGGTTCGTCATGTCCTGGTGCACGGGCTTGTTCCAGAAGTCGAGTGGCTGCAGGGCGTCGGCAATGTTCACGTCGGTGCCCTGCGAGCCCGGGGCGGCGTGCAGGTCCAGAATCACGTACATCTTGTTGGCCTGGGCCCAGCTCAGCACGTTGTCAATCATGCGGTATGCTTCCATGTTGGCCGGGTCCGTAAACAGCTGGTTGGCGTTGTACCAGTTCGTGAGCGAGCTCACGTAGCTGGCGTAGCTGACGGTGCCGTGCAGCACGTTGTTGCGTACGGCGCGCTGGGCCGGCGTCAGGAACAGGTCGTAGTGCAGCGGCAGCCGGATGCAGTTGAACCCCTTCGAGGCCAGGTAGTCAATATCGGCTTTGGTAATGAAGTTGTTGCGGTAGTTCTGGTAGAACGTCTCCACGTCGGTGTCGCTCATGTTCGCGGCGTAGAGGGTTTGCTTTACCGTGCCCTGGGTTTGCTTGCCGTTGATGCCGCCCCAGCCGGGCTTGATGATGTAGCCCTCCTGCACGGCCCAGCCGCCGAGGTTCACGCCGTTTAGCAGTACTTCTTGGTTGCTGGCGTTCAGAATTTTAGGTCCGGTGGCGTGCAGAAAGCTCTGCGCGTGGGCCGCGGGCTGGCCCACAAATACGAGGAGCAGGCTCAGCAGCGCCAGCAGGCGGCGGGGAGCACGGGAGCGGAAACGATTGGGGCGGTTCATGCGGTGGGTTTTGAAATGGGCTGAAAAAGGACAAAGGCGAAAACGGTGGCGTCGCCCGCCAACCAGGCGGGGCAGACGAGGTGAGAAACAAGGTCCCCCTCCGGCAAACGAGGGCCACCGGCTATTCCTCGCCCATCATTGCGCGACGAGCGCGCCATAGCGAAGCGATGAAGTATGAACTTTCCTCGTCACGAAATGCCATCCGAAAATTGGCTGGCGGTTGTAGAGACGCGACCCATCGCGTCTCGGCGTTCGCGCCATTTGGGAATCGTGCAGTTATTGTGCAGCCGTCGTTCAACGCCGAGACGCGATGGGTCGCGTCTCTACACCGTGCGCGCAAATTCGCGTCGAGTAGAAGTGTTCAGGCAACAATAATCGCCATGCTGCGCTGCGTGACGTGCGTTTGCTCGTCTGCTTTTGAATGATTACTTGCATCATAAGCAGTCGATTACTGCTTGTTGATGTTGAATTCGGAATGGAAACTCGCGCCCGCGATTCGGACGACGTAGAGGCCGCTTTTTAGCCCGGAAATATCCACGGTATGCTGCCCGGCGGTGGCTTCGCAGGTCTGGGTCAGCACCTCGCGGCCGGTGGTGTCCACCACGGTCAGGCGGTGGGTTTTCACGCCGCTGGGCACCTCGTACGTCAGGGCGTTGAGGACGGGGTTGGGATAAAAGCCGACCGGCGCAGCCTTCGCTTTGCCGCTCGCCAGGGCCGTGCTGCCCACCACGCCAAACAGGAACTTCTCGGAAGCCGAAACCGCCGTTCGGGAGCAGCTCATGGCCTGGGTGCCGTTTTCGGATGACACGTAGCCGCCGGTGCTGCCGCGCAGCGAAATGGTGCCGTCGGGGTTGATAATCCAGTCGAACTGCTCGGTGGCCCCGGCCGTGGAGCGCGTGCAGGTCATCGCCTGGGTGCCGTTTTCCGACGACACGTACTGGTTTGTGACGCTGTTGCGCAGCGCCACTTTGCCGCTGCCGCTGGCTTCCACCGCAAACTGCTCCCAGGCTCCATACGCCGCCCGACTGCAGGTCATGGCCTGGTAGCCGCCCTCGCTCGATACGAACTTGTGGTTGCTCCCTTGCAGCCAGACCACGCGGTTGAGCGGCGCCACGGTGAGGCCCTGGTAGCTGCCGCCGTCGGGGTAGTTCACGATGCTGTTCTGGTTGGGGGCCAGGGCCGCGAGCGCGGTGTTGGGCACGGCGTTAGCAAACAGGATGTTGGTGAGCACCTGCGGCAGCCCGGCCGGCCCGTCCACGATGTAGGGTGGCGGAATGTGCATGAGCGCGGCGTTGTTGCCGCCATCGAAGCGCTTGTACGTCCAGTGGCACCAGCCGATGCTCACCGAATTGAGGTTGACGGCCGCGTCGTGCATCCAGGTGTCGGTGTTTTCGCCGGTTTCGCCCACCCAGATGGGCACGTTCCAGGTGGTGCGGAAGCGGGTGAGGTTGCCGATGGTGCGCAGGCTGTTGACGTTGTTGGGGTCGGTGCTGCCTACGTTGTTGTCCATCAGGTAGCCGGTGCCGCTGTAGCGGTGCGAGTTGTACACCAGGTTGGCCTGGTTGGTGAAGGTGTTTTTGGTGAGCTGGTTGAAATCGTTGCCAAAGCCGTTGCCTTCGAGCAGCAGCAGGTGGTTGTCGCCCTGGGCCCGCACGGCGTTGATGAGCCGTTCGGACAGGTCGTGAATCAGCTGGTTGCTGGGCACGCGGTTGGGCTCGTTTATCAGGTCGTACATGGCCACGCGGGCATCGTTCTTGTAGCGGGCGGCCAGCTTTTCCCACAGCCGCACCGTGATGTCCTGGTACACGGGCTGGTTCCACAAGTCCAGCGGCTGCAGGGCGTCGGCGATGTTCACGTCGGTGCCCTGCGAGCCGGGGGCGGCGTGCAGGTCGAACACCACGTACATGTTGTTGGCGGCGCACCAGGTCAGCACGTTGTCTATCAAGCGCAGAGCCTCCATGTTGGCCGGGTCCGTGAACAGCTGGTTGGCGGTATACCAGCTGCTGAGCGAGCTCACGTAACTGGCATACGTGGTGGTGCCGTGCAGCACGTTGTTGCGCACCGCACGTTGGGCCGGTGTCAGAAACAGGTCGTAGTGCAGCGGCAGGCGGATGCAGTTGAACCCCTTCGAGGCCAGAAAATCAATATCGGCTTTAGTGATGAAGTTGTTGCGGTAGCTCTGGTAAAAGGCCTCCACATCGGCGTCGCTCATGCCGGCCGCGTACAGCGTCTGCTTCACCGTGCCCTGGGTTTGCTTGCCGTTCACACCGCCCCAGCCCGGCTTGATGATGTAGCCTTCCTGCAAATGCCAACCGCCGAGGTTCACGCCGTTCAGCAGCACTTCCTGGTTGGCGGCGTTCACGATTTTGGGCCCGGCCGCGTGCAGAAAGCTCTGCGCCTGGGCCAGGATGGTTTGGTTCAACAGCAAGGCCAGAGCCAGCCAGTACCCGCAGGCGCGGGTGTTCCAACTAGTTGGCAGTAGGCAAAACAGCAAGCGGCGGCGCATAAGCAGCGGGGCTAAAATGGCGAAAGCAGCAACAGCCCAAGCAGCATCTCCATCAATGGCCGAGCCCGACAAATGTAGCCGCTACGCCTGCGCAAACGAGGCAAAAAAGCCGCTATTAGGCATGCCATAGGCCTTTTTGAGTTGTGCTCATACACTTAAGGCACACGATTGGTCGCGCCAAATTGGCCGCACGTTTATCCCGCGTGCCTAAGCTTGGCCGCCCCTATGCGTTAAAAAACAATTGAAAAATCCAGGCTTTCGCCTGGTACGGGCACTGGACTACCACACGTAGGTGCCGGCCGAGCCGCCGGCCAGCGCCGTGACCACGGTTTTGCCCTTGTATTCGATGTTGAATTGCGTCGGGGAGTTGCTGGTGTTCAGCACCAGCAGTACCTTTTTGCCGGCCGGGGTGCGGAAGGCCACGTTGGGCAGGGTGGCAGGCGAGTTGGTGTCGACGCGCACCGAGCCGGGGCGCACAAACTTGCTGGCGTGGGCCACCGTGTAGTAGGCCGGGTTGCGCGTCACGCTGCTGCCCGACACCGTAACCGCGCCTAGGCAGTCGTTGCAGCCGCCGTTTGTGTGCGGACCGTAGCCGGCGTCGTTGGCCAGGTTCCATTCGATTACGTTTTTGGCCCAGTTGCGCGTAGCCCCGATTTCGAGCTCGCGCACGTGGCCAGGGAAGTCGGTGATGAGGTTGCCGGGCGCCTACGTCCAGAACTCGGTGAAGTATACGCCTTTGCTGGGGTAGGCATTGTGCACCTGCGTCAGCGCGTCCGCCAGCGGCCCGCCGTAGTTGTGGAAGGCCGAGCCCTCGGCATAGGCCCGGGCCGTTGCGTCGCCAAGAACCGCCAGCGGGAAGTCGGTGCGGTCGGGGTTGTGGTCATAGGCAATGATTTTGGTGCGGATGCCCGCCGCGGCGAAGGCCGGCCCCACGTTGTTTTTGATGAAGTTGGTCTGCTGAGCTGCATCCATCAGCATACTCGGCTCGTTGCCGCCGTATAAGGGCTCATTCTGCAGCGTCACGGCGTCGATGGTTATGCCCTCGGCGGCCATTTGCTGAATGTATTTCACGAAGTAGCGCGCGTAGGCGTCGTAGTACTGGGGCAGCAAGGTGCCGCCTTTCGAAGAGTTGTTGCTCTTCATCCAGGAAGGGGCCGTCCAGGGCGAGCCCATGATTTTAATGTTGGGATTGATGGCCAGAATCTGCTTCAGCACCGGAATCAGGTCGGTGCGGTCGGGGGCCAGGCTGAACTGCGCCAGGCTCACGTCGCCGGGCACGTCATCATAGGTAAACACGTGGTCGCTGAGGTCGGAAGCCCCGATGCTCAGGCGCAGGTAGCTCACACCCAGCCAGGTGCTGTCGGTGGCAAATAGCTCACGCAGCAGGTCGGCCCGGCTGCTGGCGCTCATGCGGTTTATGACCGTGGCGCTGCCCCCGGTGAGGGCGTAGCCAAAGCCGTCCATCGTCTGGTAGGTACGGGCGGTGTCGAGGGTAATGGTGGAGTACGGGTTGGAGGTGGTGCCGAAGTTCAGCACGTTTTTCTGCTTGGCAAACAAGGCCGTCCGGTCGGTATTCGTGAGCCAGAAGGCTACCTGCGAAGGGCCGGTGGGCGTCACGACCACTGGCGGGGTGGGGTCGGGGGTATCGCCGCCTTTCTTGCCACAGCCGGCACCGGTCAGTAGTGCGGCCGATAAACACAAGTAAATGAACGAGTTATAATTCATGGCAGAATAGTAAGGGCACTAAAAAAACCGGTGGCCCAACTCAACAGCTGTGCCACCGGTTCACATTCAGGTTATTCCACCACCACGCGGCGGCTGGTGAGCTGGCTGCCCACCTGCAGTTTCACGAGGTAGCTGCCAACGGCCAGCTTCTGCAGCGGGGCCAGTTCGGCGGTGTGCAGGCCGGCGCCCTGGTCGGCGTTGAGCAGGTTCAGCACGCGCTGGCCCAGGGCGTTGTACACGTCCACGCTCACGGGCTGGGTGCCGCTGGCAATGGTGTAGCTCAGCCGGCTGGCGCTGGTGAGGGGGTTGGGGTAAGTAGTAGCGGCCAGGGCATCGGCCGTAGCGGCGCGGTTGCCCAGCACGCCCTGGCCCACGCGGTACGAGTAGAACTGGTTGCCGGGGATGGCGGTGAAGTCCGGGTCGATGCCGAGGGCCGTCGTCCGGCCCACAATCATCGGCAGCACATCGGCGTTGAAGCTTTTGAAGTCGTCGATGTAGGCCACCAAGGTTCTGAAGTCGCTGCCCGCGGCCGCGCCGCCCAGGTAGGACAGCGGTATCTCAATTTCCCAGCCCGTGCTGGTGTTAGCCGCCACGCTGCCCGTCGGGCCACTGGTCTTGTAGGCCGACTTTACCATAGCGGGGTCGTTGGCGTCCACGGTCACGCTGCCATCTTTTTTGCCCGCGCCCATGCCAATCTCAGGGTAGCCATTCTTGGTGGGGTCTGGGTTATTCACAATGGCGGGCACGGTATAGTCTACCCGGCTCAGATAGATAGCGCCGGGCTGGTCTCCCAGGGGCGAGGTGGTGCAGCGGAAGGCATAATCGGTCTCCATGTCGAGGGTCGGACGCTGGCGCAGCGACTCCCGGCCATCATTTCCGGTATTGTTGCTGCCGGGCAGCTTGGTGCGCGCCGCGATGCCGGTTTTGTTAGGCGCATCCAGGAAAAGCAGCAACGAATTGTAGCCGTATTCCTGGGGTATAGACGTAGGAACCGGGGAAATCTCGGCCGAGGCAACGACCATGATGTTCAGGGTGGTGGCCGTGGTGCCCATGTAGAGCGCCTTCAGGCCGCGGTCGGTGATGTTGTGCGCACCGGTGTAGGTGCCCACAAGCTGGTATTTGCCGGTGCCCGTGCCGACTTCGGCCGTCGACAGCGTGCCGTCGACCGTGAATTGAGCCTGCGCTCCAAGGGAACTGAGTGCCAACGCGGCGATGGCGGAAAGAGTAAAGTGATTTTTCATGGGAATTTGAAAAAAGAAAAAAGTGGGAATGGGAAAAAAGTGGGAGTTTGAAAAAGGGGGTGATTAGCAATCAGGGGTTGACAATCAGTATCTAACGGGCCTCTTTATTCTAAAGTTAGGCGTTTTTAAATTTCTGCAGCACCGACTATTTTACCACTTAATGTTAACCGTTAGAAATCACCAGGTATAGGTGCCTACTGCTCCAGCTGGCAGCATGGCCGCCACCTGACGACCGCCCTGCCGGATGTTGAAAGCCTGCGTGGCAGTGCCGTCGTTCAACACCACCAGCACGCGCTGGCCGGTTGGCGTGCGAAAGGCGACGTTGGGCAACTTATCAGGCAGCGTGGAGGCGATGCGCACCGAGCTGGGCCGCACAAACTTGCTGGCGTGGGCGATGATGTAGTAGGCTTCGTTGCGCGTGACCGTGTTGCCAGCCAGGGTGATGGCGCCCAGGCACTCGGTGCAGCCGCCGGGCGTGTGCGGGTTCTGCTGCGGGTCGGCGGCCAGGTTCCACTCCAGCACAGTGCGGGCCCAGTTGCGGGTAGCGCCAATTATCAGGGTTTTGGTGTGCCAGCGCAGGTTTTCATCAAACTTGCTCTTCGAACCCACCCACTGCTCGGTGAAGTATACATTCTTCTCCGGGTGCGCGTCGTGCACCTTGCTCAGCGCCTCGATGGGGCCGGCGTAGAGGTGGAAAGCCGAGCCGTCGACGTAGAAGGCAGCTGTCTCGTCGTTCAGCACCGTGAGCGGGTATTCGGGTTTGTCGGCGTTGTGGTCGTAGCAGATGATTTTGGTGTCGAGCTTGGCCTGCCGGAAAGCCGGGCCCAGGCTTTTGCCAATGAACGCGGCCTGCTCCCCGGCTGGCATCAGCAGGCTAGGGTTGTTGCCGGGGTGCAGCGGCTCGTTCTGCACCGTAATAGCATCAATGCGCACGCCGGCAGCCTTCATGCCTTCAATGTATCTCACGAAATACCGGGCGTAGGCGTCGTAGAACTCCGGCTTCAGGCTGCCGCCTTTCGACTCGCCATTGGTTTTCATCCAGGTCGGCGGCGACCACGGCGAGCCAAGGATTTTCAGCTTTGGGTTGATGGCCAAAATCTCTTTCAGCACCGGCAGCAAGTGCGGTTGGTCGGGCGCGAGGCTGAAATGGGCCAGCGTGGGGTCGGTTTGTCCGGCGGGCAGGTCGTCGTAGCTGAACACCCGGTCGTCGAGGTCCGAGGCGCCGATGCTCAGGCGCAGGTAGCTCACGCCAATATTGCGCCCGTCGGTTCCGAACAGCTCACGTAGCAGTTTGGCGCGCTCGGCGGGAGCCATCTGGTGCAGCAGTTGGGCACTGCCGCCCGTGAGGCAGTAGCCGAAGCCGTCGATGGTCTGGTAGGTTTTGGCCTCGTCGATTTCGATGGTCGGGTTGGCATTGGTGCCGGTCGCAAACTGCAGCGCACCCGCCTGGAACTGAAACAGCACCGTCTTATCGGCCGTGGTCAGCCAGTAGCTCACGCCCACACTCTTAGCCGCGCCTGGCTTGGACGCGCGCTGAGCCCGCACCCCAAGCGGGGCCGCAGCTAGCAGCATCAGCAGCAAGCCAGAAGCAAGGAAAAAACGGTGGGGTTTCAGGAGCATGAAGAAAACAAAAGCAACTTCTCAGAGAACGATGTAGAGACGCGACCCTTCGCGTCTCGGCGTTGAACGATGCTTGACAAACGATGCTGAATGGGGCATTCCCGGAGACGCGATGCGTCGCGTCTCTACATCGTTCTGGGCGGTCTTACGCCGCTACTTGGCGCACGTGGCCGCGCATGCCGTACCACACAATGTAGGCGTAGCACAGCACCGGCAGCGCCAGCGCCAGGCGCAACGAGCTGGCATCAGCCACCAGCCCGAACAGGGGAGGAATAACCGCACCGCCCACAATGGCCACGTTCAGCAGCCCGGAAGCTTCTTCGGTATGGCGGCCCAGGCCGGCCACGGCCAACGTAAAAATGGTGGAGAACATGATGGAGTTCATTAGGCCCACGGCCAATAGGCTCCACATAGCCATTTCGCCGGTAGTGCTAATTGAAATAATAACCAGCACAATGGCGCCAATGCCAGTCAAAGCCAAGAGTCGGCCCGGACGTATTCTATTCAGTAGAATTGCCCCGACGAATCGGCCTGCCATTGCTCCACCACCGTAAAAAGCTATTTTTTTGCCTGCCAGCTTGGGGGCCATGTTCATGACGTCGGACTGGCCTAAATAGCTCACAATGTGTGAGCCAATAGCTACTTCGGCCCCTACGTAAGCAAAAATACCTATCATGCCCAGCACTAAGTGGCGGTAGTTCCAAGCGCGGCGGCTGCCGTCGTCGGCAGGGTCGGGGGTGTGCGTTATAATTGGTAGCTTAATCAAGCTGAGCACACCGCTGATAAGAATAAGCACGCCCCCAATGCAGAGATAGGGCATCTGAACTGCCCGCACGTCGATGGCATCAGCCGCGCGGGCGGCGTCAAGGTCGGGCAGGTGTGAGAGGATAAGGGCTGCGCCAACCAAAGGAGCCACCGTTGTTCCTACAGAATTGAATGCCTGTGTTAAGCTGAGCCGAGATGGCGCCGATTCAGGCGGCCCCAATACTGCTACATAGGGATTGGCAGCAACTTGCAGCAGCACGATGCCGGTTGCCAGCACAAACAAAGCACCAAGAAACAAGCCATAGGAGTGACTATCGGCTGCTGGATAAAACAGAAAGCAGCCAACTGCAGCTATTAGAAAACCCAGCAGCATGCTGCCTTTGTATCCCAAGCGACTCACAACTTTGCCCGCTGGAATGCCCATTACGAAGTAGGCTCCGAAAAAGCAGAAATTAATCAAACCCGCTTTCGCATAACTAAGCTGGAAGATGGCTTTAAAGTACGGTATCAGAATATCGTTCAGGCAGGTGATGAAGCCGAACGAGAAGAACAGCACCGTAAGGGCCGAGAGGGCCGGGGCATAGCGCGGCGCGGTGGCGCCGGCCGGCAGAGCCGTCGAGGTAACAACTGGCGCGAAAGCGGGAGCAGCCATAAGAGGAAGGTGGGTGGGATGGAAAATGAAATAGAAAGACTGAACGTTAGGTCATCATACCGCGCGCTGCAACTTCACCACCTTGGAGCGGTTTCGGAGTAAGTATACCGTCCGAACGATGTAGGGGCGGAGAAGGCCACTGGTTGCACCGGGCAAATGTAGCCTTCACCCGCCCCGTAAAAAGGCAGAAAAAACGTTCTCAAACCATTCCAAAAGCCTTTGGCGGCAACTTTTGTACACTTACGGCACACGCGGAAGCTGGCCAAACGGGCCAAGCGGCTTGCCGCATGCGCGTGGCCAATTGGCTCTGCCCAACTTAAAAAACACGCAAAAAACTGCTAAGGCTCGGCCCCGCCGGCGCCCACCCGGCTGAGGAAGGGGCAAGGCCGAGAGAATTAACATCTGGGAAACAGGCAAAATCTGCTTGAGATGGGTATCCTGCTCCTAACTTAGCCCGAAATGGCCATCGCCCACTGCGAGTGCGGCCGGCCGACGCCGGAATGCGGGCCGGGAATGGGGTGGCGGCTCGCTGCCCACGAGGCAGGTAGCCGACCTTTTTTCACGTTAATTTTTCTGCAAGATGCAAACCCGCCGGGCTTCCCTGACCGATTTGGCCACGGCACTTCAGCTTTCGCCCTCCACGGTGTCGCGCGCGCTGGCCAACCATAAAGATGTGAGCGAGGCGACCAAGGTGCGCGTGCGCCAGCTGGCCGCCGAGCTGCATTACCAGCCCAACCAGCTGGCCGCTTCCCTGCGCCGGGGCCGCACCCACACCATTGGGGTGCTGGTGCCGCACATCACCGGCCACTTTTTTCCGCAGGTGCTCGACGGCATTGCCGCCGAGGCCAGCAAGGCCGGGTTCAGTGTGATGATTTTCCAATCCAATGAAAATGCGGCCCAGGAAAAGAAGAATATCGAGCTGCTGATGAATTCACAGGTAGAGGGCATTCTGGTGTCGCTGGCCAACACGACCACCGATTTCAGCCACTTCGAGCTGGCCCGGCAACACAACGTACCGCTGGTGTTTTTCGACCGCGTGCTCGACAATTTTCGGGGCGACAACGTGAGTGCCGTGATTCTCGACGACTACCAGGGCGCTTACCAGGTGGTGTCGCACCTCATCGAGCAGGGCTGCACCCGCATTGCCCACCTCACCGGCCCGCGCCAGCTCAACATCCACCGCAACCGCCACCAGGGCTACCGCGACGCCCTCACCGCCCATGGCCTCGACATCAACGAGGACTACATCGCGCAGTGCGAAATGAGCCAGCAGGGCGGCGCCCGGGCCATTGCCGAAATGCTGAAACTACCCCAGCGCCCCGACGCCGTGTTTGGCTCCAACGACCTGGCGGCGGCCGGCGCCATGCAGGTTATCAAGGCCCACGGGCTGCGCGTGCCGCACGACGTGGCGGTGGCGGGCTTCAGCAACGAGGCCTTCGCCACCCTCACCGAGCCCAACCTCACGTCGGTGGACCAGGGCTGCGAAACCATGGGCATTTCGGCCGTGCGCCTGCTCCAGAAAATCCTCAACCCCAACCCCGACCGCCTGGCCCAGCCCCGCAACGTGCTGCTCAAGCCAAAGCTAATTGTGCGGGAGTCGTCGCAGCGCCGCTAGTCCAAACATAAAAAGAGCGGCTGCCCACCCGGGCAGCCGCTCTTTTTATATAATGCTGTTTGATATTCTGGGTGAAGCAGGGGCCGGGTCGTACCGGGTAAACCCAGACCCAAACCTGGATAACGCAAAAAGTCCCGGCCGTTTGCACGACCGGGACTTAGCTGTAGAGAGAGGATTCGAACCTCTAATTGTACTAGCGAGATAGGCTAGCGCGTCTGCCAGTTCCGCCACCCCACATGGTTTGGTAATTCAAACATACCCAATTAATTGGCAATAAGCAAATATTTAATAAGATTATATTTGTGTTAACATTTGCTTAACGTACATAATTAGGGCATCAAGCGACTTGGCTAAAAATCTAAAAACCCGCTCTGCTGGCTGGAATCACATCTTCGGTTGCCCGGCCCACCACAATTCTCTCCGTCTGAATAAAGAGCCAAGTTAATGCCCAAAAAATGTGAAAACAAAACTGCGCCAGCCGGTGCCTCTGAAAAAAGTGCGTCGACACTAGCAATTGTTCGTCAGTGAATGTCAAGAGGATAGCTGCGCAAAGGTTAGCGCTAACGGGTGTTTGGGTGGCCGGCGCGCGAGGTAGGCCGGTATCTTTGCGGGCCGGCCCGACGCCGTTTTTTACCCGTGACTCCTGCTGCATTCCGCAAGATTATTCACCTCGACATGGACGCGTTCTACGCTTCGGTGGAGCAGCGCGACGCGCCCGAGCTGCGGGGCCGGCCGGTGGCGGTGGGCGGGGCCCGCGAGCGCGGCGTGGTAGCGGCGGCCAGCTACGAGGCCCGGCAGTATGGCGTGCGCTCGGCCATGCCTTCGGCTACGGCGCTGCGCAAGTGCCCCGAACTGGTGTTCGTGCCGCCGCGCTTTGCCGTGTACAAGGAAGTGTCGCGGCAGATTCACGCCATTTTTGCCGAGTACACGCCGCTCATCGAGCCGCTCTCGCTCGATGAGGCCTACCTCGACGTAACCGAGAACCTGCCGGGCATCGAATCAGCCACCCAGATTGCGCGCGAAATCAGAGCTAAAATATTGGTCGAAACCGGCCTGACGGCTTCGGCGGGTATTTCCTACAATAAGTTTCTGGCCAAGTTGGCTTCCGATTACCGCAAGCCCAACGGGCAGTTTGTGGTGCGCCCCGGCCAGGGGCTGGCCTTTGTAGAAGGGCTGGCAGTGGGCCAGTTTCACGGCATTGGGCCAGTGACGGCGGCACGCATGAACCAGCTGGGCGTGTTCACGGGAGCCGATTTGCGGGCCCAGCCGGTGGAGCTGCTCACCCGGCACTTTGGCAAAGCCGGGCGCTACTACCACGCCATTGCCCACGCCGAAGACCACCGGCCCGTGGTGCCCGACCGCGTGCGCAAGTCTGTGGGCTCGGAAAATACCTTCGCCCAGGACCTGCACGAGCTGCCCGAGCTGCTGGCGGCCCTGCCGCCGCTGCTGGCCGACGTGTGGGCCTACTGCGAACGCACCGGCGCGCGGGGCCGCACCGTCACGCTCAAAGTCAAGTTTGCTGATTTTCAGCAAATCACGCGCAGCCGCAGCGGCGTAGGGCCCGTGCCCAATGCCGCCACGCTGGCCCGCTTCAGCCACGAACTGGTGGAAGGCCTGCTGCCCTTGCCCAAAGGCGTGCGTTTGCTGGGCATCACGCTCTCGAACCTGGAAGCCGGTACCGAAGGAGCCGGCCAGCAGCTGAAGCTGGCGTTGTAAGGATGCATGGCGTCTTTTTTTGTGCGGGGGCGTATTGTTCAGTACGCAGCACCGGAGGGCATTACCCCGGGGTACCGGCTCCCGATGAGTGCTCTTACGGCAGCTTCCCGCTTTAAAACATTACTTGCCATCTTCTCACGTGTCCCTTTTAGCATGATTTTGCCTTTGCCTGTCGAAGCCAAGCCGCTGCCAAGTTCGCGGGGGCTGTGGCTGGTTTTGTTAAGCGCGGGCATGGTTGCTCTGGGGTTGGCTTTTGAAGTGGTGCGCGCCGGTAATTTGCCCTGGGATGCGCCCATCCTTGATTACTGGCACCGCCACTCCACCCCCACACTCGATAGGGTCGCCGTCTTCCTGACCGTTGTGGGCAATACCGGGCCGATGGTGAGCCTCGGAGTGCTGGTGTGGCTGGGGTTGCTACTGCTGCGACAAGTCCGGCCGGCGTGGGTGTTTTTCGCGGCGGTGGGCGGGTCGATGGTGCTCACCCAGATTATTAAACGGCTGGTGGCGCGGCCCCGGCCGGCCCTGTGGGCCAGCATCCGGCCCGAGCATACGTTCAGCTTCCCCAGCGGGCACGCCATGGATACGGCGGCAATTGCGGCAGCGCTGGTGTTCTTGGTGTGGGGCAGCCGCCGTTGCGGCTGGGTATTGTGGCTGGCACCGCTGTTCTCCTTAGCCGTGGGCTGGGCGCGCCTGTACCTGGGCGTACACAACCCATCGGATGTGCTGGCGGGTTGGGCAGCGGCTGTGGCTTGGGTAGCAGTGGTGCAATTAGCGGCGCGGCCCAAACGGGCCTTGGCCAGCTGAAACAGCCGGGTGCCTCGCTGCCCCGGGCCCGCTACTGGCCGCGGCGCTACGCTCGCTCAGGCGCTTCGGCCTCGTACCAGATGCAGGGCACGCCTTCTACCAAAAAACGCGGCCCCTGGCGCATGCCAATTTTGGCCAGAATGCGACGCGACGCCACGTTGTGCCAGTCGGCGTAGGCGCAGATGCGCGGCAGGCGCAAGGTTTCAAACCCGTATTCGAGCCAGGCGCGGGCCGTCTCGAAACCGTAGCCCTGGCTCCAGAAACGCGGAATGAAGCGGTAGCCCAGGTCGTAGAAGTTGGTTTCGCCATTGATGGGGCCGGCGACCAGCTTCAGCCCAGCCCAGCCCATGAATTCGCCGGTTTCGCGCAACACCACGGCCCAACGGCCAATGCCGTTTTCTTCGTACTGCTTCCGAATGTATTCGATGAGGGCCGTGCTCTGGGCCGGCTCACTCACCATTTGCCCACCAATGCCGCCCAGGTAGCGGTGCACGGCCGGGTCGGAGTCGAGTTCGAACATGCCGGCCGTATCATCGGCAGTAAGCGGGCGAAAGTGCAGGCGAGCGGAATCGAAGGGTTGCATAGAAGAGGAGCACGAGCTTCAGCCGGTGCCGGATACGAACGACGCACCAGCAGCCGAGGCTGCAAGGTGCTACAAAATTACCGCGTCAGAACCGACCCTGGTGCTGGCCATGGTTGCAAGGTGTTTCGGCTGCAATGGCTTGCGGCGGTTGCACTATGCTAACTAAGAAATAAGCTGTCATAAGGTATCCTGCTGGGGAATAGCTGATTTTCATGACACTTGGTGCCCAGGCCTGTACACGCCTATGGCTTTTATCATCGGTCCGGAGCTAAGTATTCCCAACGATTTTTTCGCTTTATCTGTCAGTAAAGTATGCCCCGCGTATCGCTCACCCGGTACCGATTGCACCAGTGCTATGCGCCGCCCAAACGGGTTGGAGCCTGGCGGGCCATCCTCGGCCCACTGGGCGAATGATGGCGCAGAAAGGAGCATTAGCGAAGCCAGTGCCCCGATGGAAACGCGCAAAAAAAACATTCATAAACAATCTGTCGGAGGGAGGTAGCAAGTTACAGCCAGGGCCTACAAGGCCAGCAGCGAAACGTTGCGGTGCAGGAAGCCGCCATTAATGATGTGTACATGTATTCTCAAGAAATAAAGAATACATGTACAGAACCTGAAGTAGGGTTGTACAACTATTTTCAAAAAATAGAAAACAGTTGTACAGGTTTCTACGGGTCGGTTCGCTAACTTCTCACCGCAAACCCACATTGGGACAAATTCCCGTTGCGGGATGATATATTATATCTTTGCTATATGACGCCCAAGTCGCCCGCCTCCCCATACGCCGCCGTTTTTATTGATTTTGAGAACGTTTACTATTTTCTTAAAAATCACTTTCACGACCCACCCGACCTCAACGACATTTGTCTGGACATCGTCCGGAGCCTGCGCGAAAAGCTCAGCGCCACAGGCCTCGACAGCCTCATCAGCTACGCCTACGCCGACTTCGAGCGCCTGGCCACTGCCCCGCAGGGCGCCCTGTACCTGATGGGGGTGAGCACCCGCAACGTGCTGGGCACCGACCACAAAAATGCCGCCGACATGCAGCTCTGCATCGACGCGCTGGAGGTGATGTACACCCGCCCCGACATCGGCACCTTCGTGCTCGTGGCCGGCGACCGCGACTACATTCCTGTGCTGCAGCACCTGCGCCGCCAGGCCCGGCAGGTGCTGGTGGCGGGCTTTCGCGAGTCGGTATCCGGCGATTTGCTCCAAAACATCGGAGCTGCGCAGTTTATCGATGCGCGCGACTTGCTCACGCCGGCCCGCATCGAGCAACTCGAAAAACGCCGCACCGACCGCCAGCGCTCCATCGAGGAAAGCCGCCGCCTGCGCGAGCAGGGGCTGGCCGGTGTGCCCTCGGCGGCGGCCCTGGCCGCCCGGGCCTCCGCACCCGAAGCCCCAAATGGCGCGGCCGAAACTTCGCCCGAAAACGCCGTCCCGCTGCCGCGCGTGGTGCCGGTGCCCTCGGCTGCAGCGCCCCGGCCGCTTGCTCCGACCCGGCCGTTCGTGTCGCGCCCGGGCGAAGAGGGCGCCGAATTTTCGCCTACCCGAAGGCTGGCCACCGACACCGAGCGCCGCACCCTGGCTTTCATGCTGGCCGAGTTTCAGAAGCTCGAAACCAAGCAGCAGCGCCGCGTAACGGAACTGTGGCTGGGCCCGTTCATGCGCCTGCTCACCGATGAGCTTCCCGAACTGCCGGACTACGAGCGCCGCGACCTGTTGAACAAGCTGCGCGATGCCGGCACCATTCGCATCGAAAAACGCGAAGGCGAGCCGCACCCGTTTTCGGTCATCGTGGTGAACTACAGCCACCCCGACGTGCAGGAGCTGCACCCCGGCGAGGAGTAGCGACCGGCGGCTGCTTAACCAGTCGCTGGTCCGAAAAGTTTGTTAGCAAATTGTGTAAAAATAAATGACAAAATTTTGTAATTCAGAAAGTTAACATCTGCGGGTTTGCTGGGTTGCTAGGGCATCAATTCACCCAAACAAACTCTCTTTCAACATGGATAATCAATCGCAAAGCAGCCAGGGCACCAGCCAGCTCGACGCTACCCTTAACGCCCTCCAGGGCGGCCTCGCCGCCGCCGCTGGAGCTGCCGGCCCCAACATTGCCGGCTGGATTAAAACCCTGCAGGGCAACCCGCAGCTGTCGGGCATCAGCTCCGAGCTGCAGAATCTGCACGATGCTCTCAGCAGCGGCGCTTCCGATACCGGCGCGCTGGCCAGCAGCCTGAGCACCCTCGGCGAGCACACCACCAAAGTGGCCGACGCTGCCACCCCCGATGCCCAGGACAAGCTGCGCCAACTGGGCCAAGCCCTGAGCTCGGCCGCCAGCCAGCTGAAAGGCTAAATTCTGATTAGCACCAGCCCAACGGGCACTCTGGGCCGATGCCTGGGGTGCCCGTTTTGCATGCCCGGGCCAGTGGGCTGGGTAGCAGTTTAGCTGCCCGGCTGCGTATCTTCGTGGCCGAAACCAGGCCGGGCGGATGCTCCATTCGTGGCCTCATTGCCGTACCATCTCACTTCTAAGTTTATCCCATGAGCTTTTTCTCCGAAGCTGAATCCAGCATTCGTCTCCTCTTCGATACCGTTAACCTCGGCTTCAACGTGGACCCCAGCAAGGGCCAGGACCACCTCGAAAACTGGATTCAGCACTTGCGCAGCATCGACCAGCCCGCCACCCGGCCCATCGTGGCCGAGCTCGAAACCCTGCGCGGCCACGTAAACGCCAACAATGCCGCCGCCATGGCCCAGTCGTTCCAGACCCTGGGCGAGCTAACGGCTCAAGCCGCTGCCGGCACTCACAGCTTTAAGGGCGAAGGCGACAAAGCCCGCGAACTGAGCCAGAAGCTCATTACCGCCGCCGGCAACCTGCGCCTGGTAGCCCGCCAGACCCCGGTGCAGCAGCAATAGGTTAATAATAAGTAAGTTGCTAGAATGGCCGTTCTGGCGTGTAGCGTCCTACGTTGCCCGGCAGAACGGCCCTTTCGCTTGCTGCCGGAAGCAAACCCGTATAACTGGTAGAATGAAAGAAATCGTGCTAAACGGCGTGGCAACCGCCGTTAATCTGGAGCGGTACCCGGCGGCCCTGCCGAGCGAAACGCAAGTGGAGCAGTTTGAACAGGCACTGGGCCATCGGCTGCCGCCTGACTATCGCACCTTTTTGCTCACGTACAATGGCGGCGTCTGCGATTTTGAACGGATGCTCATGCCTATTGAAGTTTATATCTGCGACTTGTTCGGTCTTCCCGTAGGCGACTCAGCAGAAACCCTGGTGCCTTTGCTACTTCCCAATAGCCCACAACTCACGGAGCTATGGGATGATTTGCCGGCTAACCTGCTGCCCATCGGAGAAACCGACGGCGGCGATATGGTGGCCATCCGGTTTCTGCCCAAGGGCAGCGAGGTGGTGGTGCTGGACCACGAAAGCAGCGCACTACGGGAAATGCTGCGGGCCAGCACTTTCACCGAGCTACTGCTCAGTACCTGCCCGCCAGATGAAGATGATGAGTAAGCAACTGCCTGGTTAGGAGATAATACCCGAAAAAACAGAACATCAACCTCTCAGCCTCTCATTCTAATACCCCAGCGCCTTGTCGTCGCCGCGCGGGTCGGCGCCGCCTTCGAGCACGCCATCGGTGCGAATGTGGATGAGGTCGAGGCGGCCCCACGGCAGGCGGGGGTTCAGGATGTAGCCGTGGGCGCGCAGGGTGTCCTGGGCGGCGGGCAGCAGGGCGCCGGCTTCTACCTCAATCTGGTCGGGCAGCCACTGGTGGTGCAGGCGCGGCGCCGTCACGACCTGTTGAGCGTTCAGGCCGTAGTCGACAATGCCCAGGATGCTTTGCAACACGCTGGTGATGATGGTGCTGCCCCCGGGGGTGCCCGTCACGAGGGCTACTTTGCCGTTGCGGGTGAGAATAGTAGGCGTCATGCTGCTGAGCATGCGCTTGCCGGGGGCAATAGCATTGGCCGAGCCGCCCACCAGCCCGTAGGCGTTGGGCACGCCGGCCTTGGCCGAAAAGTCATCCATCTCATTGTTCAGCAAGAAGCCCGCGCCGGGCACCACCACGCGGCTGCCGTAGGCGCCGTTGAGGGTGGTGGTGCAGCTCACGGCGTTGCCAAAGGCATCGACGATGCTGTAGTGGGTGGTTTCGGAGCTTTCGTAGCCGGGCAACTTGGCGCCGGCGGCTACGCTGGCGCTGGGCGTGGCCCGGCCGCGCGAGCGGAACGAGGCAGCCCGCTGGCGGTTGTAGTCCACGTCGAGCAGCTTCTGCACCGGCACGTTGCCGAAGTCGGGGTCGCCGAGGTAGGTGGCGCGGTCGGCGTACACGCGCCGCTCGGCCTCGGTAATATAGTGCACGGCCAGGGGCGTGTGGTAGCCAGCCTGGGCCAGGTCCACGGGCTCCAGCATCTGCAGCATTTGCAGCAGGGCCACGCCGCCCGAGCTGGGCGGCGGCATTGTAATCACGTCGTAGTCGCGGTAGCGGCCGCGCAACGGCTCGCGCCATTTAGCCTGATACTTATCGAGGTCGGCCTGGCGTACCAAGCCCCCGCCGCGCTGCATGGAGGCCAGCAGCAGGCGGGCCGTCTCGCCTTTATAAAAGCCGTCGCGGCCCTGGTCGCGCACGCGGGCCAGGGTGCGGGCCAGCTCGGGCAGGTGCAGGGTATCGCCGGCCTGCCACTCGCCGCCTCCGGGGTGCAGGTAGGCGGGGGTGCTGCCGGGGTTGTACTTCTGGAAATCGGCCCGGAAATTATTCAGCAGGTTAGCTTCCTTGGGCGTGAGGGCTAAACCGCGTTTGGCCAGCGCCACGGCGGGCTGCACCAGCGAAGCCCACGAGAGCTTGCCCAGTTGCTTGTGCAATGCCGCCATGCCCGCCACCGTGCCGGGGGTGCCCACGGCCAGCGGACCGGCGGTGCTCAGGTCGGGCACTACATTGCCTTTTTTGTCGAGGTACATGTCGCGCGTGGCCCCGGCCGGGGCAGTTTCGCGGAAATCGAGCGAGCCAGCCGAGCCGTTGCGGTCGCGGTAGAGCAGGAACCCGCCGCCGCCGATGTTGCCGGCTACGGGCAACGCCACGGCCAGCGCAAATTGCACCGCCACGGCTGCGTCGTAGGCATTGCCGCCGCGCTGCAGAATCTGGGTGCCGATTTTAGACGCCTCGGGATGAGCAGAAACCACCATGGCGTAGCGGGCCAGCTTGGGCGCGGCAGCCGGCGGCAGGGGCGAGGCCAGCGAACCCTCAAAAGCGCGCGAGGTGGAGGTAACGGGGCGCTCGGCCGAGCAGGCCAGCAGCAGGGCCAGCGGAATAGCGAGTAAACGGTGCTTCATTGGGGTTGGAAATAGAGCACCAAAGTACGCCAAAGCCTGGCCTCGATTGGGATAGACCCAATAAAATATAGAATGTTGGCTGCGCAACCGATGGCACGGCAGCTCTCTGCTAGCAGTGCCCGCGCCGGCCCCTTACATTTGGCCTAAACCGACTTTCCCATGGCTAAGAAAACTCCCGCGGCCCCTGCCGCTGCCCAGGCTCCTGCCGTCACTCCCGGCTCATCGACCACTTCCACCAAGCGGGCGGCGGCTGTCAAACCGTCTCAGCCCACGGCAAAGGCTGCTCCGGTCGACACTACGGAAATTGCTGCCATTAAAACGGCTAAGGCGTCGTCAGCGAAAGCTGCTCCCGCAGCTAAAGCCGTGGCTGCTGCCAAACCCCGCCGCCCGGCTTCGCTGACACTCGTTCAACATGACCCCTGGCTGGCTCCGTTCGAGCCGGTGCTGCGCGCCCGCCAGGCCCGGCTGCAAGCGCGGCTGGCCGAAATTGAGCAGTACCACGGCTCGTTGCTGAACTACGCTACTGCACACCAGCAGCTGGGCCTGAACCACGACGCGGCCCGTGGCGGCTGGGTGTACCGCGAGTGGGCGCCTGCCGCGGCCGGCTTGTTTCTGATTGGCGATTTCAACGTCTGGGACCGCCGCGCTACACCGCTGCAGAAGCTTGATTTTGGCGTGTGGGAAGTGTTTCTGCCCGATGCGGAATACGACCAGCGCCTGAGCCACGGCAGTCGCTTCAAGGTGCACGTTGTGACGGAGGCCGGGGGCAAAGACCGCCTGCCCGCCACCCTGCGCCGCGCTGTGCAGGATGAGGAGACTAAGGATTTCGCTGGCCAAATCTGGCGGCCCGAGCAGCCCTTTGCCTGGACCGACCAGCAGTTCCGGCCCGCCACCGCCGTGGCCGAACCACTGATTTACGAGGCCCACGTGGGCATGGCCACCGAGGAAGGCCGGGTGGGCACCTACCGCGAATTCGCCGAAAATATTCTGCCCCGCATCGAAGCCGGCGGCTACAACACCGTGCAGCTCATGGCCGTGATGGAGCACCCCTACTACGGCTCGTTTGGCTACCACGTGGCCAATCTGTTTGCCGCCAGCTCGCGCTTCGGCCCGCCCGAAGACCTGAAGTTTCTCATCGACGAAGCGCACCGGCGCGGCATTGCCGTGCTGCTCGACATCGTACACTCGCACGCCGTGAAGAACGAAGCCGAGGGCCTGGCCGATTTTGATGGCTCCGGCAACCTGTACTTCCACAAAGGCGAGCGCGGCAACCACCCCGGCTGGGACAGCAAGCTGTTCGACTACGGGCGGCCCGAGGTGCAGCAGTTCCTGCTCAGCAACCTTCGCTACTGGCTCGAAGAATTCCACTTCGACGGCTTCCGCTTCGACGGTGTGACGAGCATGCTCTACCACCACCACGGCGAGGGCGTGGCCTTCGTGGGCTACGACAACTACTTCGGCCCGGCCGCCGATGAGGACGCCATTTTGTACCTGCAGTTGGCCACCACGCTGGCCCACGAGTTCAAAAAAGGAAGCCTGCTGATTGCCGAGGACATGAGCGGCCTGCCCGGCCTGTGCCGTCCCATTAAGGAAGGCGGCGTGGGCTTCGACTACCGCCTGGCCATGGGCATTCCGGACTACTGGATTAAACTGCTCAAGCACACGCCCGACGAAAACTGGCCCCTTGGCGACCTCTGGCATACGCTCACGAACCGCCGCGCCGGCGAGAAAACCATTGCCTACGCCGAAAGCCACGACCAGGCTTTGGTGGGCGATAAAACGCTCGCCCATTGGTTGTTCGATGCCGGTATTTATGCCCATATGCACGTGACCGACGGCGACCCCGGCGCGGCGCGGGCCCTGGCCCTGCACAAAATCATCCGGGTGCTTACGCTGGCGGCCGGCGGCGAGGGCTACCTCACCTTTATTGGCAACGAGTTCGGCCACCCCGAGTGGGTTGATTTCCCTCGGGAGGGCAACAACTGGAGTTATCAATTTGCCCGCCGCCAATGGGGCTTGGGCAACAACCCCGACCTGAAATTTCACCAGATGGGCGAGTTCGATAAGGCCATGGTGCATTTGGCTAAAACCCGCCACCTGCTGGGCGCCGGCCCGGCTACGCTTTTGAAGCACGACGAGGAAAACCAGGTGCTGGCCTTCGAACGCGGCGGTTTGGTGTTCATCGTGAACCTGCACGTCGAAAAAAGCCTGACCGACTACCGTTTCTGGGCAACCGAGGAAGGCAAGTACCGCGTGGTGCTCTCTTCCGATAACGGCCGTTTCGGCGGCTTCGACCGGCCTGATGAGGGCTATGCATACGAAACGTATGAGCACCAGCTTAGTCTGTACCTGCCGAGTCGGGTGGCGCTGGTGCTGGCGCGGGGGTAAGCCGCCGCAGGTGGTTTCTTTGGTCCCTTACATTACTCACCCAAGCCGTTGCAGCATGCGTCCGTTGTTCCCAGCCTTGGCGCGCGGTTGCACTGTCAGCCTATTGGCGTTGGCCCTGTTGGTTTCGGCCTGTGAACGGCCGTCCTCGCCCGTGGCCAGGCGCGCCGTGCCTACGGACGAGCTAGGGGAAACCGGCGCCCTCTCGATGCGCAGTGCGAGCAGTTACCGCCAAGCTTTCGGAACGTACTCTCCCCGGACGAAAGGCTTTACAGGCACCGACCTGGGCACGACATCACGGTACTACGATGTGCAGGTGCTCGCCGAGCGGTACCTACAGGTCGCTGACCTGACGGCCGATGGAAGCAGGCGGCAAAGCGATATGGTGCTCCGCGACGAGATACAGGAGCTACCAAAAGTAGGAGCTTTTCCATTTCACTATTCTTCCGTTGTGCTGTGCCAGCCCAACGAGTTGTTTGGGCCAGCCCAGCGGTTGGAATACTGTTGGACTGCTTCCTGCTTAATCATCTGGTCAGCACCGATGCCGGTTCAGTTAGGCTTTCCAACACTGGATATCCCCCGTCCCGCTATCCAGTTAGACTTTGAGGAGTGAGGCGAGGGGCGCTGGGAAACCCACTCGACCACCCAAGCTTGCTACGTCGCTGGGTATGTTGTCGGTATTGCACAGGCTAGTGATGCAGCAGCCACAGAGTTGGCGAATAGGAGCAGTGTCGGTATGCCAAAGCCAAGGCGAGCTCCCAACGCCAACCTGCTTGGGCCAACCCAAGCCAAATCACCTGCAACCAGATAACATAATTCGGGCTTTCGTCGGCTTTTTTCTTGTTGCTCAACCGATTTTCTTGTGCCTGACCTGGTGTGTCCTAGTGCGCCTGCTCGCGCAAAAGCGAGAGGTTTGCATGTGTCGGAAGCGTAACGGGGAATTTGAAAAGGTTGTTTTTAAGCGTTTTAAGCGGTTTTTGAAGCTGCTTGCGTAACAGTTGGTGGATATATTTGGCCCAGTTGCCGGACTCGCGACCGAGCCTGCAGCTTCCATTACTTACCAAAATCCCACCCTCTATGAACAAACGTTTTCGCACTGGCTCCGCGCTGGTACTTGCCGTACTTGGCACTGTAGCCGCCCAGGGCCAAACTTATAAGGCCACGCCCGTGTGGGCCGATGAATTCAACGGCACGACTGTGAACACCGCCAACTGGAACTTCGATACCGGCAACAACGGCGGCTGGGGCAACCACGAATGGGAGAACTACCAGGTGGCCAACGCCACGGTAGGCGGCGGCGTACTGGCCATCACGGCCCGCAAGGAGTATCTGAATGGCTCGTGGCAATACACCTCGGCCCGCATGAAAACCCGCAACCTGCAGGATTTCCGGTTTGGCAAAGTGGAAGCCCGCATCAAGATGCCGCTGGGGCGGGGCCTGTGGCCCGGCTTCTGGATGCTGGGCAGCAACGAAACCGCCGCCCGGCCCTGGCCCCTGTGCGGCGAGATTGACATCATGGAGCACGTAAACGCCGACAACGTGACCCACGCCACCGAGCACTGGGACAACGGTGGCCACGTGCAGTACGGTACCACTGGCACCATACCGGCCCCCACCGACGGCTACCACACCTACACCCTGACCTGGGATACCAACTACATCCACACCTTCGTGGACGGCGTGGGCTACCACGACTTCAAGATTGCCGGGGGCGTGGGCAGCACTGAAGAGTTTCAGAAGCGCTTCTACATTCTGCTGAACCTGGCAGTGGGTGGCGACTTCCCCAACGTTACCAGCATCGACGAGAGCAAGCTGCCTGGCACCATGTACGTCGACTACGTGCGGGTGTATGAAGAGGCCACGGCGCCGGTGGTGAACCCGGCCGTGCTGCTCGAAGCCGAAAACGCCAACGCCGGCCACGGCATGCTGGCCGAAGCCACCACCGACGCGGGCGGCGGCGAAAATATGGGCTACATCGACGCTGGCGACTACCTCAAGTTCAACGTCAACTTCCCGGCCCCGGGCAGCTACAACATTGAATACCGGGTGGCCAGCGGCGGCACCGGCGGCACCATCTCCTGCGACCTCAACGGCGGCGCTACGGCCCTGGGCAGCACGTCCTTCGGCGGCACCGGGGGCTGGCAGAACTGGACCACCGTGTCGAAAGTTGTGACCGTGCCGGCCGCTGGTACCTACGACTTCGGCGTGTTTGCCCAAACCGGCGGCTTCAACCTTAATTGGGTGCGCATCAGCAAAGGCTCGGTTTTGCTGCAGGCTGAAAACGCCAATGTGAACAACGGCATGGTGGCCGAAGCCTGCTCCGACGCCGGCGGTGGCCAGGACATGGGCTACGTCGACGCCGGTGATTACCTGGTGTTTAATCAGGTCACGTTTCCTACTTCGGGCAGCTACGTTATCGAGTACCGGGTGGCCAGCGGGGTCGGGGGCGGCACGGTGTCGTCGGACCTGAACGCAGGGTCGATTCAGCTGGGCAGCACGACTATTCCGGGCACCGGCAGTTGGCAGAACTGGACCACCGTGTCGCGCACCGTGAATGTGAATGCCGGCACGTACAACTTCGGCGTGTTTGCCCAAACTGGCGGCTGGAACATTAACTGGGTCCGCATCAGCAAAGCAGTGAGTGGAGCCCGCGAGACCTTGGCAACCACCAGCTCGAACAGTGGCCCGGCCCTGGTGCTGTACCCCAACCCGGCCACCGACCGGCTGGCCCTGGATGCGCCGGCCAGCCTGCTCGGGGCCGCTCTGCGCATTACTGACATCACCGGTCGCCAGGTGTGGGCCGGAACCTATACCGGGGCGGCGCTCGACGTGGCAGCGCTGCGGCCCGGGCTGTATACCCTGGCGGTAGCGGCCCCCAACCAGCCGGTGCTGGTGCGGCGCTTCAGCAAGGAATAAGTAGCGCCACTGCAAGGTTCGGGGAAGCCCAGCGCGCTGGGCTTCCCTTTTTTCGTTGGGCCCGGCTGCTGGCCTTACCCAAGTATCTTTACTTTCTGCGTTCATCTGCTGCCGATTATCATGTTTCCCGCCTCCTTACTTCGTTGCTTGATGCTGGCAGCCCTGCTGCTTGGGCCGCTGTGGGCGCGGGCCGAAGCCACGAAACCCGTGGTGGTTGACGCCAAAACGGAAGTCATCCTGCTCGACAAAGTCTACTTCGACGTGCTGGAAGACCCCACCGGCCGCCTCACGCTAGCCCAGGTGCAGCAGCCAGCCGTGGCGGCCCGGTTCGGGACGCTGCCCGGGCAGCCCTACACCATGAGGCAGCCCGGCGCGGTGTACTGGATGCGGTTTCGGGTGCGCAACGACGGCCTGCTCCCCAGCCAGTGGTTTCTGGAGCTGTTTGATTCGCACCTGGCGCATGTTACCTGGTACCAGCCCCGCGGCACCGGCATGCTCCCCGACAGCGTGGTGACGGGCGCGGGCCGGCCCTACCTCACCCGCTATTACCAGTACCGCGACTTTATCTTCCCCCTGCAGCTGGCGCCGCGCAGCGAGCAGGTGTACTACGTGCGGCTGAGCTCGCCCACCAAAACCAGCCTGCGCAGCATCGTCTGGAACGAGCAGAACCTGGTCATCCACCTGCGCAACGACTCCATCTGGCTCGGCATTTTCTACGGCATTCTGGGCATCATCGTGCTCTACAACCTGTGCCTGTTTTGCTTTGTGCGCGAGCGCACCTACCTCTACTACATTCTCTACGTGCTCAGCTGCGGGCTGTTTTTCCTCTCGGAAGACGGCCTGGGCTTCGAATACCTGTGGCCCAGCCACCCGGCCCTGAATCTGATTATCAGTGACTTTGCGCCCGTGTTGCTACTGGTGCTGTTCGCCCTCTACTCGCACCGCTTCCTCGACACTGCTCCGCGCTTACCGCGCTACAACTCTTGGCTGAAGCGCCTCACGCTGCTCAGCGTGGCACTCATTCTGCTCGATGTAGTGGTGCTGCGCAGCGGGCGGGGCTACTGGCTGTACGTGCTGCCCTACGCGGCCTACTACGCCGCCGGCGTGCTGCTCCTGAAGCAGGGCTCGAAGCCGGCCCGGTTCTACCTGGCGGCCAACTTGGTGGTGGCCATTAGCGTGGTGTTTCTCATTGCCCGCAAGCTGGGAATCGAGCTGCTGAGCGACCAGCCCATCACCGTGTACAGCATGAACATTGCCCTGGTACTCGAGGTGTTTGTGCTGTCGTACGCCCTGGGCGAGAAAATCCAGGACATTCGCAACGCCGCCCTGCACACGCAGCAGCAGCTACTAAAGCAGCTGCGCAAAAAGCACCGCGTGCAGGAACAGCTCGTGGCCCAACTGCGCCGCAACCAGGAGCTCAAAGACAACCTCAACACCGAGCTGGAACGGCAGGTGCTGGTGCGCACCGACGAGCTGCAGCGCCACGCCCAAACCATTGCCGGGCAGAACGCGGAGCTGTCCGGGGCGCTGGCCCTGCTCCACGAGCAGTCGGTAACCATCGAGCAGCTCAACCACGAGCTCAAGCGCGACCTGCAGCACACCCAGGAAGCGCGCGTACTCAGCAAAGCCGTAAGCTTCGAAGACTTCTGCCTGACCTACCCCGACCGCGACGCCTGCCTGCGCTACCTGGCTGAGATGAAGTGGGCCACTGGTTTCCGCTGCCGCAAATGTGGCCACGAGAAAAGCTGCGAGGCGCGCGAGCCCTACGCTCAGCGCTGCACCCGCTGCGGCTACGTGGAGTCGCCCACGGCCTACACGCCGCTGCACCGCTGCAAATTCGACATCGTGAAGGCGCTCTACTGCATTTTCGTGGTGTACACCAACCAGGGCAACTACTCATCGCTGCTGCTCTCGCAAACGCTGCAGCTGCGCCGCGCCACCTGCCACAGCTTTCTGCAAAAGGTGCACGCGGCAGTGCTGGCCCGCCAGCAAGCGCCCGGCTACGTCAAAAACGAAAGCTGGACGAATATTCTGTTCGAGGAGTACCAGGCCATCGAGCCCGACGAAGCCGTCTGGAGCAACGTGGGGGAATTGGAGTAGCAGGTGCTAACCAGGCGTGTATTTGCCGCGTCGGGTGGCGCTTCTGTTTGAAACCCTTGAAAGGTGCCGAAAGTAAGAGCATCACCCTTTCGCTGAACGAGAGGCTGTTGCCCTTATCTTCGGCACCTACGCTTCTTTCGCATGGATAATTTTCAACGCTTGATTGGTGAATAACCGAGCGCAGTTTGCTGTGTCCAGGATTACCTGCATGTGTAATTTGATGGCTACAAGTTCGCCACGTACACTACGCCCGTGGTGCAACTAGCGCCAAGTGAGCGGCTCGTCTACACACACGACCAGTATAAGAACCAGCTGTGCCGCTTCATTACCCACTGAGTTGAATCCGTGGGGTGCGAATCAACCTAAGTGATAATTGCTTTTCAAAACTGTTGCCAACGCATCGTATTGCCTCGGCATCCAGGGCATGACAATGTCTATTACACCGACTATGAGGACCGTTGATTCATGCTTTAAAGCACCCTTCAAGTCGACCGAGCTGGTATGAGTCTGACACGGTTTTTTTTGCTTTTTGCCACCTGCTACTTCCTTGCCGGCCCCGAGGCGCAGGCCAGCCCGGCCATGAGTTTTGCCAACCGGGCGTCGCCAGCAGCGGCGGTCGGTGATACCGCTCAGGTAGTGCGCCTGCTCAAGCTGGCTGAGCTGAGCGTTACCAGCAAACCCGACAGCGCGCTGCACTACGCCAACGAAGCCCTGACCCTGGCGCGGCGGCGGCATCGGCCGCGCCAGGAAGCCGAGGCCCTGGAATACATCGGCTGGGTTAGCTACGTTCGGGGCGACTACCCCGGCAGCCTGCGCCTGTACCAGCAGGCCCTGAGCGTGGCCCAGGCCGCGGGCTATGCCAAGGAGTGCGCCCGGCTGCACACGTACATTGGCATGGTGCTGCAGGCCGAAGGCGCCTACCCCGAAGCGCTGGCCAACAACCTGGCGGCACTCAAGTACTACACCGCCGTGCGCGACACGGCGAACCTGGCGTTTTCCATTATGAACGTGGCCGCGGTGGAATACCACGCGCACCACTACGCCCAGGCCATTGCCTACTACCAGCAAGCCATCCAGCAGCTGAAGAAAAACAACGACCTGGAAGACCTGAATGCCAGCTACCTGGGCCTGGCCAGTGTGTACACCGACATGGGGAATCTGGGCCAGGCCGAAACGTACTTCCGGCTGGGGCTGGACTTCTTCCGACGCCAGAAAGACCGCACCAACGAAGCCATTGTGCTGAACAACCTGGGCGAGGTCAGCACCAAACAGAAAAACTACGCCCAGGCACACCGCTTCCTGACGCAGGCCTTGCAGCTGGCGCAAGCCAATCAGGATGCCTCGGTAACTGCGGCATCCTCCGCCGCCCTGGCACAGGTGTTTTTCCTGCAGGGCCAGCACGACCAAGCCCAGACGTACGCCCGGCGCAGCCTGGCACTGGCCCAGCGCATCAAAGCCCGACCGGTAGCCAAAGACGCCTGCTTGGTGCTGGCCAACTCCCTGGCCGCGCAACGCCGCTTCGAACCCGCCCTGGCCTTTTATAAGCAAGGCAAGGTCCTGGAAGACTCGATTTATGGCCTCGAGCACACCGCGCAGCTCGAAGCGTTGCGCAGCCAGTACCAGGAGTACCGCCGAGAGCAGCAAGAATCGGCGCAACGCTACCGAATCCAGCAGTTGGAACGCGACCAGCGCATCAGCCGCTTAACGCTGACACTAGTACTGGGCGTGGGCCTGAGTTTGCTGGTATTCGCGTGGCTGGGGTGGCGCCAGTACCAGGCCACTCGCCAGCGCAACCGCGCCCAGAAGCAAGCCGAGCAGGCCGCCGAGCGGGTAGAGCAGCTGCAGAACGAATCCCGGCTGCAGCAGGCAGAGTACGAGCTGGGGTTTAAGGACCGCAAGCTGGCCACCCTCGCGCTGGCGGCCATGCAGAAAGGCGAGTTCCTGCACGAGGTGAAGGAGCGCCTCGACGTGATTGCCCAGACGGCCGATGAGGAGGTGCGTCGGCAGCTGGGGCGCCTGCGGCTCAGCATTGAGCAGAACGGCTCGTCGAACAAAGACTGGGACCAGTTCCGCGTCATCTTCGAGGAAGTGCACCCCAATTTCTTTGCGGAGCTGCAGCGGCAGTTTCCCGAAGTTACCCCCAACGAGCTGCGGCTGGCAGCCTTGCTGCGCCTCAACTTTTCCTCCAAGGCCATGGCCGGCCTGCTGGGCATTTCGGAGGAGAGCGTAAAGAAGGCCCGCTACCGGCTTCGTCAAAAATTGCAATTGAGCACCGCTGACAACTTGGTGGAGTTTATGATGCGCCTCGATGCGGCCAGCCTGAGCGGCACCGCCGCAATCAAGAATCAAGAGTAGACTTTTCGAGGGTTTGTTGGACTATTTCGCCAATGTCCACCTGAAGTCACCCCGATTTGGGGTCGCTGTCCACTTTGGGTAGCCCTGCCGGGGCATTGGGGCGGCCCGGGAGGCCGGTAGTTTTGCATTCGCTAGCTGAGTGGTGACCGGCGCCACGCTAGCAAAAAACCAAAAAGCGGGAGGGACGCCTCCCCGGGTTTATCACGCTTCGGCAGGTCGTACGGCCTGCCCTTTCGTACCATTTTCCTTTTTCCAATTCCCACGTTTCGCGCTTCTTATCTTATGATGAAAAAATACTCGGCGATGTCCCTGCTCGTGCTCGGCACCGCCTTCTTTGCCTCACCAATCCAGGCCCAGGATGCCTCCCGGATTCAGGCCAAAGTGCTGGGCGACGACCGCCAGCCCGTGCTGGTTGCCTTCTCTGCCGCCGGCCAAAATGCGTACCGCGGCGTGCCCGGCGAGCAGGTGCTCCGGCAGGAGCTAGCCCTGGGCAGCGCCGACCAGCTGCGCCTGTCGAAAGTGGAAACCGACCAGCTCGGCTTCACCCACCAGAAGTATGCGCAGTACTACCAAGGCATCCGGGTAGAGCACGCCGACTACACGGTGCACGCCAAGGGCGGCACGGTAGAAAGCATCAGCGGTGACTTTGAGAGAATTGCCGGCCTCAGCACGACGCCGGCCCTGAATGAGCAGGCTGCGCTGGCCCGGGCCCTGGCTTCGGTAGGCGCCCGCACCTACATGTGGCAGAGCAAGGAAGCCAACGCGGCCTCGTTCCGGCCGGCCGGCGAACTGGTGGTGGTGCGCGACGGCCGCGTGAGCGCCGGAGCCGGTCCCCTGGTGCTGGCCTGGAAGTTCAACATCTACGCCCAGCAGCCCATCAGCCGCGCCTTCATCTACGTGGACGCCCGCACCGGCGAGGTAGTGCTGACCGACAACATCATCAAGCACGCGGCGGCCACCGGCACCTTCGCCACGGCCTACAACGGCACGCGGACCTTCAACAACGGCACCACCACGGGCGGCTACTTCCTGCGCGAAGGCACCACCCGGGGCCAGGGCATCGAAACCTACAACTGCCGCAAAAGCAACAACTTTACCGCCGCCACCGACTTCATCGACGCCGACAACAACTGGACCGCGGCCGAGTACAACAACGCCAACTTCGACAACGTGGCCGGCGACGCCCATGTGGGGGCCCAAGCCACTTACGACTACTGGAAAAATATCCACGGCCGCAACAGCTACGACAACGCGGGCGCCAAAATCAAGAGCTACGTGCACTTCGATGAAACCCCTGGCGACGGCGTAGGCACCGAAAATGCGTTCTGGGACGGAACGGAGATGATTTACGGCGACGGCGCAACGCGCTTCCGCCCGCTGACATCGCTCGACGTGTGCGGCCACGAAATCGGCCACGCCGTGTGCGAAAAAACCGCCGGCCTGGTGTACGCCAACGAATCGGGGGCCATGAACGAAGGCCTCTCCGACGTCTGGGGCGCCGCCATCGAGGCCTACGCGGTGGCCAGCCTGGGCTTTACCTCAAGCGGTTCGAGAGCCAAGTCAACCTGGCTGATTGGCGAAGAAATTGACAAGCAGCAGGCTGCACTGCGCTCGATGAGCGACCCCAAGTCGCTGGGCCAGCCCGCCTTCTACCGCGGCCAGTACTGGGCGGCCAACAGTGCTTCTCCTACCCGGGCCAACGACTGGGGCGGAGTGCACAGCAACTCGGGCGTGCTCAACTACTGGTTTTACCTGACGGCGGCGGGCAAGACCGGTACCAACGAGCAGGGCAATTCCTTCGCGGTAACGGCGCTGGGCCTGGACGCCGCCGCCAAAATCACCTACCGCATGGAAAGCGTGTACATGATTCCCAACTCCACCTTTGCCCAAGCCCGCACCTATTCCATCCAGGCGGCCACTGATTTGTACGGTGCCACTTCCCAGCAGGTGCAGTCCGTAACCAACGCCTGGTATGCCGTTGGCGTCGGTGCGGCCTACAGCGGCACGCCCACCCCGGTTCCCAGCAGCTACTGCACCTCGCAGAGCAGCACCGTGGCCTACGAATACCTGGCGCAGGTAAGCCTGGGCAGCATCAACCGCACTTCGGGGGCTGACGGCGGCTATTACAACGGCACCGCCCTGAGCACCAGCGTAGCCCAGGGCTCCTCGCAAACGGTTAGCTACAAAGCCGGCTTCGTCGGTACGGCCTACCTGGAATATGTGAAAGTGTACATCGACTGGAACCAGAACGGCAGCTTCGCCGATGCTGGCGAAGTCGTTGCTTCGGGCACAGTGAGCACGACCACGGCCCAGTCCGTAGCCTTCACGGTGCCGGCCACGGCCAAAACCGGCCCGACGCGGATGCGCGTAGTCATGAGCGACAACGCGGCCACCACCAGCTGCGGCAGCTACACCTACGGCGAAACCGAAGACTACACGGTGAACGTGACCACTGGCACCACGCCGCCCCCCACGCTTGCCTACTGCGTTTCGAAAGGCAGCAGCCAGGCTTACGAGTACCTGGCGCAGGTAAGCCTGGGCAGCATCAGCCGCACCTCGGGCGCCGATGGCGGCTACTACAACGGCACGGCCCTGAACACCAACGTGGCCGCCGGCTCCTCGCAGACCATGACCCTGGCCTTTGGCTACACCGGCACCGTGTACACCGAGTACGTGAGCGTGTTTGTGGACTGGAACCAGAACGGCATCTTCGAAGCCGCCGAGCGCATGGACTACGGCTCGGCCGCCACCACCGGCCTCCTCACCAGCACCTGGACGGTGCCCGCCACGGCTAAAACCGGCACCACCCGCCTGCGGGTCGTGCTGAGCGACAACGCCGCTACCCCGGCCTGCGGCACGTACAGCTACGGCGAAACCGAGGACTACTCCATCACTGTAATGGGCGGCACCATGGCGGCCCCCGCCAACAAGCCGCTTGCCGGCACTCCGCTGGGCCACGAGGCGGCGCAGGTGCTGGCCGTGTACCCGAACCCCGCTACTGAAGTGCTGCGCCTCTCGCTGCCCGGCACTGCCGTAACCGTAGAAATCGCCGATGTGCGCGGTGTTCGCGTGCGCAACGTGCCCGTTGCCAACGGCGAAGTGAACATCCGCGGCCTGGCTAAAGGCCTGTACATCATCACCGTGAGCAACGGTGAGAAAACCTTCCACCAGCGCTTTGTAAAAGAGTAGGTGCCCACACTTCCGAGCTATGAAAAAGACCCGTCAGCATTGCTGACGGGTCTTTTTGATGCGCACCACTAACTGGCTTCTTATCGCAGCCGCGCCCATGCTGCGTCTTTTTCGGTCCCGGAAACAACAAAAAGCGTGACCAATAACCCCGCATAACACGCCGCAAACAATTCGTTACGGGCGTTATCCCCGGTATATACCCGGTATGCGCCTGGTTTTAACCGGGTATGCGGCACTCATGCAGCAAGTATTTGATATACAAACCTTGGTTTCACCAAACTGAATGCGTTCACGTTTGGACCATTTTGCCAAACAGGGTGCTGCTACCGCCCTTTAGGCACTATGCTCTGCCTTAAGGGTCGTGGAAAGTATCAGGAGGGAAGGGTCGTACTCCCCGTCCTCGTATTGCTCTTGGAAATAAACCGCCCGCTGAAGTTGTTGACTTAGGTCGGGCAACTGCACTGCGGCCTGCACCGTTTGCGTCACTACATCCGAAGGCTGCGGAAATAAATAAAACGAAGGCGGGGTATGGCCCAGCGCGTCTTCCAATGGGAGCCTGTCAATGGGCTGACCGGCAGCTGAAACGGAAGTGGTTGCCAGGTGGATAATGAGCAGTATCTGATAGTTCTGGCGGGCAATCAGTTGCTCTAGGACTTCGAGGACCATCACGCTCGCTTCCATCCAGCGTCCGGGGCGTCGGAACTGCGAATCCAGCTCGTCGACGTGCAAATCGTCAAAATGCTCCCACCGCTGACCACGTATGACTTCGTCAACCCACTCTTGGAGTGCGGGCATATACTTCGCTACGTTCAAAGGCTGCATCGCTATCAGGACAAGAAATAGAAATGGGTTAAGGGGCACGCGAAGAAACACACGTTTACCTTGCCACCGTTTGAATGAACGGGTCCTACCCAGAAAATAGAACCTTGTTTTGCACTCAAATTAACTTTCTTCTTCCACTTTCCGGGTTGAATCCCCTAGCCAGCTGGGCTAATTCAGACCATCAATGAATAGTGTCAATCTACAAGCTCGAATTAGGCGAAATATGCTGGACAAGCTTTCCGGCACTTATTACGTCGCGGAACACTCCGCGATAATCAAACAACTGAATGCTGTACATAAACACGCATTGGTAGGCATCCAAAGAGCGGATGGCATATATACTATAATCGGCTCGGAGAACATCTATTATTCAACCTCTTTCGGAGTTGAGGGAGAAATAAGTATTAAGGATTTTTTGAATATTTTAAGGGAAAATGCTTTACGGCTTGGCAAGACTGCCAAATATGAATTCATTGCAATAAATGACAGGGATGTTGTTTGGGTAATGAATCCTCAAGTAATGAGTGCGCTATGGAACACGCTTCTTTTGCTCGCCGGGTCCTCACGTTAAACCAGGTACTTAAACAGAGTGCGTTTACCTTCGGACCGTTTTTGTAGACTAGGGTGCGTAAGTCATCTAGGCGGCTCCCTTACAGATGCTGCCTTAATCAATGCGGTGTTTCCACTGCTCGTCATGGTTAATCACGGCAATAACAATCCGGCTTGGTAGCTCCGCATAAGGCCCCAAGTTATAGTTGAAACTCACAAACAGCGATTGGTCACCGGCTAGGGCAATCACGGAATCCTTTTGAAGTGGGCCAAACGTGACGTGCAGCCGGTGCGGGCCGGGGCAAACAGCGAGCGACTTGGTGAGCTTCTCAGAACTGGCGAGCAGCCGAGGAATCAGCGCGTCCACGACCACCGTATCATCCAGCAGGATGCGGGCGTGTACCACGGTATCGGGCTGGCTGATGTTGACCGCGTACACGTCCAGTCCTTTCGGGTGCGCGCAGCCAGAAGCCTTGGGAGCAGGCGGATGACAGCTGGGCAGCAGACCCAAGAAAAGAAGCACACTGAACTTGGGGTCGAAACGCATAGCCCAACAAAGATGAACAACGAACTTTAACGCTCGTGGCTGTTGCAGAACTCTCCAAAAGCCCGCACCGCCGAGCAACAGCCATGGCGCACGGCCGAAAACGGGCCGCCAGGGACTTGTTCTGGCAGGTGATGAACCATCAAATAGGTGGCAAATGGCCGTTTAGCGAGTTCTGCAACAGCCACGCTCCTTTTCCTAAACCAATGTTTACAGAGGTCTAAAAGCAATTCAATAGCATCTACCGCTCAAGTGGAGTTCAGCAAACTGGTTCACCTTTCAACGTTCGCGAGACTCATCGCTGAATTGAGTTTCGTGAACTATGAAAGGTAGATTTCGGCAGCCATTTTGGACAACATATTTTGCTCTGGTTGTTTGGTAGTGCGCCATCCAAGTGGCTACTTCCCCAACTCCAGCACCACGGCGGTTTTGGCGGGCAGCTGCAACGTGGCCAGGTTGCCTAGGCTTTCGCCCGTGAGCACATTGCGGGCCTTCGTGAAGCCAGTCATGCGCTCGGCGAAGCGGGCAGTGGACAGCGCGGCGGGCTTGTCGGTGGTGTTGGATGCCACCATTACCGTGCCGGTGGCATCGTAGCGGAAGTACACGTAGAGGCCGTTTTCGGGTAGATACTGCATCAGCTTGCCCGAATGCACCACCTTATGGTCGCGACGGTAGGTAGCTAGTTTTTTGACGAAGTCGAAGGCCTCGTTTTCCTTAGCCGACCGGCCGGCGGCAGTGAACTTGTTTTCCTTGTCGCCGGGCCAGCCGCCGGGGAAATCCTTGCGCACCTCGGCATCAGTGGGGTCCTTGAAATTCTTCATCAGGATTTCGGTGCCGTAGTACATGCTCGGAATGCCGCGCGTGGTGAGCAGCCAGGTGAGGCCCATCTTGTAGCGGTCGAAGTCGTCGCCGATGACGGACAGGTAGCGGTCGTGGTCGAAGTTGTCGAGGAAGGTGACGAGCTTGTTGGGGTTCTCATACACCACATCCTGCGCCAGGGTCTGGTAGAGGTGCTGTGCGCCGCCGTCCCAGCCGGTGGCGGCCGGTGTGCCCACTTCCTTCAGCGCACCCAGGAAGCCGCCTTCGAGCACAAAGTCAAGCCCGCCGGGCTGGTTCGACTTGAAGGGAAAGTCGATTTTGTTGCGGGTGTAGTAGGCCTGGTCAATCACATTATTCACCGACGACTCGCCGAAGATGTGCAGGCGCGGGTACTCGGCCAGCAGCGCCGCGTTGCAGCGGTTCATAAAGGGCTGGTCGTTGTACAGGTAGGTGTCGATGCGGTAGGCGTCGATGCCGAAGTTCTCCACGTTCCAGAGGGCGTTTTCAATCAGGTAGTTGGCCACGTAGGGGTTTTGCTGATTGAGGTCGGGCAGGAAGGGCACGAACCAGCCGTCGAGCGTGACTTTGCGGTCGCTCTGGGCGGCGTGCGGGTCGGTCACGGGCTGGTACTTGTAGGTAGTGTTGGTGTAGGTAGGCCACTGGTGCAGCCAGCTTTTCATGGGCAAGTCCTGTAGTATCCAGTGGGTGTTGCCCACGTGGTTGTACACGGCATCCTGCACCACTTTCAGCCCCGCCGCGTGGGCCTGCTGGATGTAGCTTTTGTAGCCCGAGTTGCCGCCAAAGCGCCGGTCAATCTTATACTGGTCGGTGAAGCCAAAGCCGTGGTAGGAGGCGCGCATGGTGCCGCCCTCGTTGGTGAGGGGCTGGTCGTTTTCGGTCACCGGGGTCAGCCACACGGCCGTCACGCCCAGCTCTTTCAGGTAGGGGAAGTGCTGGGCTACCCCGGCCAGGTCGCCGCCGTGACGGGAGAAAGGATTGGCGCGGTCGAGGTTGGGGTCGCGCATGTCGGCGAACTTGTCGTTGGCCGGGTCGCCGTTGGCGAAGCGGTCAATCATCGCCACGTAAATGAAGTCGGCATCGGTTACCCCCTGGGCTTTGGGCGACTTGTCGCGGGACCGGATTTCCCAGGTTTGCGTTACCGTCTGGCTGCCTTTCTTGCCGGTAATCTGCACCCGACCGGGCTTGGCGGTAGGGGCAATAACGAGGTCGAGGAAGGCGTAGTTGGGGTTCTCGACCGTGTTGGTTTTCACCAGCTTCACCCCGGGGTAATTGATGCTGTAGGCCAGCGTGCCCGCAGCCGGCCCGTGCACCAGCACCTGCACGCTGGGGTTTTTCATGCCCACCCACCAGTTGGTCGGGTTCACGCGGTCGATGGCCGCAGTTTGGGCCTCCGATAAGTACGGCAGCAGGGCCAGCAGCGGCAGCAGGAAGCGGTTTTTCATGGGGCGGTAATAGGTCGGTGGGAAGAAGTAGAAGGCTAAAAGCACGTCATGCAGAGCGCAGCGAAGCATCTAGCATGTAGTCACTAATCCAATCGAAAGAATTAGCTCTTGCACGCGAGATGCTTCGCTGCGCTCTGCATGACGTGCGTTTTAATCGGGATGACGGACTACGGGCGCTTGCGGCCCTGGCCCAGCAGCTCCAGGGTTTCGGCCAGGCGGCGGGCGCGGGTTTCGGGGCGCTTGGCGCCTTCGAGCCAGCGCACGAACTCGCGCTGGTGGGTGTAAGCCAGTTTGTCGAAATAGGCGGCGGCTTTGGGATTGGTGGCCAGTTGCTCGGCCAGGTCGGCTGGCGCTTCCATTTTGCGCACTTCCGTATCGTGCGACATCGTCACGCGGACGGAGTCGCCAATGGTTTTGTCGATGGCTTTGCGGATTTGCTTGAGGATGAGCAGGGCATGGTGCCCGTCGCCGAGCGGTACGGCGCTGCCCTGGTAGGGGTAGCCATCGAAGGTGGCTTTGACCGGCAGCTGGCCGCGCTTGCCATACGCTTCCTGAATCGAAAACGGTATCACGACAAACACGCCGCCATCGCCATCGCCCGTTTCTAAAACTGCTTCAAATTCGTGTTCGGGCTGCATGGGTTTACTGATTAGAGGCCTTTGAGAGCGCAAAGGAAGCCAATTTGGCGCAACTCGCGAGCCGGAATTGCCAGCATTCCGCATTTGCAATCCGACTACGGCAATGATGCTTGCCAAGCTGGCTACACCCTGGATTGACGCTTCGGGGTACTGGTGCCACAGCCCCAACCGCCTCAGCCCAGCGCCACTTCGGCCAGCACCAGCTGCAGGGCCGCTTCGTCGGTGGCGGGCACAATGCGGATTTCGCCCAGCGCATCGGGGTGGCGGGTACGTATCTGGTGCAGCACCTCGGCATCGGGCACCAGCACGAGGTGGGCGCGGCGCAGGGCCATGCGCTCGAGGCCCAGCAGCCAGCCCCGCTCGGCAGCGGGGGCCGTGTCGCTGGCCAGCGCGGCCGCGTACAGCACCAGCGGCTGCCCCGAGCGAAGGCGAATTTCGAGCGCCGCCAGCCAGGCTGGCCAGCTGGGCGCGTAAATCACGCCGAAGTCCTGCCGGCTATCCACGAGCTGCGCTGCCTGTCGGGCATACTGTATCATGCGGAAGTTGAGGCCTTCCAGTGTGGGCTGGCGCACGGCCCAGGTAGCCGCGGGCGCTGGCGCGGAGGCTTCTGCTTCCGTTGCGGGCGCAGTCGCCGTTTGGGCCGGCGGGGCAATATCAGGCACAAGGTCGTCTTCCGGTGCGCTGAGGTCGCTGGCTTCGGCGGCGCCCATTTCCTCCACCGGCGCATCAAAAAGTGCCGGTACGGTCACATCAGCCGGTGAAGGCACTGTTGAAACAGAAGCCGCCTGCAAAGGGGAAGTAGCAACCGCCGTGTCGGTTTCCGGAGCGTGGCTGGCCTCGCGAACTACCTGGGGCTCTGCCGGAAATGGAGTAGTTGGCACCGGGCGAGGCGGCGGGGCCGGGAAAGATTCGCGGGCAGCCCGCTGGGGTGGTTCCTGAGTTGCTTTAGGGGATTCATCGGTGGCCCCGGCGTACGGCGCGGCCGGCGCCTGCCAGCCTGCCGCCCGCAAGGGGCCGGAGTGGGCAGGCCACTGGCTGCGGGCGGCTGAAGCGGAGTTGGCGGCAGCCAGTGGCCCGCCCGCTCCCTGGGCCACTGCCGACGCAAGCGACAGGCTATGCGCGGTCGGCAGTGCGCCCTGCACGGCGGGCAGCAACTCATCGAGGCCGACGAGGCGGGAGCTGCCGGCCGGCGTGGGCGGCGTGGGGCCAGTTGGGGCCGTAACTAGTAGCAGGCGGACGCCCGGGCCGTTGGTTTCGGCTTCGAGCGGACTAGGAACGATGCCGGGCTCGGGCCAAGTTGATGCAGCGCTGGTAGCAGTAGAAGCAAGGGGCGACTGGGGGGTGTCTTCAATCTGTGTAGCAGCGGCGGGCAGGTGCGGATACAGCGCCAACACGGGTTGCTGGGTGGCCAGCCGGTACACCAGCGGCAGGGTAGGGGGCAGGGCGGAGCCGCCGAGCACGGCCACGCCAGGGTCGGCGTCGTCCCAGGCCAGGAGCAGGACGGAAAAATCGGTCGGATTCATGGGCAGCAGCGAAGGAGCGGACGGCGACAGTAAGCGCGACGCCAGGCCCCGCACGCCGTTCAGCCAAAACTTCCCCAATGCTACGGCCTACAGGCCACATCTCGCCGAAAATTCCTTTCCGGAGGTTTCATAAAAAAGTAACTTGCGAACTTAACCCGACCGCAACCGGCCCGGCTAACTGGATTTTGGTTGATTCGTTGCCCGGGTTGCCCTTTGCTTAGAAACGACTTTATGGATACCTCTATTCAGGAAAACAACTACATGGTGAACGACCTGGCGGCCAAAAGCCACCAGGAACATTATCCCGGCGAAATCATCCGGGCCGACGAGCTCGACAACCACCGCTTCCTCTTCAATTGCCAGAACGGCGTGCGCCTGCTGCTGCACGTGCTCAACGATAAGATTCTGCGCTTCCGCTACCTCACCGACGGCCCGCTCTCGCCCGACTTTTCTTACGCCGTGCCCGCCGATGCCTTGTCGCGCATGGCCCCGGCCCAGGTGGAATTCCGCGAAAAGCCCGACCACTACCGCCTGACGACGGCCCGCCTCATCTGCATCATTCAGAAGGAAAACCTGAAGGCCCGCGTGCTCGACCGCTCCGGTACCATCCTGAGCGACGACGAAAAGGGCTTCCACTGGGAGTACGACTACGACACCGGCAACGACATCGTGAAGATGAGCAAGCAGGTGCCGCCCGGCGTGCACTACTACGGCCTCGGCGACAAGCCCGACAACATGAACCTGCGCGGCAAGCGCTACACCAACTGGGGCTCCGATACCTACGGCTACGTGAAGGGCTCCGACCCGTTGTACAAGAACATCCCGTTCTACCACGTGCTGCACCAGAAAATTGCCCACGGCATTTTCTTCGATAACACCTTCAAAGCCTGCTTCGACTTCGCCGCCGAGCGGGCCGACGTCACCAGCTTCTGGGCCCAGGGCGGCGAGCTGAACTACTACTTCATCTACGGCCCCACGCTGCTGGAGGTAACCGAGGAGTACACCCTGCTCACCTGCCCACCCGAGCTGCCGCCGCTCTGGACGCTGGGCTACCACCAGTGCAAGTGGAGCTACTTCCCGGAGCGCAACGTGAAGGAAATTGCCAGCGGGCTGCGCGACCGCAAGATTCCCTGCGATGCCATTTACCTGGATATCGACTACATGGAAGGCTACCGCTGCTTCACCTGGAGCAAGCAGCACTTCCCCGAGCCCAAACGCATGGTGCAGGAACTGGCTGCCGACGGCTTCAAAACCATCGTCATCATCGACCCGGGCATCAAGATTGACCCCGAGTATTCGGTATACAAAGAGGGCGTGGCCAACGACTACTTCTGCCGCCGTGCCGACGGCCCGCTGATGAAGGGCTCGGTGTGGCCCGGCCTCTGCAATTTCCCCGACTACACCAACCCCGACGTGCGCGAGTGGTGGGCCGGCCTGTTTCAGGAGCTCATCCAGGACGTGGGCGTACGCGGGGTATGGAACGACATGAACGAGCCAGCAGTGTTCGAAAAAGGCACCTTCCCGCCCGATGTGCGCTTCCACTACGACGGCCAGTGGGCCTCGCACTCGAAGGCCCACAACATCTACGGCATGCAGATGGCCCGCGCCACCAACGACGGCGTGAAGCGCTTCAGCTACCCCAACCGGCCGTTTACCATTACGCGCAGCACCTACAGCGGCGGCCAGCGCTATTCCTCGGGCTGGACCGGCGACAACATTGCCAGCTGGGAGCACCTCTGGCTGGCCAACATCCAGTGCCAGCGCCTGAGCATTTCGGGCTTCAGCTTCATCGGTTCCGACATCGGCGGCTTCATCGATACCCCCACCGGCGAGCTGTACGCCCGCTGGATTGCGCTGGGAGCCTTCCACCCGTTCTTCCGCACCCACAGCTCCGGTGACCACGGCGACCAGGAGCCCTGGAGCTTCGGCGATTCGGTGACCGATTTGGCCCGCCACTTCATCGAGTTGCGCTACCGCCTGCTGCCCTATATGTACACCGCCTTCTGGCAGTACACCACCAAGGGCACGCCCATGCTGCGCCCGCTCACCTTCCTCGACCAGAACGACACCGAGACCTACCTGCGCATGGCCGAGTTCGGCGTCGGCGACAACCTGCTCGTGTGCCCCATCACCCAGCCCGGGGCCGAGGGCCGCTGGATGTACCTGCCCCGCGGCGACTGGTTCTACTACTGGACCGACGCGCCCCAGGCCGGCGGCAGCGAGGTGTGGGCGGCGGCCGACCTCACCCGCATTCCACTCTTCGTTCGGGCCGGCGCGGTCGTCACCATGCAGCCGGTGCTGCAATACGTGGGCGAAAAAGCCATCGAGCAGCTCACCCTGCACGTGTACTACAAAAACGGCACCGCCGAAACCGTGCACTACGACGACGGCGGCGAAGGCTACGCCTACCGCGAAGGCCACCAAACCGTGCGGCGCTTCACCGTCACCGGCTCGCCCACGGGCCTCGTGCTCACCCAGGCCATCGAAGGCGACTACGCGCCCAGCTACGCCACCTACCGCGTGGTGCTGCACGGCGTGGCCGGCGCCATCGAAGTAACCACCGACGGCCAACCCGTCGAAGTTTCAGAAGAAGCGCTAGAGACGGGTTTGGTGCTGCCTGGCCTGGTGGTGCCCGTCGGCTTCGGCGAGGTGCGCGTGGTGCCGGCGGGGGCGGCCGAGGCTGTTGCTCCGACCACTTAAGTTTCTTAATTCATCTATCAAATTTTATGGACACTCCTGTATCAACAGAATTGACTGATTTTATTCGGCATGAGTGTGCCATGCATGTCTCTGAAGAAATAGTAGCTAGCACCGGAATGCAACGCGACCTCGGCGTGTACGGCGATGATGCTGTGGAATTCCTGATTGCATATTCCAGGAATTTTCATGTAGATGTAAGCCACTTCATGGCGGCTGACTATTTCGACGGAGAAGGGTTGGGTTTTCTAAGCTTATTCAAAGTGAAGAAAACCAAAAAAGAGTTAACGGTAGGGCATTTACAAAAGGGAATTGATGCTAAGCGGCTGGATGAGCAAGTGATTCATAATGCCTGATATTTGCTTTGTCATCACAAGTGCAAAACCATATACTTACGTAACCAAGCCCCAAAACAGGGCACCCCACAGGGTGCCCTGTTTCGTCCCAACCCACCCGGCCGCTACGCCTGGCCTGCCACGGTCGGCGCGGCCGGCGGGGGCGTGTCGGTCACCACGTAGTCGGCGTACTTGCGGGCATCTGTCGTGGCGTAGAGGGCCTTGCCGATGCCGCAGAGGTCGATGAGCTCGGTGTAGAGGGCGTTGCCGGCCAGGATGCGGATATCGGCGGCGCGGCCCCGGGCGGCTTCGGCGTCCTGCTGCTGGCCCAGCAGGCCCAGAAACTCCGCAGCGGCGGCGGCCAGCGTGTCCAGCATGGCGGCCGTGAGGCCGGCTTTGGCGTACTCCGCCAGGTGGGCGCGGCCCACGCGCACCACCCGCAGCAAGCCCACGTAGAGGTCGGCCTCGGGGCCGCCGGCCAGGCCGGCGCTCCCAAACATCTTGTAGCTCGCCGAGCGCACGTCGTGCACCGTGCCCACAATGCCCATCAGGGCTTGCAGCTCCGTGATGGCGCGGGTTTTCACGGTTTCTTTGGCATCGGTGGCGTTCTGCTTGGCGGCATCCAGCTCGATGTCGGTGGGCAGGGCTTCGTAGGCCTGCCGCAGGGTATCGAAGGCGGCAATGCGCTTGGCATCCACGCCGCGCGGGGCCAGCTCGGCGGCATCGCGCACGAGGTAGCCGTGCTTGTCGAAGCTGACCTTAATCAGCTCGCTCTGGGCCATGTTGTAGAGGGAAACAGGTTGCGTTTGGCGCATCAGTAAAAGGAGGAAAGGGGTACTGGGATAGACAATTAGCCCCAACCGCAGCCGGAGGTGCGTCCAAGGTAGCGAAACGTTCTGCATTCTCCGCCACCCGCTCCGCCCAGCCCCCTACTCGAGCAGCCCGAACGGCTAAACGCTCCGCTCACCGGCCCAATCCCTCCGCCCATCCTCCGAAACGCTCCGCCCATCCATCCGCCCGGTTCGCCCACCCGATTAAACACTTCGCCCACCTGATTAAACGCTCAGCCCACCTGATTAAACGCTCAGCCCAAGGTCTTTTTGAGCGTTTAGCGGGATTGGCGCGGGTTTTAAGGTGTCGCGCAGCCGCACCCCGAAGCTGGGGCCGCCGGGTAGCTGCTGAAGCCGCCGGGTGCGCCGCGGCGCGGTGGGGTCGGGCCGTATGCTGCCGGTGGGTTATCCGGCGTCGGGGGGGCGTAGCGAGCCTGGCCGATGCCGCCGCCTATCTTCGGCCTCACCCAGCCGCCACCGTGTCAGCAGCAGCGCTGGAAACGGGGCGGGTGCTGCCCGGCTTGGTGGTGCCCGTCGGCTTCGGCGAGGTGCGGGTGCGCGTGGTGCCGGCGGGGGAAGGCGCTTCTGCTAAACCGGCTGCTTAAGAAGAGGAAAAGATTTCACCGCTGTTAACTTATTTGTTATGAAAACATCCTTTATGCTATTTGCTTTTGTGGTGCTGTTATTTTCTTGCTTTATATGGAAAGAAAAGCCTATTAGAAATTTCGCGATTGGGAATTACCATTATGACATTGCTTTACAAAAGCAATACGCCCATGACGATGATGCATACAACACCTATTTTGTTGTCACCCAAGCCAATTCCCGCAAGACACTGTGCAGCGCTACGCTACTTTCCTTGCGTGCTGATACTGTGTTGAGCAAAGGCTCCTATTTAATCACAAGTAAGAATCTTCAATTTAAAGAACGATATTTCGGCCCTAGAAAAATTCGCGGGTTTGTGTTTGCAGATTCCATTCGAAAAACCTTTTATCCAGATAGGAATGGAGGTTTGCATCTAACTGAAGTAGTAGAATATAAATCCGGAAAAGTAACAACAACTCGCCATTAATAGCTCGCAAATTCCCCAATATAACAGGGTTGAATGACCAACCCAAAACCAAAACAGGGCACCCCACGGGGTGCCCTGTTTCGTTCCACCCCACCCGGCTGCTACGCCTTGCCCGGCACGGGCGCGTCGGTCACCAAGTAGTGCTCATACTTGCGGGCGTCGGTGGTAGCGTAGCGAGCCCAGCCGCCGTAACCGACGCCTCTTTAGAAACGGGTTTAACAATCACGGTTGGGCCAGTGCGCGGGCCGGGGGAGCCACCGGCTGCGGCCGGCCCAGGCGCCGCAGCATGCAGTAGTGCGAGCGCAGGGCGGCCCCAAAGGTGGGGTTTTCCAGGTAGGGCAACCCAAACTCGTGCGCCGTTTGCCGCACGATGGGGGCCAGGGCGGGGTAGTGAATATGGCAGATGCGGGGAAACAGGTGGTGTTCGATTTGGCGGTTGAGCCCGCCGCAGAAGAAGCTGGCCATGGCGCTGCGGGGCGCGAAATTGGCCGTGGTTTGCAGCTGGTGCACGGCCCACACTTCCTGCATCGTGCCGCTGGCATCGGCCTCCGGGAAGGCCGTGCCCTCCACCACGTGCGCCAGCTGAAAGACCAGACCCATCACCACGCCCTCCACCAGGTGCAGCACCAGAAAGCCGAGTAGCACCTGGCCCCAGGGCAGCGGCAACACCCCCAGGGGCACCGCAATGAAGAGCAGGTAGTACAGCGCCTTATAGAAAAACAGGTTGAAGTATTCCCGGCGCGGGTGGCGGGTCACGTGCTCCCCGATTTTGGGTTGGAAGAACTTTACGTAGTCCTTGCGGAAAACCCAGGAGAGGGAGGCCAGCCCGTAGAGCGGGAAGGCGTAGAGGTGCTGGTAGCGCTGCCAGGGCCGCCAGGGCTCCTCGGGCGACAGCCGAATCAGGCCCGGGGCTACCTCAATGTCCTCGTCGTGCCCGGGAATATTGGTGTAGGTGTGGTGCACCACGTTGTGGGTGAGGGTCCACACGTAGGGGTTGGCCCCCACCAGGTTGAAGAGCAGGCTAAACACCCGGTTCACCCGCTTGTTGGCCGAAAAAGCGCCGTGCATGGCGTCGTGGCAAACGTTGAACCCAATGAAGGCGTTGCAAGCGCCCAGCAGGCAGGCCAGCACCAGCCGGGTGCCCGCACCAAAGGGCCCCAGCAGGATGAGGCCATAGAGCACAACGAAACTCGCCAGGAAGAAGACCGTTTTGGCCCACATGGCCCCGTTGGCGTGGCGCGAAAACTGCCGGGCCTGGAAGTGGGCGTCCACGCGCTGGCGCAGGGTGGCATAAAAAGTCGGGCCGTTGGCGGCCGAGAATTTCAGGGGGATAGGCATAGGCAATTAAATCATACGGCAGAAGCACGGGCTCCGCTTGAAGCGTCCGCAAGGTTTGGGGCAACACCCTAACTGCTTAGGTGTTTAAAATACCTGATGCGGCGCTGGCACCTCACCGAAACCGCACACACCGGAACCCTCCCGGCTGGCGCGCGTCACGTGACGCGCGCCAGCCGCAGTGCCGCTCCGAAAAACCCGTAAACCACAACGGGGCACCCGACGGGGTGCCCTGTTTCGTTCCAACCCATCCCGCCGCTACGCCTAGCCCGCCACGGGCGGCGCGGCCACGTAGTCGGCGTACTTGCGGGCGTCGGGGGTGGCGTAAAGGGCCTTGCCGATGCCGCCGCCTATCTTCGGCACACCCCAGCCGCCGCCGTGTCAGCAGCAGCGCAGGAAACGGGGCCGGGTGCTGCCCGGCCTGGTGGTGCCCGGCCTGGTGGTGCCCGTCGGCTTCGGCGAGGTGCGCGTGGTGCTGGGGGGGCGGGGGCTCCGGTTGCGCCTGCGGTTTAAATAAGCGAGTAGCAGCGACATAATGTTTTACGCTGCTACTTGCTAAAAGCTTGCTCGGAAATAACCGCAATACTCTGCTATGGATGATTTTAAAATTGCCCTTTTTGAGCGTGAGCACAGCAATAGGTTTCCACCGTATGAAACCTTAACCTATGAAGGATGTGGGAGAATACGAACCAGTTTAGCTTCAAAATATGGGGTAAATTCCTTCCGATTAGAAGTTGAATTGGCTGCTATGCAGTCTGTATGCAGTGAAGTAAATGGCGAAGAACTTAAGCTGTTGCATATTTTGACAAGTCTTGGCGTCAACCCCATGCCGAACGTTTATATCAATTGGTGTCAATTTGAAAGAATCGATAAAATAGCCATCGCTGCACTAGATAAATTTTTCGATGATATATGGTTTCCAGTATCTGATGACATTGATTTGTTTGATGAAAGTTTAAGCTGGGTACTATCAATAAGGCACGATGGAGTTGTTTCTTTTATGAAGTGATTCTTACTCGTTGCACTAGAAGCAACAGTATCAATTCTCTTTGCCAAAACCACAACAGGGCACCCCACGGGGTGCCCTGTTTCGTTCCAACCCACCCGGCTGCTACGCCTTGCCCGGCACGGGCGGCGCGGCCGGTGCGGGCGTGTCAGTCACCACGTAGTCGGCGTACTTGCGGGCGTCGGTGGTGGCTTGATGGACTTTGCCAAATGTTAAAGCGAGGCCGACAGGACGCGAAACTCCTGCAGTTAGCACAGCGCACAATTTGGATAGAGATTATTGGAGAAGCTTGCCTACTGTGCAGATATTTAGCCAATGAGTATTTGTAGAATGTCGAAAACACGCGAAGAAATAGCTTGCTGACTCACAGCTGACTTAGCTTTGCCTATCCACTTTCCTCCCTTTTACATGAAAACTTTGATAGCGGGGTTGCCTGGCGCTGGCATTGCCCTGAGCCTGATGTTGACCAGCTTCATTACCCACGCGCAGGATGTTGCGCCGGGTGCTACGCCCAAGTGGTATGTTGGTGGGCAGGTAAGTGCGAACCACCAGGTATACATTGTTGGGCAGGGGATGGGCTTTGGGGCGCCAACAACTACGGTGGGCGGCTACGGCGGCTATCAACTGAGCCCACAGCTGGCGGTGCAGGCGGGCCTGAGCTATGGCCGGGGCAGTACCCCGGCCGAAGCGCCGTCGGGGCAATTCAACTACTACCCGCAGGCCGAGTACGTTACCAGCCTGCTGACGCTGCCCGTACTGCTCCGCTGGGATTATGTCACCCAGCCGCGCCGCTTTCGCCTTGAGGGGTTGGCGGGCTTGCACGTGAGCTACTTTAACCTGCGCCAACGCAGCGGCCACCTCCAAACCGAACCGCGCTTCGTAACCGATAGCCGGGGCGTAAATGGCTACCTCGACCTGGGCCTGGGCGGTCGCGTGCAGCTGGGTTCCCGGCTGGAAGTGGCCGCCGACCTGCTGCTGAACGTGAACCTGCAACACCCCAGTAACTTCTACTTTCCGCTCGCGCCGGGAGGCAGTGCCGCGCTCGGGCTGCACTACCGGCTGCAGTAGCCCAGGGTAGCCAGGGGCTGAATTAGCCTGATACACAAACCTGTTGAACATCCTTAACTATACATCCTATGGGTTACACGCTGCGAGCATTTGTGGGCCGCCCGCCAGCACTGAAACCGTTGACCGAGGCGTCACCGCATGCACATCTTATTCCGCTTCAACAGGGCTTCGGTCTGATTCCACTGACGGATGAGCTATTTGATGCCCTAAACAATTCCAGTCAAGGCGAAGAGCTGGCGCCGTTTTATTTTTTTACAACTTTCCTGGAAACTCAGGTAGTGGCATTGATTGGAACCCAGATGGTGGGGTACATCGAAGCTGAATATTTCGGCGGCGACGGGGAGTAAGCTGCCGTTCTGTGGAGCGGAGGAGAACGACAGCTCCTGGCAGGTCCCGATTATGGGGCCATTAATGCGGTGCTCAAGCAGCTTGGAGTCACTTTTAGCTTGATGCATCGCGATGAATTCGAAGCCGTGGGCTTAACGCAGCACCGGGACACCGAAGATTGGATAGTGTGTGACACCGGACTGGTGTACCAACTGGTAGCCAGCAGGGGCGAAACTACTACCTACCGGTTGGCGGTGGGCATGGCACTGGCGGCGGGCTTTCTCCTCATCTGGATAAATGCTGCCGTGGGCCTCATTGGCAGCGAGGGTAACCCGGCCAACCTGCTCTATGCCGGCGTGCTGGCCGTTGCGCTAATTGGGGCACTGCTGGCGCGGTTCCGGCCGGTGGGCATGGCCCGCGCGATGGGTGCAGCGGCAGTGGCACAAATAGCGGTGCCGCTGCTGGCGCTGCTTATCTGGCAGCCCTGGTCGGCAACGGGACCGGAAAGCTGGAATACCAAGGTGGCCGTGGGCGTGACGGTGATGTTCGTGGTGCTGTGGGTTGGTGCGGCGCTGCTGTTTCGCCGGGCTGCTGCTCTGGGCGCGAATGGCAGCCGGTAACTCGCCTAAAGATTTTACTCTCAACGGCCGAAGGCAGTGCCGGCGGTCCAGGCAAGCCCGGCCGGTTAGGCTTGTCCTTACCCAACACTCGTTGCCTGCCTGCTGGCGGCACTTGACCGGTCCAGTCCGACCGCCCTAAGCGGTCCGACCGGTTGAAGAACCCCCGGTTTTGCTCCGCCAACAACCGCTCGGACCGCCTAGGGCGGTCGGACCGGAGCAACGACCGCCGTTTTGGGTAAGGACAAGCCGGTTAGGTCAGGCTTTTTGCTTTCATTTGCCCCGCGAGTTTCCTGCCTATGCCCGGTACCACCATCCAAGCCATCAGTATTTACAAGCTGCTGGTGCCCCTGCGCGAGCCGTTCGTGATTTCCCTCGGGCCGCTGCTGGCGGTGGAGAACATCGTGGTGGTGCTGCGCACCGCCGACGGCCACATCGGCTACGGCGAGTGCAGCCCCTTCCTCACCATCAACGGCGAGAGCGTGGATACCTGCTTTGTGGTGGGCCAGTACTTCGCGCCCGCGCTGAGGGGCCGCGACGCGCTGGACCTGGCCGGCAACCTCGCCGAAATGGACCGCATCATCTACGGCAACTGCAGCATCAAAAGCGCCTTTGATATTGCCCTGCACGACATTGCGGCGCAGCACGCGGGCCTGCCGCTGTATGCGTTTCTGGGCGGGAGCAACAACAAGATTCTCACCACCGACATGACTGTGAGCCTAGGCCCGGCCGCCAAAATGCGAGCCGATGCCGAACAGTTTCAGCGGGAAGGCTTCCCGGCCATCAAGGTGAAGCTGGGCGGGACGTTGGAGGAGGATGTGGCTCGCATTCGGGCTATTCGGGCGGGCATTGGTCCCACGCACCCGCTGCGCGTGGATGCCAACCAGGGCTGGCGCACGGCCGCCAACGCCATTGCCGTGCTGCAGGCGCTGGGCGAGTTCAACATCGAGCACTGCGAGGAGCCCATTCTGCGCCAGCACTTCATGGAGCTGAGCCAGGTGCGGGCGGCCTCGCCCATCCCTATTATGGCCGACGAAAGCTGCGGCGATGAGCACGACGCCGCCCGGCTCATCCAACTGCAGGCCTGCCAGATGCTGAACATCAAGCTGGGCAAGTCGTCGGGCTTTCATCGGGCCCAGAAAATTGCGCAGCTGGGCCAGGCCGCCGGCCTCACGCTGCAGGTGGGTGGCTTTCTGGAATCGCGGCTGGGCATGACGGCCGCCGCGCACTTGGCCCTGAGCAACCCGGCCATCCACCACTGCGATTTTGATACCCCGCTTATGTTCACCGCCGACCCCGTGGTGGGTGGTTTTCGCTACTGCCCGGGCGGCGTGATTGAGATGCCCACCGGGCCGGGCCTGGGTGCTTCGATTGACGAAGCCTGGCTGCGTCGGGCTGAGCAGGTGCATTTCTGAGGTTGTGCAGCCGGGCGCAGGCGCTGCAACGCCCATGGGTGCAAAGCCAAAAAAGCCGCTCAGTGAGCGGCTTTTTTGCGGGGTTGGGCGGGCTGGTAGAGCAGGCTGGTAGGGGCCAGTTGCGGGCCGCAGCGAGAGCTGGGCCGGGCGGCACTGGGCCACAGAAGGAAATGTGAAAAGGAAAAGTTAGAACGTGATGTCGAAGCGCCCGTTGGTGATGGTTTGGTCGGGGGTAGGGGTGCCGGAATTGCTGAGATTCAGGAACGTTACGTAGCTAAAGGTGCCCGTTGCGACACGGGCCACTAAGTCGTAGCGCGTGACCACAACCTGGCCCACCTGCCGGCCCGCGTAGGCGGTGGTGTATTGGTCGAAGGGCCCGTTGCGGGTGTAGAACTGGCACCCGGCCCAAGGATACTCGGCCGTGCCCACGGGGTAGGTGCCCGCGCCCGTGAAAGGCGTCGCATTGCCGCGGACTGCGAAGGGCAGCACAAAATTCACGTTTTGACTCCGTCCGGCCTGGTCAAACGGCGTGTTGCCTTCCAGCGAGAAAAAGCTTTGCGTAATATCGCCGTAGAAGGTAGCTGCCGAATACGTGGTGCCGTTTTGCTCCCAGGTCATGGTGCCGTGAATGCGTCCGTCGCGAACCAGGCGAAAGTTGCCAGTCGTGGTGGTGCCAGCCGTCACCGTCAGGAGCAGGGCGTCGGGCTGGTTGAAGCCGACGACCGGCGTGGCCCTCAACTGGTAAGCGCCGGGGGCAAGCGCGGTAAAGGCAAACGCCCCGGTGATGGCATCCGGCACTGCCGATTGGGTCCGGCCATCCGCCGCCGTGGCTGTAACCGCACTGGCCGACCCCACCGGGCTCAGCGTGCCCGCCAGCTGGCCCGTAGTAGCCGGGGCCGGGGCAACGTCGTCTTTTTTAGCGCAGGCGCTGCTGAACAAAACGAACACGATGCCCAGCAGGGCCGTGGCAAGATGCAGAAAGGAACGGTGACGCATGAGGGTGGAGCGGTGAAAAGGAAAGGAGGAGTCAGCAAAGCCCGGTTGCCCGCGCTAAAAGGGCAGCCGAGGGCCGTTGCCGCGGGCTACCTGCCGGGCCAGCGCGGCCAGCCGCGAGCGGAACAGCAGGTGGTCGAGCAGGGTGGGGTGGTCGAGGTGGGCCAAGTAGCGCAGCTGCAGCGGGCCAAGCTGCAGCGTGAGCTGCGGGGCGGTGGCGGGCGGGCTGGCCGGGGTAGCAGCGGGTTCCTGCTGGCCGGGCGCGGCCGGTGCCGCCACCGCAGCCTTGGCCACGATGGGGGTGCACGGCGCCGGGCCGGCAGCCCGGGCCGCGTGGCCGGAACCTGTTAGCAGTAGCAGCAGCAGCGAGGCCCGGAGCGAAGTGGAAAGGAAGGACATGGTGCAGAAAGGAAAGGTGAGAAAAGCCGTTTTCAGGGAGTGGGTTTGGCCGTTGCCTGAACCCGAAGCAAACCTAGCCGGCGCAATGGCGGCTTGCCAGAATATTACACCAACCCGGCAAAAAGAAGGACGAACCGGGCATTTGGGGTGAGATGCCGCCGGAGCTACTCGGCGCTTTTGCCGCCCACCACGTGGCGCTGCAGCGCTTCGAAGAAACCCCGGCGGTAGGTGTCGCCAAGTGGCGCGGTGGCTTTGCCGTCGCGAAACAGAATCAGGTTACCGTCGAGGGCTTTGATTTTGTCGAGCGACACGATGTAGGACTTGTGCACGCGCATGAACTGGGCGGCCGGCAGGCGCTCCTGCAAATCCTTCATGTTGAGCAGCGTGACGATGCGCTCCTGCTCGGTGTAGATGGACACGTAGTTCTTCAAGCCCTCCACGTACACAATGTCGTTGAAGGCCACTTTGCGCATGTGACCTTTGTTGTCGCCTTTCACGAAGATGTAGTCGTCGGGCAGGGTGGCGGGTGTAATGGGCAGCGCCACCGGGGCCTGGGCCTTGAGCGCCTTCTGGCTGGCCTTGAGGAAGCGCTCGAAGGCAATGGGCTTGAGCAGGTAGTCCAGTGCTTCGAGCTCGAAGGCCGGCACGGCAAACTCGCTGTAGGCCGTGGTGAAGATGACCTGGCACTTGCCGCGCAGCAGCGGCAGCACCTCCAGGCCCGACAGTTGGGGCATGTGGATGTCGAGAAACACCAAATCGACGGGCTGGGTAGCCACTATTCGCAGGGCCTCGATGGGGTTGGTGGTGGTGCCGGCCAGGGTCAGGAACGGCGTTTTTTCTACGTACTGGCGCAGAATATCGATGGCGGCTTGCTCATCGTCAACAATCAGGCAGGAAATCACTAGAGCGAAAGGTGCAGGTGGACGGTATAGGTTTCGGGTTCGTCGATGACGCGCAGTTCGTAGCGGCCGGGGTAGACGGCGTCGAGTCGGCGGCGGGTATTTTCCAGGCCGATGCCGGTGGAGTGCTCGACCGGCCCCGTGCGCTTGCGGTTGCTCGTGAGGAGCTCCAGCTCGTTGTCGCGCACGGTCAGGCGCAGCCGCACGGGGTGGGCCGGGTCGAACAGCTCGCCGTGCTTAAAGCAGTTTTCGACAAAGGTGAGGAGCACCAGCGGCAGAACCAGCAGGTAATCGGTGCTGCCGGTCACGTCGAATTCGACCTGCAGCTGGTCGCCGAAGCGCAGCCGGTTCAGGGCCAGGTAATTGCGCAGGTGCTGCACCTCTTTGTCGAGCATCACCTTGCCCTGTTCGCCGCCCTCGTTGAGGGCGTAGCGCATGATGTCGGAGAGCAGCAGCACGCTTTTGGCCGTGGGCTCGGAGAGGGGGTAGACCTGGGCGTAGAGGAAGTTGAGGGCGTTGAAGAGGAAGTGCGGGTTGATTTGGCTTTTGAGAAAGGCGATGTCGGCTTCGAGCAGGCTGCGCTCCTGCCGGCGCAGGCGGTTGGCCAGGCCGATGGCGTGACGGGCATAGGCATAGCCCATGCTGAAGCCCAGGAAAAACGTGGCCCGGTATATCGATTGTACTGCCAGAATTTTAAAAGGAGCATCGTAGTGCGATTCCTTGTCTTCTAGGTACACCAGCACATAGCGAATCAGCCCGTAGCGCGTGAGGCAATACGCCGCGAGCAGCAGCAGCAGCGCGCCCGCGTAGGCCAAGTAGCGCTGGCGCGCAAAGAGTCGCGGAAACAGCCACAGGGCGTTGAGGTACACCAGCGCAGCATTCATCGACCAGGTCAGCAGCGAGACCAGCAGGCCCGGCAACGGGGCCTGCATCATCAGCACAAAGAGCGTCTCGTAGGTGTAGTAGGCCAGCCACACCGCCAGGTGGACAAGCACGGTACGAACACGGGCAACAGAAACACGCATAGCAAGAGCGGAGGCTGGCAGCGAAAGCGCAAGTAAACGCATGGTGGAAGGAGAGCGGTACTAACCCGGCGACCCTACAGGGCGAGGTGCAGGTAGGTAGAATAGGTGGTGGGCTCGTCGACGACGCGCACCTCATAGCGGTTGGCATAGACGGCGTCGAGTCGGCGGCGGGTGTTTTCCAGGCCGATGCCGGTGGAGTGCTCGACGGGCCCGGTGCGCTTGCGGTTGCTCGTGAGCAGCTCCAGCTCGTTGTCGTGCACGGTCAGGCGCAGCCGCACGGGGTGGGCGGCATCGAAGAGCTCGCCGTGCTTGAAGCAGTTTTCGACAAAGGTGAGGAGCACGAGCGGCAGAACCAGCAGGTAGTCGGTGCTGCCGGTCACGTCGAATTCAACCTGCAGCTGGTCGCCGAAGCGGAGTTTGTTTAGGGCTAAGTAGTTGCGCAGGTGCTGCACTTCTTTTTCGAGCATGACCTTGCCCTGTTCGCCGCCCTCGTGCAGGGCGTAGCGCATGATGTCGGAGAGCAGCAGCACGCTCTTGGCCGTGGGCTCGGAAAGGGGGTAGACCTGGGCGTAGAGGAAGTTGAGGGCGTTGAAAAGGAAGTGCGGGTTGATTTGGCTTTTGAGAAAGGCGATGTCGGTCTCAAGCAGGCTGCGCTCCTGCAAACGCAGGCGGTTGGCCAGGCCAACGACGTGGCGGCCATAGGCGTAGCATATGCTGAAGCCCAAGAAAAACGTGCCCCGGTACAGCGTTTGAACCGTGTAGAGGTGCATATTGGCAAGGCTTTTTGCCGCCTTCGGCTCGAGGTGCGTGAGCACGTAGCGCGTGAGCCCATAGCGTGTGAGGGAAAACGCCGCGAGCAGCAGCACCAAGGCGCCCGCGTAGGCCAGGTACCGCCGCGTCAGAAACAGGCGTGGGAATAGCCACAGGGCGTTGAGGTACACCACCGCGGCGTTCAGCGACCAGGTAAGCAGCGAAGGCCGCAGGCCCGGCAACGGGGCCTGCATCACCAGCAGTTGAATAACCTCGTAGGTGTAGTAGGCCAGCCACGCCGCCACATGAAGTAGCACGGTGTGAGCCCGGGCAACAGAAAAACGCATAGCAAGAGCGGAGGCTGGCGGCGAAAGCGCAAGTAAACGCATGGCGGAAGGAGCGTGGTAACGACCCAGCGGCCTTAGAGCGTGAGGTGCAGGTAGGTAGAATAGGCGGTGGGCTCGTCGATGACGCGCAATTCGTAGCGGCCGGGGTAGACGGCATCAAGGCGGCGGCGGGTGTTTTCCAGGCCGATGCCGGTGGAGTGCTCGACGGGGCCGGTGCGCTTGCGGTTGTGGGTGAAAAAGGTGAGCTGGTTTTCGTGCAGGTCCAGGCGCAGCAGCACCGGGTGCGCGGCATCGAACAGTTCGCCGTGCTTGAAGCAGTTTTCGACGAAGTTGATGAGCACCAGCGGCAACACCAGCAAAAACCGGGTGCTGCCCTCGGTATCAAACTGTACCTGCAGCTGGTCGCCGAAGCGCAGCTTGCTTAGAGCCAGGTAATTGCGCAGGTGCTGCACTTCTTTGTCGAGGGCCACCTTGCCGTGTTCACTGCCCTCGTGCAGGGCGTAGCGCATGATGTCGGAGAGCAGCAGCACGCTCTTGGCCGTGGGCTCGGAGAGGGGGTAGACCTGGGCGTAGAGGAAGTTGAGGGCGTTGAAAAGGAAGTGCGGGTTGATTTGGCTTTTCAGAAAGGCGATGTCGGCTTCGAGCAGGCTGCGCTCCTGCAGGCGCAGCTGGTGTTCCTGTTCGCGCAGCCGCCGCAGCAGCCCAATGGAGTGCGAGGCGTAGGCATACAGCAGGCTATAGCCCAGGAAAATGGTGCCCCGGTAGTAGGTGCCTGCTATGAATGGCTGAAAAGCGGGTGTGTAGAGCGGCTCAACCTTTAAGCCCAGGCTTGGCAGCAGGTAGAAGTGCATGCCGTAGCGCATTGCGCCAAAAGTCAGCATCACTCCCAACAGGCCCAGCGCGTAGGCTGCATAACGCCGTTTGAGCAGGTAGCGGGGAAACAGCCACAACGCGTTGCTGTACACCAGCGCTGCGTTCAGCGACCAGGTGAGCAGGGACGTTCCCGGGCTGGGCACGCTTTCCTTCATCATTATCAGGAAGCACACCTCGTAGGTGTAGTACCCCAACCAGGCTGCTGCATGAATCAGAACGGTTTTGACACGGGCCAGGGGAAGGGGCATAGAAAAAGCGGGAGCAGGCGGCGAAAGCGCAAAGGTGTTCATAAAAACGGGGCAGCAGACGTAGGTTGAACGCGGAGACCGGGCCCGCCAGCTTAGCGGACCAGGCTCAGGCGCACGCCCAGCTCCACGGTGGCCGATACGGGCAAGCGTACTCCGAGCCCGCTCCAGAGCAAAGGCACGGTTTCGGCCCCAAGGCCGGCAAACGCATCGACCAGGCCGTGGCTGCCGAGGCGGCGCTGCATGCCCCACTGGGCACTGAGGCCCAGCCCACCGGGATACAGCTGGCCGAAATATGGGAAAGCTTCGGCGCGGGCATTTAGCGCCACGTAGTTGCCGCCGTAGGCCCTGGTGATGGGGTGGGCATCGGCGCGGTAGTAGCGCCGTACGCCCAACTCAGCCCCCAGCTTGAAGACCCGAAAACCATACTCACTATTGGCGAACGGGCGTACCCGGCCCGCTATGCCTAAGGCATCCAGGCTACCGGTAATAGCCAGCTTGGAACTGAGGCGCCGCTCGATGCCTAGCTGCAGCGGCACTGGCACGATTTGGCCAATGCCACTGAGGGTGCGGTTGGTGAGCACCGTACCGAACTTGAGAAGCGTGGTGCGCTGGAACTCGGGCGCCACCGCCGCTGGGGCAGCCGGAGCAGTAGCGTTGGCCGGCACCGGGGCGGTTTGCGCCCGGGCAGTAAGTGCGGTGCCAAGGCTGGCCATGAGCAGGAAAGTGCGGAAGGAGGAGGAGGTACGCATTGCAGAAAAAAGGTGAATGGTGGAAAAGGAGCCGGGCCAGTCCGGCGGCGTTCGGATGCTACAAACCTCGCCCGGCGCCCCTGCTACCCAAAGAATATTACACCAACCCCCCGTTTTCGAGTACCAACGCCCGCAACAGTCGCCATTCCGGCCGCTAAGGCAAGCGCCCCACCCGCTGGGCCAAGGGGCCAGTGGGTGGGGCGCAGGAACGACTGCGGGAGGTAAGTAGCTACCGGATAAGCTGGCGGGTAATGACGCCCGTTGGTGCCTGCACCTGCACGGTGTACACGCCAGCTGGCAGGTCGCCCAGGTCGAGGAAACGTTCTGCGGTTGTCAAACCCGGGCGGAGCGCCGCTTCGCGGTGCACGGTACGGCCGGCCACGTCGAGCACTACCAGCGGGGCCGTCAACAGGGCCGGCTCAGTACTGCCGAGGCGGTAGCGGCCGTCGGGGCTGGGATTGGGCCACACGGCTAGCGAGGCCGTCTTAGCTGGTCCGCGCGCAGCCAGCACCGTGCCCGTCAACGAGATATTGTCAACCAGCAGCGTGGTGCCGTCGGTGCGGATATCGACAGAGCCCGACGTAAAGCGCAGCATCACCGAATCCGGCGTGAGGGAGGAGTAATAGTGGAGGGGCACCCGGGCCAGGGTGTAGGCCGAAGTCTGGGCCGGCACCATAAAAAGGGCTTCGGCCACCAGCTCGGCGGTGCCGTTCACGTTGCGGGTGAGGCGGACCAGCGCGGCGGCCGAATCGGCCACGTTGCCCTTCATTTGGTAGTAGAACTCGAGGGCGGCCGGTCGGGCGGTGCAGGGCAACCCGCCGGGCAGGTCGTCGACGCCGCCGTGCAGCGAGCTGCCCAGAATAATATCACCCGAAATCTGCCCCAGGCCCGGCACGGTGCGGGTTTGCAGCTGCACGGCCAGGGTGCCCTGCTGAGCGTCAGGGGCTTTGGTAACGGTACCCGTCGGGGTACGCTGCTGGGTGAGGAATTCTACAATGTCGTCGCTGGTCTGCCAGCCATCCGGGGCCTCCTCGCCGGCGCGGGGCTGCCAGCTTTCGAAGCTGCTGTTGGGGATGGCCGGGGCCTGCGCCGCCGCCAGGCCCGGAAGCAGCAGGACCAGTGCCGTGCCCAGCAAGCGGGGAGTCGATAAGGAGAAAGAGAAAGGGTTTTTCATGTGGAAAGGGAAAAAGGGAAGAAGAAAAAAGACGGTCTGCCGATTGCAGCTTAGCTGCTCTAATAGGCTGCGACAAACCTATGGCGTTGCCCCGCGGCTTGGAATTTTATTACACCAACGCCCGCTAAACCGGGACCAACGGCCCCGGCCCATCCTGTTATATTTGGCCGCATGATGCTCTTCCTGTTTCCCTGATGCGCGGGCTGCTACTGCTACTCTTGCTGGCTGGCACCGTGAAGGCCGGTGCCCAAGGCAGGGCCAATGCCCTACGCCAGGTGCTACGCCACGACACAGTTGGGCTGGGCCGGGTGCTGGCCCGCCCCGCTGCTTACCAACTACAGATTCTCTACACCCGCATCCGACGCGATGCGGCGGGCCAGCCGCACTTTCGCTCCTATAGCTACCGGGTACGGCCCCAAGAATACTTCTACCCGGCCAGCACCGTGAAGCTGGCCGGGGCTGCGCTGGCCCTGCAAAAGCTGCGGGCGTTGAGCGCGCAATCTCCCGGCCTCAGCCCCGACTCGCCGATGCTGACGGATTCGGCCTTCGCGGCCCAGTCGCGGGTGCGGCGCGACACCAGCAGCGCCAGCGGCCGGCCCACGATAGGCAACTACGTGCGCAAAGCGCTAATCGTGAGTGATAACGACGCTTTCAATCGACTCTACGAATTTGTGGGGCCCGGGGAGCTGAACCGCGAGCTGGCCCGCCTGGGTCTGCGCCACAGCCGCCTGCTGCACCGCCTGTCGGTGGGCGACCAGGAACCCGGCAGCCGCCACAGCAACCCCGTGCGCTTCTTCGCCGATACGGCCGCTACCCAGCTCCTGTATGCACAGCCGGCCGGCTACTTTAGTGGCGCGTGGCCCCGGCTTGGGCTGCGCGAGGAGGGTATTGGGCAGGCCTACCTCAACGGCAACCAGCAAATAACTGGTCCCATGGATTTTAGCCAGAAAAACGCCTTTTCGCTGCCCGACCAGCAGCAGCTGCTACGCACCATTCTATTCCCCGAAAGCGTGCCCGCCGCCCGCCGCCTGCGCCTGGCCCCCGACGACTACGCGCGGCTGCGGGCGGCACTGTCGGAGTTGCCGCGCGAAAGCCGCCACCCGTGCTACGACGTGGCCCACTACCCCGACACCTACGTCAAGTTTCTGCTGGGTGGGGCCGGCCTGGCCGCGCTGCCGCTGGGCGTGCGGGTGTTCAATAAAATCGGCCAGGCCTACGGCTTTCTCATCGACAATGCCTACGTGCAGGACGAAGCCCACGGCGTCGAATTCCTGCTCAGCGCCGTGCTGTACGTGAATGTCGACGGCGTGCTGAACGACGATAAGTACGAATACGACCGCATCGGTTTCCCCTTTCTGCGCGACCTCGGCCAGCGCGTGTACGAAGCCGAACTGCAGCGCGCCACGGCCTGGACGAAGCGCCGCTAGCAGAAGCGCGCTTTGAGTTCGGGGGTGGGCAGCCAGCAGCTTTCCTGCCGCCCAAACCAGCGGTAGCGGTGCCGGGCCACAAAGCGGTAGGCGGCGTCGCGCCAGGCCCGGGGCAGCAGGCGGCCCAGTAGCAGCAACCGCCACGGCCCGCCCAACTCCTGCGCTATGCGCAGCACGGCGTCGGAGTGCGAGTACAGTTTGCCGTCGAGCTCCAGCAGCACCGACTCGGGCTCGGCTGCAATGGCGGCGGCATCGGCGCCGTGAGTAGCCAGCACGGCTTGCCCCGCCGCACTTTGCAGCGCCGCAAACCGGAACCGGCCCGTCGGGTCGTGCTGAATGACGAACTGCACGAAGCCGTTGCAAAGGTTGCACACGCCGTCGAAGAGGATAAGCGCAGAAGCAGCAGGACTAGTCATGCGGGAATAAGCCTAAGGGAATTCGGATAACGGCCGGGTGAACGAGGGGTTGGGAGCCAGCCCCCAAAGCGGTGCTTCAAGGGTACGTATACGTAGTTGTACCGAAGAAAATACGGGTTTATTCCGCCGTTGTGCCACTTCTCAGCCCGTATAGCTATGCAAACCAACCACCTTATCCTGATGTTTACGAAAAAGAATAAGTGCTTCTCTCTTCACGCTTGCCCTGAGCACAGCGTTATTGAGCTCCTGCTCAAGCAATGGCTCTGGCGAGTCCGGCAACGGCGGTTCGGGTAGCACCACCGAATCGTCCAGCACCATGAGCAGCGATTCGAGCAGCATGACTTCGGATAGTGGCACCAGCTCACCCGACAACATGGGCTCGAGCAACGGCACCACCGCGGGCGGCACCACGGGCAGCAGCACAGCCGGTACCACGGGCGGCATGGCGGGCGCCGGCAGCACCTCGGGTTCGGGCAGCACGGCTGGCGGTGGCATGTCTGGTTCGGGCGCAACGGGCAGCAGCACGTCGGGTTCGGGTACCACGGCGGGCGGCAGCACGTCGACCTCGGGCACTACGGCAGGCGGCAGCACCTCCGGCTCCACCACGCGCTAACTGCGCTGCCGGGCCCGCGAGGATTCTGGCTGGCTATGGTGCAGCCAAATACTGCATCATGGTTAATGCGGCCATAGAAAGCCAGGCTTCGGCCGTTGAGAAGGAAGCCAGACGCCTGGCCTCTGTCACTCACGGGCCGGAGCCTGGCTTTCTGCGGGTTTGTAATAGATTGTCCAGAATGGCCATATGACTCTGCTCTCCTCGCCAACTTCTCAAGCACCGGCACAGCCCGTAGCCTTGGTTCCCCACCAGCGAACCGGCTTCTGGGGAGTACTGCGGCGCTCGTTTGTGCTCGACCTGCGGGCGCTGGCGCTGCTACGAGTGGCCACGGCCGCCGTTATCCTGCTCGACCTGGCCATTCGAAGCACCGACCTGGAAGCGCATTACGCCAACGTGGGCGTGCTGCCGGTGTCGGCACTTATGGACCACGCCTGGACGCCCTACCAGTTTTCGCTGCATGCCGCCAGCGGGCTGTGGCAGGCACAGGCGGTGCTGTTTGCGGTAGCAGCGGCAGCGGCAGTTGCCATGTTGCTGGGCTACCACACGCGGCTGGCTACGGTAGCTTCGTGGTTACTGCTGGTCTCGTTGCAGAACCGCAACCCGCTTATTGGGCAGGGCGGCGACGACCTGCTGCGCATGCTGCTGTTCTGGGGCATGTTTCTGCCCTGGGGCCGGGTGTGGTCCTGGGATGCGCGCAGCCGGCCTGCTCCCGCGCAACTCGGTTACTTCAGCGCCGCTACAGTGGCTTATGTGGTGCAGCTGGCCCTGCTGTACTGGTGCACCGCGCTGCTGAAAAACGGCCCTGAGTGGACCAAAACGGGCACGGCGCTGTACTACGCCTTCAGCCTCGACCAGGTGCTGCTGCCCGGCGGCCGCCTGCTGTACCCTTACCCGGCGCTGCTGCGCTTCCTCACGTTTGCCGCCTACTACACCGAGCTGCTGCTGCCGTTTGCCTTATTCATTCCGGTTGGGGTGAAGTGGTGGCGGCTGCTGGTAGTCGGTGTGCTGTTTGGCTTCCACCTGAGTATCAGCTTCACGCTATATGTAGGCCTGTTCTTCATCATCAACATGGCGTCGGTGCTGGGCTTGCTGCCGCCAATGGCCCTCGACTGGCTGACGGCCCGCGCGGCCCCGCACGCGGCGCGCACCCGGCGCTGGTGCCCGTCGCTGCCAACTTGGCCACTGCCGTGGCGCCTACGCCTGGAGCGGACCCGGCCCTCAACCGCGGATGGGCGGCGACTGGCGCGCACCGTGAGCAACACGTTTGTGGGCCTTGTGCTGGCCTATGTGTGCTGGTGGAACCTCGACGACGTGGCCGTGTTGCGCCCCGCCGGCCACCTGATGGCAGCCCCGGTGCGCTGGTTCGGCTACCTGTTTCGGGTCGACCAGCACTGGGGTATGTTTGCGCCGGCCGTGTTCAAAGACGATGGCTGGTACATACTGGAAGGCACGACCAATACCGGCCGCGTGCTCGACCTGAACCGGAGCGGTGCTCCCATGCGCTACGCCAAACCGGCATCGGTGGTGGCACTGTTCAAAAACGACCGGTGGCGCAAATACTCCGAAAACATCCTCTTCGTGAACAATGCCTGGATGCGGCCCTACTACTGCAACTACCTGCTGCGCATCTGGCACGAAAACCCGGCCCACGCGCCACTTCGGCACTTATCGGTGGTGTACATGAAAGAGGTTTCGCTGCCCAACTACCAGGTTTCGCGGCCAACGCGCGAGGTGCTGTGCGACTGTGAACCAGTCAAGCCCTAAGGCTTTGGGCCAGTAAGTAGTCGATTTACGTGTTTATGCTGAGCTAAATACGGGTATTTCGCGCCGCTACTGCCCGTATAACCAGACAAGCTCTGTGAGCGAATCTATTCTTTTTCTTTTTCCAAACCCCATGAAAAACAAACGTTCCTTCGCCTTGGCCGGCCTGCTCCTTAGCGCGTCGCTTGGTATGTTTAGTGCCTGCAGCACATCCGAAAATGCCGGTAGCGGCTCCACCAGTGGTTCTACTTCGGGCTCTACTTCAGGCTCTACCAGTGGCAGCACTACGTCCGGCACCACCAGCGGAATGTCCACCAGCGGCACCTCTACCAGTGGCAGCACTTCGGGCTCTACTACCAGCGGCACTACTTCGGGCAGCACGTCCGGCACTACGTCGGGCTCCACCACGGGCTCCACTACCTGAGCCAGCGCCAGCCGCTAGTGCTTCTGCAGCTTCGGTAAGCCGGGCCACCTTCGTCGAGATGGTGGCCCGGCTTTTTGTTGATAATCAAGTGGCTAACTCCACTGCTTGAGGTACTGAAACACCTCCGGATGCGTGAGCAGGCCGCCGTGGTGCTGCTGGCTGAACACGGCAGTGCGCACGCTGGCACCGGCGGGCATTGCCGCCTCATCGCCAAAAGTGGCGTGGCCGCGGGCGCTGCCGTGGCCCACCAGCCCATCGCCGAAATACTCGCGCAGGGCCGAGGGCCGGGTGGCCCGCAGCCACGACCCCATCAGAATGTGGTACTGCACGCCGGGCAGCGGCGGCACGGGCGTGCGCGGCGGCATGAAGTCGTTGGCGTGAGCGTCCTGCCAGTCCTCATCCACCAGAATGGAGTAGCGCAGGTCCTTGATGCCGTTGCTGCGCTGGTTGAGGGCCTTGCTGAGAAAGCGCGTCGGAAACAGGTTGATGCGCTCCAGCAGGCGGGCCGTGAAGTGCGAGTTCTGCTCCAGCCACGAGCCATCGTTGGGCGTGCCAATAAGGAAGATGGAGCGCAAATGGGCCAGCCAGGGCGCTTGGTTTTGAATTAATAATTGAGAATTAGTAATTGAGAATTGCGCGCTTTCTTGCGTTGACTTTGAGCTTAATTCTTCATTGTTAATTATTAATTTATTCCCATAATACCCTGCCGAGCGAATAATCAACCCGCCCATGCTGTGGCCCACCAGCACCAGCTCGCCAATGGCATCGGGCCAGGTTTCGACCAGCTCGGTGAGCAGGCGGTTGAGCTCGCGGCCGTTTTGGGAGAGGTGCAGGCCCGAGTTGAAGCGCAGGTACAGGGCGCGGCTGCGGGTTTCTTCGGCCAGGCGCGGGCCGTAGCGGCGGCTGCCCGGCGCATCCTGGAAGCCGGTTTGCCAGATGAGCTCGTCGCCCATCAGGCCGTGGATGTACACCACGGTTTTTTGGTGGAGCTCGGCCAGGCCCAGGTCGGCCACGGCCACGTCGTGGCCGCCGCGCCGAAAGCTCATGCGAATGGCCCGCGAGTCGAAGCGGGTGGCCAGCTGGTCGCCGAGCGCGCCATTGAGCACGGGCAGGAAAAAATGCTGGTGCGCCTGGCCCGCCCGCACGAGGTAGCTGGCGCCCTGCACGGGCAGCAGGGCAGCCCGGCCCACGGCCCCCAGGGCACGGCGGAAGCGGGAAGGTGGCTTGGGAGCAGAATCGGACATAAGCAAGCAGGGCAGGGGTGGGCCCGCCTCCGAAAGTACCACCAGTACCGCCATAAGGTTGGCCTTCCGTCCGAAATCAACGTACTTTGCATAACTAATTCCAAGCACTACTTCATGAAGCTTACCCTCCGTCCCGCCCTGGCCCTGTTGCTGGGCACCGCTTTGGCGGCCTCGCTTTCGTCCTGCGACTATAACTGGAGCCCCGGCGTAAACCCGCAATTCCAACACGGCTTCACCAACCCTCCCGGCTGGCACAACGCCGATGTGAACCGCGACAGCATTAATTACAAGCAAAAAGCCTACACGCCCATTGGCACCGGCTCGGCCGCTGGCATTAAGAACGGCACCGTGCAGGACAAGCTCGATTCGGCTCCGGCCGGCTCCAGTGCCACCGGCGGCCAGAGCGCCAGCGGCCAGATGGGCGACGTGGAGCAGGCGCAGCCAAAAAAATAGCACGCACGTGCATCCATGCTGAAAAGCCCGCTGCTGGATAAGCAGCGGGCTTTTTGCGTTGGCGCCAAGCACAACCGTTGGCGCCGGCTAAGCCCAACGATGATGAACAAAGGCCAACCTTGGGGTCGGAACGAACCGTAGTATCAGCGCCGCGCCGGCTGGCGGGCCCCGGTTCGTTCACTTTTTCTATCATCGCAATGCTTTCCAATGATGCCTCGCGGGCCAGTATGCCCGCATTCACTGCCGTAGTGCCCGGTCTGAGCGTGCTGCGCGACGTGTTCGTAAACCTGTACTACGCCTTCGCGCCCGACCAGCCCCAAGGCCCCTGGGCACTGATTGACGCTGGCCTACCCGGCTCGGCGGGCAAGATTAAGGCGCACGCCCAGGAACTGTTTGGGGCTGATACGCCGCCCACCGCCATCCTGCTCACCCACGGCCATTTCGACCACGTAGGCGGCCTGCACGGGCTGCTCGAGGCTTGGCCCGACGTGCCGGTGTACGCGCACCCCCTGGAGCTGCCCTTCCTCACCGGCCGCTCGGCCTACCCCGCGCCCGACCCCACCGTGGGCGGCGGCATGATGGCCTACTTGTCGTTCACCTACCCCAAGCAGCCCTACGACTTTGGCAGCCGCGTGCAGGCCCTGCCCGCCGACGGCACCGTGCCCGGCCTGCCAGGCTGGCGCTGGGTGCATACGCCGGGCCACACGTTCGGGCACGTGTCGTTTTTCCGGGAGCACGACAAAGTGCTGGTGGCGGGCGATGCCTTTACCACGGTGTTTGCCGAGTCGGGCCTCAGCACCCTCACCCAAAAGCAGGAAGTGCACGGACCGCCGGCCTACTTCACGCCCGACTGGGACGCGGCCCGTGCTTCGGTTGAGCTGCTGGCGCGCATGGAACCGGAGGTAGCCGCCACCGGCCACGGCATTGCCATGCACGGCAATGCCCTGCGCACGCAGCTGGCCACTTTGGTGGCACAATTCGACACCGTGGCGCGGCCCAAAGTGGGCCGCTACGCCCAGCAACCTGCTACTGCCAACGGCAGCGGCGTGACTTCGGTGCCACCACCGCTGGTGAACCCCTGGCTGAAAGCAGCAGCAGTGGCGGGAGTTGCCATCGGGGTGCTGGCGTTGGCCTCCGCCGGCAGTAAAAAACGGAAGAAAGCACGCCACGGACACGCGCAATCCCAGCGCTCCACCTCGGCCAAACCGGATTCATTAGAGCACGACTGGAATCACGAAGACCAGGCGCCGTTCCATCCCACTGGGGCCGTGCAGTCGCCGCACTACATGGGGGAGCACCACCAGCCAACCCACAACCAGGGCAACACTGACCAGTACGACGCCTAAGACAGGCACTACTAACTGGATGTTCATCAACCAAAGTGTGCATTTTAAGCATCAAAAAAGCCCGCCTCGTAATAAGCTTGTCCTTACCCACATCTTGCTAGAAAGCGCCGGCCAGCAGGCCGGCGCTTTTTTTAGTCCTCGTCCAAGGTCAGGTGCGCCGCCAAGCGCACGCCTGTCACGAGCTGGCGCAGGCTCAGGAGCCCGAGCCAGAGCGTTTGCCACCCCGGTGGCCCATCGCCCGTCCGCCCCAGGTGCCCGCCCAGGGCGTAAAACACGTCGCGTACCGTGACCAGCGGCCGCGGACGCAGGCTGCGTAAAATGCGCAAGTAGGTGGCCGAGAGCCCGGCCGTTTCGGCTGGCGCCTCGGGCTGCTGCCGGCTGCGTTCCCGCAGTTCGACCAGGGCCAGGGCCACCACGCTGAGCAGGGCCACGGCGGCGAACAGGCGCGCCGCCGTTTGCAGTTGCAGGCGCTCGGCCCCCAGGCCCGTCTTCAAGGCCTTGTGGAAATCCTCGATGAGCCAGCGGCTGGCGTACTGCCGCACCACGGCCTGGGCCTGGGGCAACCCAGTTACGGGCATATCGGTGAGCAGCAGCTACTCCACCCCCGGCGTGCCGTCCGCCGGCGCCTCCCAGACCCGCACCGCGGTCGCGGCCACCGGCTCGCCCTTGCCCGTGGCCCCGCCCGGTCGCTGCGGGGCCCGCAGGGCCAGCGGCGGACTCCAACTCAGGTGCAACACCACCTCCCGCGCTGGCTAACTGGTTGACATCCTGGCCCTGCTGCTGTGCGGCACGTTGGCCAGCTGCGACGATTTGCTGGAAATTTGCGACTACGGCCGTGCCCGACTCGCCTTTCTGCGGGCGGAACTGGGCTTGTCTTTTGCCAACAGCATCCCCTCCGAAGACACGTTAGAAAGGCTGCTCAAACGCCTGAACCCAACCGAATTGGAGCAGACCTTGCGGGCCTGCGCCGGGTCGCTGGCCAGGTGGCAGTTGTGCGTCGACGGCAAGGAACACCGCGCCACCACCCCCGCTGGCCAGCGCCATGCCCTGGTGCGGACCGTCAGCGTGTGGCTGGCCGATGCCCACCTGAGTTTTGGACAGGCGCAGATTGGGGCCAAAACGAACGAAAAAACGGCGATTCCGGCCCTGCTCGACGTGGCCGGCAGCATCGTGACCATCGACGCCATTGCCTGTCAGCCGGACATCGTCGGCAAGGTGGTCGAGCGCGGGGCGGACTACGTGATTGCCCTGAAAAAGAACGCCAAAACCCTCTACGAGCAGGCCAGCGAGCACCTGCTGGCCCGCAGCGTCCACCTGCCGACTTGGCGCAGCGTCTACAAGGGCCACGGCGGGGGGGAGCAGCGCACGGTGCGCATTTGCCAGGACCTGGCCTTGCTCGAGGCCTGCGCCGATTGGCCGGGCCTGCGCACGCTCGTGCTGGTGGAAACAGAACGGCACACCCGCCAGGGCGTTGCCCGCACCCAGCGCTTCTACCTCAGCTCGTTAACGGACCACGACCCGGCGGTCTACGCCCGCCTCGTTCGGGGGCACTGGGCCGTCGAAAACCAGTTACACTGGCAACTCGACCTCACCTTCAAGGAAGACCAGTCGCGCTTGCGAACGGGCCATGCGGCCCTTAACACCAATATCTTACGCCAAACGGCCCTCTACTTGCTGGCCCAGGACCCAAAGCCCATCAGCCTCAACCGAAAGCGCAAACAAGCCGCCTATGACAATGAGTACCTCCGCCGGCTACTACAAAATGCCTGATATTTGGTGCGCAAGCCCTCCCTTCCATCAAAATACGAAGCATAATCCCCGCTGCACCCCGACCTTCACTCACGTTTGAGCACTGCCTCGCGGGCCTGTGGTTGGTGCCGGGCTGCCCAAATTTCCTTCGGGGCGTGCCGGCGCCGGTGGCCAAGGGCCGGCTCGTAAAGCGCCGGTGGTATGCCTCAATTTCTAACCCTTTTTTGTTTTAACATGGCCCACGTCCTGCTAATTGCCGGAAGCCTTATGCTGCTGCTGCTGGGCAGCTGCCATTTGGTACTTACATTTTTCAGCCAGAAGTTCTACCCCCGCCAAGCTGAAACCAGGCAGCAAATGGAGCAGGATTCGCCCGTGCTGACTCGCGAAAGCACCGTGTGGCAGGGCTGGGTTGGGAATCATGCCAGCCACAGCGCCGGAATGATGTTTGTGGGAGCGAATACGCTGGCGCTTGGCCTCCAGTCGTTCGACCGCTACACGCACTCCCCGGTGCTGCCCTGGCTGACGCTGGGCGTGTGCGGGTTCTATGTTTTCCTGGCGCAGCGGTACTGGTTTTGGGCGCCGCTGGTGGGCCTAATGGTCGCCACTGGTTGCTTGCTGGCTTCGTGGGTGCTGGCCCGCGGCTAACCGGCGCTGCTGGTAACTTGCGTCCATGCCTTCGGATGCGCTGCCCCAACGCCTGCTTTTCGTGTACAACGCCGACGGCGGCTTGCTGCCCGGCCTGAAGGACCTGTTCCACAAAATCCTTTCGCCGGCCACCTACCCGTGCTCGCTCTGCGCCGTCACGTACGGGGCCACCGCCCTGCGGCCCGAGTGGAAGGAATTCGTCCAGGCGTTGCCCGTGCCGGTGGCGTTTTTGCACCGCGACGAGTTCGTGCGGGCCTATCCGGCGAAGCAAAATGAGCCGCTGCCGGCCGCGTTTGCGGTGGGCGGGAGCGGGGCGCTGACGTCCTTTATTGAAGCGCCCGAAATGGACGCGGCCGATTTGAACGGGCTGATGGCGCTGGTGCAGCAGCGGCTGTCAGCAGCAGGCTCCGCTAGTTAAGAGACTTGTTTACGAATAAGTAAGGCTTCCGCACCAAATTCCGCGGTTTTTGAGCTGTTTTGTCATTGTCAAACCGCTTTGGGAGGCGCTTTCAGTGGTTCTGCACAGTGGAAGCAAAACGAAGGGCGTTTTTTGTGATTGGCAGAAAATGGCAACCCGTCAAATAGGGCTAAAAACCGCGAAATTTGGTGCGGAAGCCCTATCCGCGAAGTTGTATGACCCCGACGAAAAAACAGATGATGTATTTTTAGTTTAGTGAATCAATCCGTAGCCCCCTAAAATAAAGAATGGCGAGAGGAGTAAAAGCAGCCAAAGGGGCGATTTGGGAAATGCCAGCACGCCTACAACGGCAGTGCCCAATAGCGAAAAGCCGATTATTTTAAGGAGACTAAAATCCTGGGTGGCCACTGAATGGATTGCCACGAAACCAATTAATGCAATAGGCGGCCCCAGAATGGTGAACCAGAAAGCAACTCTTCGGTCGTCCGATTCACTGAACTTCCCGACGAAGCCTTCCGCAATCGCAGCCTGAAATTGCGGTTTAAACTGTATGATGCCAAATAGAACATGGGCGATGCCCAGGCCGAAGAGCACCCAACTGGCAATAAGTACCATATTCAACGCTTCTTAATCAAGTTTTTGTTTTGCAAAATCGCGCAGCACTGCTTGAATTGAGCGGCCCACTGCGGGCGCCTGCTGCTTGGCCAGCCCTATTTGGGCGGCAGGGGCGAAGGTAGGGCAGTGGCATAGAAAAGCTCCAGAGCCCTCCGGTTGCTTGTCCTTACCCGCACCGTTCTCGCACCGCTCTAACATGTGGGTAAGGACAAGCTTGTAAGAAGGCGGGCTTTTTTGGTGCACCAATTCGAGTGAACTAAAGACTCGGAATGAGCGTGTGCCTGAAGCGCCTAAACCAGTGTACTAAGGGCGGTCCGAAACCCGCAGGTATTCTCCGCTTAGCCTGCCTGCTACTCGCTTATTCCGCCACTGGGAGCTTGCCTGGCCGGGCGTAGCCGAAGCGCACGGGTAGCTGCACGGCGTGGTAGCCGTCGAGGCCGGAAATGGCGGCGGTGCCGGCCGCGGCCAGGTTCAGCGTACCATCGGGCCGCAGCAGCTCATCGCGCAAGTACACGTGCTCCACGGTACCCACCAGCAGCACCGTGCCGTTGCTGATGTGGTGCTCTTCCAGCAACCGCAGGCCGATGCTGAGGGCGCTTTCGGCCACGTAGGGCGCCGCGAAACCGTCGCGGAAATCGGCGGTGAAGCCGCAGGCGTCGAACTCCGAAACATCATCCGGAAAGTTGGCCGAAGTGTAGTGGGCCTGGGCAGCCAAGGCCTCGGGCACGTGGTTGAGGGTGTAGCAGCCGCTGGCCTTGAGGTTGGCGTAGGTGTGGCGGGGCACCGTGGTGGGCCGCGTCACGATGCCCAGCAGCGCCGGGTCGGAGCCCAGGTGCAGGGCCGAGCTGAACACGGCCAGGTTGGTGCGGCCGTCGGGCGCGGCGGTGCCCACCAGGTTGGCTGGCTTGAAACCCGGCAGGCCGTTGACGAGGTTGAGGCGGTAGATTTTGTCGAACGCCTGAATGTCGGCGGCGGTGAGGTGGCGCATGTTGTCGGAGTAGGGAGCTGGAACAGGGCCAAGACCAGCGAGTCGGCCGATTGTTCGGTCCAACAAGGCATGGGTTCAGGCAATCGGGCTTTCGGCCCTACCTTGGCGGTATCTTTCCAACCTGGTTTTCTGCGAAAATATGCGTTTTATACTCTGGCTGCTAGGTGTGACACTAGTGGTGCTGCTGGTGGTTTTAGTGGTCAATACCCTGCGGCTGCCCTCGAATCAACTGGGGGCGGTGCCGGCCGCGCCGGCAGTGGCCTTGCCCGATTCGGCGCTGGCCCGCCTGGTTGGTGCGGTCCGGATTCCGACGGTGTCGACCACCGACTACACCCAGACCGATACGGCCCAGTTTGGCCGGTTCAACCGCTACCTGCAGCAGGCGTTCCCGAAGGTGTATGCCCAGCTGAAGCTCGAAAAATTCAACGAGTACGGCCTGCTCTTCACCTGGCCTGGCACCAATGCCGCGCTGAAGCCCGTGCTGCTGCTGGGCCACTACGACGTGGTGCCCGTGCTGCCCGGTACCGAAAGCAAGTGGGCCCGGCCACCCTTCGCCGGGGTGCAGGCCGGCGGCTACCTCTACGGCCGCGGCACCCTCGACGACAAAGCCAGCGTGCTGGCCCAGCTCGAAGCCGTGGAGTACCTGCTCGGCACCGGCTTCCGGCCCACGCGCACGCTGCTGCTGGCCTTCGGGCACGATGAGGAAAGCCAGGGCCGGCGGGGCGCGGGTGCTATTTCGGCCGCGCTGCATCAGCGTGGCATCCAAGCCGAATTCGTGCTTGATGAGGGCGGCCTGGTGAAAACCGACGGGGTGCCCAGCGTTAAAAAGGCTGTGGCGCTGGTGGGCATCAGCGAAAAAGGCTACCTCACATTGGAGCTGACGGCTACCAGCAAGGGTGGCCACTCGTCGATGCCGCCTGCTCAAACGAGCATCGGCGCGGTGGCGGCGGCCGTGGTGAAGCTGGAGCAGCACCCGTTTCCGGCGCGGCTGGAGGGCGGCGACGACCACCTGCTCGACTACCTGGCATCGGAAGTGCCGCTGGGCAAGCGGCTGGTATTCGCCAACCGCTGGTTGTTTGCCCCGATTGTCAAGAAAATTATGGCGGCCACGCCCTCGACCAACGCCACCCTGCGCACCACCATCGCGCCCACCATTTTCCGGGCCGGCGCCAAGGAAAACGTGCTGCCGATTGATGCCACGGCCACCATCAACTTCCGTCTGCTGCCCGGCGACTCGGTGGCCGGCGTGGTACGCGAAGTGCGCCGCATCATCGACGACGAGCACATCAACATCAAAATCGTCGGGAAGCCCAGCGAGCCCTCGCCGGTGTCGAACCCCGACGCGGCGGCGTTTCAGCGGCTGCACCGCACCATTCGGAGCGTGTTTCCGGATGCCATTGTCGCGCCCTACGTGGTGACCGGGGCCACCGATGCCCGCCAGTATGCCGCCCTGAGCGCGAACGTGTACCGGTTCTCGCCCACCCAAATCAACCAGGAAGGCATCGAGAGCCTCCACGGCAACAACGAGCGGCTGGCCGTGGCCAATTACCCGCTGATGGTGCAGTTCTACGCCGCGCTCATTCGCAACAGCCAGTAGGGCTGAGGGGCTTCTGTGAGGCCGCCCCACGCGCCTGGCCAGAAGCGGGCTGGCTCAGCGAATTTACTCGAAAGCTACCTTTGGGTTATGGAATGCACCTGCTCCCAATACCGCGCGTTCGACCTCGACCGCCGCAGCATCTACAAGCGTATCAAGGCCACCCCAGCCATTCTGAAGCTACTGCTGCTACTGGCGGAAAGCGGCGCCGCCAAACTAAAGCTGCTGCAATGCCCGCACTGTGGCCAGTTTTGGCAAACCGGCCGCGAAATGACTTTTGGCAACGGTGAATACGGGTTTCAGGTGCCGGCTATCATAGTGGAAGAATGGCGGCAGGAACCATACCTACAGCCCGCCGCGTGGATGCTTTATGGCGTCAGCCAACAGTCCTACTATGCTGCAAACACGTTCGAACCCAGCGATATGCCCTGCGGGGTAGCACAGTGTCCGAACCGGGCCATCAGGGGTAGCGGTGTTTGTGAGCACCACCACATCGAGCAGCTGCAGCAATTCGGACTGCTCCGCAAACGGCCCGAGGGTCGACTGTTCCACCCGTACAACGCTACCGCTCCAGCTTGAAGCCGGGCTCCCGCGCCGGTGGTGCGGTGCGGTTGGCCACGGCCCAGCCGGTGAGGTACATCCAAGTGGTCATGCGCGTGAGCTTGGCGTAGTCGATGCGGCTGGGCTCGTCGCGTGGCGTGTGGTAGTCGACGTGCAGCAGCGAGGTGTACATAATGGCCGGGATGCCCAGGCGGGCGTAGGGCAGGTGGTCGGAGCGGAAGTACCAGCCCTCGGGGTGTGTGGGCTTGTCCCACTCGGTGTCGAGCTTGAACTTGGGGCCGGCTTGGTTGGCCGCCAGGGCGGTTTTCACGAGGTCTGACGAGTTTAGGTGGGGCGGCGTCGAGCCCAGCAGGGCGGCGCTGTCGGCTATGTTGCGGCCCATCATTTCAGCATTCAACACGGCCACGATGCTGGATTGCGGCACCGTGGGATGGGCCGAAAAGTAGGTGGACCCAATTAGGCCGCGCTCTTCCGAACCCTGGTACACGAACAGCGCCGAGCGGCGGCTGGGCTGCTGCTTGAAGGCCCGCATGATGGCCAGCAGGGCCGCGCAGCCGGTGGCGTTGTCGTCGGCCCCGTTGTAGATGGAGTCGCCGGCAATGGGGGCGCGCACGCCGTCGTGGTCCTGGTGGGTGCTGAACAGAACATACTCCTTTTTCAGCTGCGCATCGGTGCCGGGCATTTTCGCCACAATGTTCACGGACGGATACTGGAAACTGTCCACTTTCAGCTCGGCGGTGAGCTGCTGGCCGGCCTGCTGCACCCAGCTGGCGGCGCTAGCGGGCAGCCACACCACCGGCGGCGTGCTCACTACTTTGGTGTTGTTGGCACCGGGCAGGCTGTAGCGCCCCCGCTCAAAAGTGTGGCTCCAGTGGTCGTACAGCGCCTGCGAGGGCGCATCCGATACAAATACCACCGCCACTGCACCGGCCTTCACCAGCTCGCCAGCCTGCCCGTTGAACTTTCCAAACACGTAGCGTCGGTAGCTGATGCCGTCGGTGGGCGCGCCCGAAATCTGCACGGCCACGGCCTTGCCTTTGATGTCGACCTTGGCCAGCTCAGCCGGCGAGCCGGTGCCCACGAACACGAGCGGCGCGTTCACGCTGGCGTTGGTGGGGGCGGTCACAGCGCCGGTTTCATTCAGCTTAATCTCGTGCGTGCCAATGCGCAGCGTGCTGCTTTTGCTCAGGCGGGTGCGCTGCAGGTTGAACCACTGAAAGTAGGTGCCGTCGTCGCCGGCCGGCAGCATGCCAGTGGCCCGAATCTGGTCGGCCAGCCACACCGAGGCCTTCAACTCATCCAGCGTGCCGCCCTCGCGGCCCCGAAAATGGTCGCCGGCCAGCCCAAATAAGTCGCGCTTGATGTCGGCTTCGCGGATAGCGCTGATTGCGTTGGTGGGTTTGGCGGCTGGTTTGGCAGTAGCCGGCTTTTTCTGGGCTGAAGCGGCCAATGGGGCGGTCAAAGCAAGCCCAGTCAGCAGCAGTCGGAAGGCAGTTTGAAAAGGTCTTTTCATGGGGGGTAAGCTAAGGATAGCGGGGTTTATTTAGAACGTAGTAGGGGCGGGGCCTGCCCCCGCCCGTCGTGAACGAAATCATTGTAATGACGCAAACAACTGGGTGGGAGCTGGCCCCGCCCCTACTACGTTCTATTTCAGGTACCGGTCGAGCCAGTCCAGCCACAGGCGGTTCCACTCGGCGCTGCGCACGGGGTCGCTGGGAATGTGGGCCGCAATGGGAAACGCCACGAAGCGCACCGGCACGTGCTGGTCCTGCAGCGCGTGGTAGAGCTTGTAGGAGTTGCTGATGGGCACGCGGTAGTCGCCCACGTTGTGCAGGATGAGCGTGGGCGTGCGCCAGCGCGTGGCCCGCGCCAGCGGCGACTGCGCGCGGTAGTGCGCCAGGTTTTCGGTGCTGAGCCAGGGTGAGGGACCGTAGTGCCCGGCGTTGGCAACGTTGTTGTCGCTCAGGTTGTAGCTGTCCAGCAAATCAACCACCGAGGCGGCCGCTACCGCGCAGCGCCAGCGGCGCGACTCGCCCAGCAGCCACGCCGTCATAAACCCGCCGTACGAAGCGCCCGACAGCGCAATGCGGCTGGTATCGACCCAGCCGCGCTTCTCCAATTCGGCGATGCCGGCCAGCACATCGCGCCCCGGCCCGGCCCCCGCATCATCCCGAATGGCCCGCTGGAAGGTGTAGCCCAGGTTGTCGCTGCCCCGGTAGTTGGGCTGAAACACGACGTAGCCGTGTGCAGCCACCGCCTGCCCCAATCCATAAAACGCCGCCCGCGAGGCATTGGATGGCCCGCCGTGCATCATCAGCACCAGCGGGTATTTCCGGGCCGGGTCGAAACCGGGCGGGTACGTCAGGATGCCATTGGGCCGCAGGTTGTCCGACAGCCACTCCACGGCCTCCATGCGGCCCAGGGCCAGGGCGGCGGTTTCGTGGTTGGAATCGGTAAGGCGGCGTGGGGCGGCGGCGGGTGAGGCCAGGTAGTATAACTCGGCTGGCCGGCCCGGCTCGTTGGCGGTGAGGGCCACGGCGTTGCGGCGACCAAGCGCCATTTCGACCCAGTAGCTGCCGTTGGGCGACACCGGGCCCAGGTTCAGCTTCTGGCTCCGGCCATTCAGCCCCAATTGCCAAATGGCAACCGTGGCCGCGTCGTTGCCACCCACGAACAGGCTCTTGCTGTCGGGACTCCAGATGGCGCGCTGCAGGTTGCGGTCGAGCGGGCGGCAGATGTGGCGCGCGGGGCCACCCGCAGCGGGTACCACATCAAATTCCAACGATTCGAAAAACGGCGGCTCGCGGGGCGTCTGGTAGCTCAGCCAGCGGCCGTCGGGCGAGTAGGCGGGCAGGTCGACGCGGTGCGGGGTGCCGGGCAATTCGCGCAGGGCACCGGAAGCCACATCCAGCGTGTATACCGTGGTTTCCTGGTCGCCGGTCTGGGCGCTGGGGCGCAGCACGCAGGCCAACGAGCGGCCACCGGGCGCCCAGGCAAAAGGGGCCTGAGAATCGTCGGGTAAGCTGAGCGAGCCGGTGGTGAGGCGGCGGGCGGGCGCGTCGCCGGTAGCCGAAACCAGCCAGAGGTGGTCGGGTGTCGGCGGCGCGGTCAGGGTCATGCTGCCGTTGCCTACCTCGAAGCTGTCGTTGCCCCGGGCCACTTCGGCAGCGTTGGTTGGTGCGTCGGCAGCCGAGTAGGCGAGGGCCGTGCCGTCGGGGCTCCAGCTATAGAGCTGCACGTTTTCGCTGGCCGTGGTCAGCTGGCGAAATTCGCCGGAGGCCAGGTTTTGTATGAAGAGCTGCGTATGCGCCACCTTGCCCGTGCCGGTACGCGCCAAAAAAGCCAGCCGGTCGCCGGTGGGCGACCAGCGCGGCTGCTTCACCGTGGGCCGCCCGCCGATGAGCACCCGCTGCCGGCCGCTGGCCACGTCCACCAGCACCACCTCTGCCTCGTTCCGGTTGGCGCTGAGGTTGGGCCCCGACACCACTACCAGTATGCTTTTGCCATCGGGCGAAAGCTGCGGGTCGCTCACGTTCACCAGCCGGCTAATGTCGGCCAACTCGAACCGGCGCTGGGCCTGGCTGAGGCCGGGGCCGAGCAGGAGGAGCAGCGCCAGCGTGAAGGTTACCAATTTCATAGCCGTAATAAAGCAATGCCGCACCGTTTCCGGGGCGTTGGGCAAGGGAGTGAACGATGTAGAGACGCAACCCTTTGCGTCTCGTCGTTGAACGGAGTCGACAAAGAGAACTCACATGGGCCGTGCAACGCCGAGACGCGAAGGGTCGCGTCTCTACATCGTTCTGACTTAAACCTCTGCCGCCGCTTCTGGCTCGGACTGCAAATAGATTCTTTCGGGCAGCCGCGACGCCACCAAGGCAAACAGCGTCACATTCACGGCCATCAGGGCCACTGAAAACCAGTAGAAATTGGCCCCGTGCAGCCCGGCCAGCCAGCCGCCCCGGGCAATGCTGCCATTCAGCAAACTCAGCCCAAAGTTGGCCGCTGCGATGGTGAGCACCCACAGCGAGGTGGTGACGCTTTTAAGCGCCCGCGAGGCGTGGGTGTACGCGTATTCCAGCCCCGTAATGGCTACCATGATGACGCCGCCCACCAGCACGCAGTACGCCAGAATCTGCCACCAGGCCGAAGGGTGCCCACCGGCATCGACTTGGGTTTGTATGCCGCCCACGATGAGTACGCCCAGTGCCGCGATGACCATGCCCGTGCCCATGCGCCGCAGCGGCGTAACCTTTACCCCGCGCCGGCTGAGGGCCGGATAGAGCCCGTAGGTCAGCAAGGGGTTCAGCCCGATGCCGAACACAATGCCCGACAGCTGCAGCTGCTCGGCCAGCGGCGTGAAGCCCGGCCACAGCTCCCGGTTGAGGTGGGTGGCCTGCAGCACCCATTCCGAGGAGCTTTGCTCGTTCAGCATCCAGAGCACGGGCACGAAGGCGAATACCACGGCCACGCGGCGCAGAGCGGCCCGGTCTTCGCCCGCGCCCAGCGTCTGACGCAGGCCGGCGCGCAGGCCGGTGGGCGGCACCCGCACGTAGCGCCGCCGCCCCGCCCAGAAGGTGAGCGCCGCCGTAGCCATCAGCAAGCCCGGCACGCCAAAAGCCACGGCCGGCCCGTAATACTTGTATAGCAGCGGCGTGAGGATGGTGGCCAGCGCCGCGCCTACATCAATACTCATCTGAAACCAACCGAAGGCTTTGGGCAGCAGCCCCGCGTTGGCCGGCGTGAACTGGTCGCCGAGGTTGGCCGTCACGCTCGACTTGATGCCGCCCATGCCCACGGCCACCACCACCAGCCCCAGCTGAAACCCCCTCAAATCGTCATTGAAAGCCGACAGCAGGACGTGCCCGAAGCAGTACAGAATCGAGAGGTACAGAATCACCCGGTACTTGCCCAACACCCAGTCGGCCAGCAGCGCTCCCACCACCGGCAGCGCGTAGCCCAGCGCCGAAAACGAGTGCACCAGCGCATTGGCCCGAGCCTCGGCGCCGGCCGTGAGAACTTCGCTGTGCGTGGGGTTGAAAAACTGCGCCACCAGAAAGGTGGGCAGTATCGTCATCATGCCGTAATAGCTGAACCGCTCGGCCACCTCGCTGCCGATGATGAATGGCAACGCGCGCGGGAAGCGGGCCGTTGTGGCTAGGGCAGGCGAAACCGAAGTAGCAGCGGCAGAAGGCGTCATAAGTCGAAAGAAAACAGAACGTCATGCTGAGCTTGCCGAAGCATCTCTACCGCAATAGTAAACCCAATTAACTGGATTACTGCTGCGGTAGAGATGCTTCGGCAAGCTCAGCATGACGTTCTTTATCAGGCACTGATTCAACCAGCCTTTCCGTTCAAGGGCCGGCGAGTTACCGGCCGGCCACACCCTTCGCGCCGGTGTGCGCGCTCAGCCAGTCGCCGATAATCTGCAGGGCGGCCGGGGCGAAGGTTTCTTCGATGTTGCCGTAGTCGGCTTTGGCGGCGGGGTCGGTCTGAAAGAGATGGTTCAGTTGGGGCAGGGCACGGGTGGTCACGTCGCGGTTGCGGGCGGCTTGCAGGCCGCGGGCAATGGCGGGCAGGTTTTCATCGGCGGCTACCTGCAGGTCGTTGGTGCCGTTGAGGGCCAGCACGGGGCACTTCACCTTGGCCAGGTACGAGGCCTGTTCAGAAGTCAGGAAAGCCCGCATCCAAGGGCCAGAATAGATGCCGGCCAGCTGCTGCGCCGTGGCCGCCGCGAGGCCAGGTTGCTGCTGCGCGACGGCAGCCAGCTTGGCCGCGAGCTCCACCGCCGGCAGGGATGCGGGCTGGCGGCGCAACTCGGCAAACAAGGCGTGGTTCAGACGGAAGTTGGCCCCGATGGCGGCCGAATCAGCGCCTTGGGCGCGGGCTATGTCCTTTTGCTGACGCAGCAGCACGGCATCGCCGGGCAGGCCGGGGCCAGCCAGCGACACGGCCAGGTCGGGGCCGCCGGGCTGGGCCGCGGTCTGCCATACAATGGCACCGCCTTCGCTGTGGCCCATCAGCGCTACCTGGTGGGGGCGAATGTCGGCGCGGGTGCGCAGGTAGGCCATTGCAGCCTGGGCATCGGTGGTGAAGTCCGTGGTCAGGGTACCCTTAAATGTGCCCTTCGACTGGCCTACGCCGCGGTCGTCGTAGCGCAGCACGGCGAAGCCCCGGCGGGTGAGGTAATCGGCCAGCACCAAGAAAGGCTGGTGGCCGAGGATGGTTTCGTTGCGGTCCTGCGGGCCCGAGCCGCTCACGAGCACCACGGCCGGAAATGGGCCCTTGCCAGTGGGCAGTGTGAGCGTGCCGGCCAGGTCGAAGCCGGCTTGCTTATTCGGGAACGTCAGGTTCTGGCTTTGGTAGGGGAACGGGGCCTGGGGCGTTTGCGGCCGGCGCGGCGCGGCTGCGGCTCTGGCCTGCTCGGTGGTGCGGCGCAGCGTAAGCGGCAGCTGCGCGCCGTTCTGGTACCACACGCCCGCAACCTGCTGCCCATCGGCCGAAAGCTTGCCAGCGAAACGGCCGCGCAGCGCCTCTGCGCCCAGCAGCAGGCTGTCGTGCCGCACCACTACACTGCTCAGCGGGAAAGATTTCCCGGTTTGCTGGGGCACGCTCATCGAACCGGTGAGGACTGGCGCTGTGCCTTTCAAGTCAAAATAAGCCTTGAGCTCATTGGTTGGGGCCACCTGAATGCCGCCCTGCCAGAGGCCGGCGACGGAAGGAGCCTGAGCGGCGGCGGCCGAAGCCAGCAGGAGGGAAGCGGCGGTGCAGAAAAAGGTGCGTTTCATAAGTGAGTTGGAAAGGTGAGTTGAAGGTGTGAAGCGGAAAAGCCGGGTGGCGATTTCTGCTGGCAAAACTCCGCCCCAGCCGCCGTTCCCGAAACCAGCCCTGTCCAACGCCTAATAAAACTGGTTATCCGCGGGCTGCGGGCTGACGAACCACGTTCGTCCGGTTGTTTTGCGGGCCGGTTGTGCCAGGGCCTACCTTCGTGACGTTCATTTTCCGGCCGTTTCCAGTGAGCCCGGCAATGGCAAAAGGTTCTCACTTCGCCCCATGACGCTGCCTCCGCTCCCTGCTGCTTCTTCCCGCTTCTGGCTCCGGCGCGTGCTGCGCGATGGGCTGGCCTGGCTGCCCATTATCGCGCTTTACGTGGTGGCTTACCACGCCCAGAAAAGCAGCGTCTACAACGGGCACATGCTGGCTGTGCTGGTCGTGGCCCTGCTCCCCTGGATACTGGGCGTGTATGGCAACCACCTCGTGCTGGTGCCCCGGCTGTTCGACCAGGGCCGTTACTTTGCTTATTTCGGCGCGCTCGTGGGTTGGGTGCTGGTGCTGCACGCGGTGGCACGCGGCCTGGGCTGGCTACTGCTGCCGCAGGAAGCGTGGGCCTCGAAAGCACCGTGGTTCATGCCGGGGGGCAACATTTTCGGCCAGCTGCTCTTGGCGCTGCCCTTCCTGTTTATGTGGCGGACCGTAACCGGGCGGCGGCAGGCCCAACGCACCCAGCTGCTGGCCCAGGAGCAGCAGCTGCGCCTGCTCGAAGCCCAAGTGAACCCGCACTTTCTCTTCAACACCCTCAACAGCCTCTACGCCCTGAGCCTGGCCCAAAGCCCGCGCACCCCCGACCTGCTGCTGGCCCTGGCCCAACTCATGCGCTACCAGCTCGAAAGCACCCTCCGCGCCCAGGTGCCGCTGGCCGAAGAGCTCGACTACCTGCGCAGCTACGCCCAGTTGCAGGAAATGCGCCTCGGCCCACGCTGCCCGGTGCAGGTAGCATTGCCGACTGAAGAAGAGGCTGCCGGCCGCACCATCGCGCCGCTGCTGCTGCTGGCGCTGGTCGAAAACGCCTTCACCTACGGCACGCGGCGGGCCAGCGGCAGCTTCGTGCACCTGCGCATTGGGTTGGCCGGGCCGCGCCTCAGCCTCAGCATCCGCAACGCCCTGCCGCCGGCCTCCCAGGCCGAAGGGGGCACTGGCACCGGCCTGCCCAACACCACCCAGCGCCTGGCGCTGCTCTATCCTGGCCGCCACTATTTGCGCGCCGCCCCCACCGAAACCGAATTTCAGACCGACTTAACCATTGATTTATGAGCCAGCCGGCTGCCCCCTTGCGGGTATTAATTGTCGACGATGAACCCCTGGCCCATGATGTGCTGAAAGCCTACATCGCCCGCGTAGCGCATCTGCAGCTCGTGGGCCAGTGCTACACCGCCCTCGAAGCCCTTTCCTTTCTGCACCAAAACCCAGTCGAGGTGCTGCTGCTCGACCTCAACATGCCCGAAATGACCGGCTTGGAGCTGCTGCGCGCCTTGCCGCGGCCGCCCCACACCATCCTCACCACCGCCTACAGCGAATTTGCCCTCGAAAGCTACGATTTCGGCGTGGTCGACTACCTGCTGAAACCCGTCAGCCTGCCGCGCTTCCTCAGAGCGGTGGCGAAGCTGCCCACCGTGGCCTCCGTGGCATCTCCGTCGGTGCCCACGACTACCGCATTACCTGCCGCCTCCGCTCCGGCAGCGGCGCTGCTGCTGCGCGACGGCACCACCACCCACCGCGTGCTGCCGGCCGATATCCGTTGGCTTGAAGCGTACGGCAATTACGTGAAGGTGCAAACTGCTACCGGCCGCCTGGTAGTCAACGATTCCTTCCGCCACCTGCTCAGCCAGTTGCCGGCCGCCGATTTCATGCAGGTGCACAAGTCCTACGCCGTGCCCCTGCGCCTGGTCGAGCGCCTGGAAGGCAATGTGCTCACGGTGGCGGGCCAGAAGTTGCCGCTGGGGGCAGCCTTCCGCCAGGAGTTCCTGCGGCGCTGGACCGCCCCGGCGGGATAGGTAGGTTGGGATGGGAATGGGGCAAAAGAGAACGTCATGCTGAGCATGTCGAAGCATCTCTACCGCAATAGTAAACCCAGTTAAAAGGGTTAGTTACGCGGTAGAGATGCTTCGACTGCGCTCAGCATGACGTTCCTTTTTCTCGTTTCTCGCTTACTGTACCGCGTTGCGCGGGTCGGGTTTCGGCTGCATCTGGTAGTCGTGCGGGGGCTCGGCGCCGGCCAGGTGTTGCACGAAGTAGTCCCAGCGGCGGCGCGTCATGTATGGAGAGTAAGTGCCGTAGCCGTGGGCGGCGTTGGGGAACAGCACCAAGTCGTAGCTCTTGTTGGCTTTGGTGAGGGCTTCGACTACCAGCAGCGTGTTGGCGGGCGGCACGTTGTCGTCCATCAGGCCGTGGGCCAGCATCAGTTTGCCTTTGAGGTTTTTGGCGAAGGTGGCGTTGGCTTGGTTGTCGTAGTTGGTGGTGCCGTCGGCGTTGGTTTTGAGTAGGCCGAGGTAGCGCTCAGCCCAGTCATCCTCATAGTTGCGGTTTTCGTGGTTGCCCGATTCCGAAATGCCTACTTTGAAGAAGTCCGGGTAGCGGAACATAGCCGCCGCCGTGGCGTATCCTCCCCCCGAGTGCCCCCAGATACCGGCCCGGTCCAGGTCGATGTAGGCGTACTTCTGCGCCAGCTGCCGCATGCCGGTTACCTGGTCCGAGAGCGTGTTTTCGGCCATGTTGCCGTAGCACGCATCGTGGTAGCTCTTGGAGCGCAACGGGTTGCAGCTCCCCTCAATCACCACCACCACAAAGCCCAGCTCGGCCAGCGCTTGGTTGTCGCCCCGCGCCGCCGAAAACGACCAGTTGCCCACGCCACCGCCCTGCGGCCCGGGGTAGATGTAGTTGATAATCGGGTACTTCTTGTTGGGGTCGAGGTTCGACGGCGTGAACATCAGGCCGTACAGGTCGTCTTTTCCATCCTGGGCTTTCACCGTGATGGGAGTAGGCGCCTTCCAGCCAGTAGCCGTGAGGCGGGAAATGTCCGTCTTTTCCAGCGTCGAAATCAGCTTGCCGTCGGTGCCGCGCAGTACCGTCGCGCCAGGCTTGTCGGGTTGCGAGTAGGTGTCGAGTACGTAGCGGCCCGAGGGCGAGAGCGTGGCGGTGTGGTTGCCGGCTTCGGGCGTGAGCAAGGTGAGGTTTTTGCCGTCGAGCCCCACGCGGTAGAGGTGCGTGAAGTAGGGGTTGTCCGGCTCGCGGCCGTCGGCCAGGAAGTAAAGCTGGTGCTTCTGCTCATCCACGCGCAGCAGCTGCGTCACCACGAAGTTGCCCTTGGTAATCTGGCGCTTTACCTTGCCGTTTGTGGCGTCATACAGATACAGGTGGCCGAAGTTGTCGCGCTCCGAATACCAAATAACTTCTTTGCTTTTGGGTAGGTAGCGCCAGTTAATCGCGCCCTGGCCCGATTCGTACTGCGTGGCCACAGTTTCGGAAAATACGTCGCGCACCGCGCCGGTTGCGGCGTCGGCCACCCGCATTTTCTCCTCCTTGTGGTCGCGCGAAGTCGATACAAACGCCAGTTGGCTGCCATCGGCGCTCCAGTCCACGTCATCAAATGTGCCGCTGCTCGAAATGTCGTCCGAGAGCGAGCCACGGTGCGGGTCGGGTGCCATCTGGAAGCGCACCACTTTCGGGCTGTTCACTTCAATGATTACCCGCTCGATGGTGGCAATGTCCTTGTCGCCGGGCAGCGGGTACTTCCAGCTCTTGAGTTTGGGTGCGCCCACGTTGGTGGTCACGAGGTACATGTCGCCCACGTTGCGCTGGTCCTGCCGGAAGGTGGCGATTTTGCGCGAGTCCGGCGACCAGCGCAAAATCGGCTTGTCGCTGTGGGTCCAGCCGGCGTTGTCGGTGGCGTAGCCGTAGTCCTTGGCGCCGTCGGTGGTCAGCTGCGTGGTTTGGTTGGTTTTGGTGTCGCGCACCCACAGGTTGTAGTCCTTGATGTAGGCGGCCAGCTGGCCGTTGGGCGACTCGATTTCGTTCTCGGCGTTGGAGTTTGGCGTGGCGGCCGGCTCAGCGTCGGCGCTTACCTGGCCGCTGGCTAGGTCGTATTTCCAGTTTTTGCCGCTCGCCGCGAAAGCAATACTCTTTTCATCGGGCGCAAACGTGATGCTGCGGAAAGGCAGCCGGCCCGCCTCATAGGTTTTGCCGGCTGCAGCCGAAAGAGCCGCCGCCAGCTTGGTGTGGTCGAACGCCGCGGTGCGGGTTTTACGGGCCGGGTCCACGAGGATGAACTCGCTGCCCTGGGCCGTCATCACGCGGTACCAGAACCGGTCGTTGAGCAACCAGTGCGGCTGGGCGGCGCTGTGGTCGACCAGCGCCTGGGTGTTGTAGCTCATGGCGCGCTCGGCGCGGGCATAGTCGTCGGCCGTGAGCACGGGCCGCTGCTGGGCCGAGGCAGCCGTCGAAACAAAAAAGGTCGCGGCCGCAAACAGGGCCGGTACGTGCTTGTGCATAGAGTTTAGCGAGAAAACGGAAGTACTGAATAATTGGGGAGCGAAAGGTAGTGCGGTTTGGGCGAGGCTAGGGTAGTTGCGGAGTTGCTGTACAGTAGCGCGAACTTTCAGTTCGCGAGTTGGCTGGCTGCTTCGCGGATTGAAAGTCCGCGCTACTATACAACGATTCTGAAACGGCCCTACCGCTGGCGGGCGGCCCAAGCGTCCATGCGCCGTTCGAGCACGGCCAGGGGCATCGAGCCGCCGGCCAGAATCTCGTCGTGGAACGCGCGCAGGTCGAACTTCGGGCCGAGCTGCTTTTCGTAGCGGGTGCGCAACTCGCGAATTTTTAGCTGGCCGGTTTTGTAGGCCAGGGCTTGGCCAGGGTTGGCCATATAGCGCTCTACCTCGGCCGTGGCGCCCTGCTCGCTAATGGCCTCGTTGGCCTGCATGTAGGCAATGGCCTGCTCGCGGGTGAGCTTGCCCGTGTGCAGGCCCACGTCCACCACCAGGCGCAGGGCCCGGTGAATCTCGGCCCCTAAGTGGCCCATCAGCTGGTTTGTGTCTTTGAACACGCCAAGTTCGGGACCCAGGCTTTCGGTGTAGAGGGCCCAGCCCTCATTGAATACAGTATAGCCGCCGAAGCGGCGGAACTTGGGCAGGGCGGTGTTTTCCTGCTGCAGCGAAACCTGGTAGTGGTGGCCCGGAATGGCCTCGTGCAAAAACAGGGTTTCCATAGCCGGGTTGGCCACGGTATTGAACTGGAGCGGGTCGAGAATCGGAACATAGAAAATGCCCGGCCGCGAGCCGTCGGCAGTGCCGCGGTTGTACTGGGCCGAGGCCGAAGCGGCCCGAAACGCTTCGGTGGCCCGCACCTCGAAAGCCGTTTTGGGGGTGCGGCTGAACAGTTTCGGCAGGGCCGGTGTAATGCGCGATTGAATGGCTCGGAACGCATCGAGCACTTCCTTTTCGGTTTTAAAGGGGCGAAACTTGGGGTCGGTGTTGACGAAAGCGAAGTAGGCTTTCAGGTCGCCGGCGAAGCCGGTTTTCGCTTTCACGCGCTCCATCTCGGCCGTGATGCGCGCCACTTCGGCCAGGCCGGTCTGGTAAATCTGCTCCGGGGTGCGGGTGGTGGTGGTGCTTGCTAACACGGCATAGGCGTAGCGGGCGGCACCCTGCGGCAGCGCCCCAATGCCACTGCTGGCGCGGGCCTGCGGCAGGTACTCGGTTTCGAGAAAGTCGGCCAGCTTCTGGTAGGGGGCCATCACGTCGCTGCGGATGGCCGCTTCAAACAGGGGCGTGAGGCGGGCTTTGTCAGGCGCCGAGAAGCCGGCCGGGAAGGTCGCCACCGGCCCATAAAACAGGCTTTTTGCCGGTTCGGCCCCGGCCACGGCGCGCAGCTGGCTTACCATTTTGGGCACCAGCACGTGGGGCAGCACCACGCCGGCCCGCATGCCGCGCCGGAAGTTGCCGATGGCCGAATCAGCCCACACCGGAAAACCCCGTACCCGACCCAGCCAGTTGTCGTAGTCGGCCACCGTTTTGAAGGGCTGCGCGCCGGTGCCCGCGCCCAGCTGCACCAGCGAGGTGTGCAGGCTGGCAAACTGGGTGAAGGGTATCATCCAGCTGTTGAGCGCGTAGCCCGCTAGCCGCAGGTCCAGCAAGTAGGCGAGCATGTCGTAGCTGGTCTGGTCGGTGGCGTTGAGCTGCTTGCGGTCGGTTTTGCGCAGCTGGGTTTGGTATTTCTGGTAAAACGTCCGGGCCTGTTCCCGAAAGGCCTGGGTCTGGTCGTTGGGCAGCTGGTCGTTGTAGCGGTTGTCGCCTTGGGCCGTGGCCTCCAGCGGAAACAGCTTGGCTTGCTCTTCCCAATAGGCATCAAACAGCGCCGCCAGCGGAGCCGAAGCGGCCGCTGTTGCTTTCGGGCTGGCGGCCTTCGCAGCCGGTGGGGCTTTCTGCGCCTGGGCGGCGGTGGGCGTAGCGGCGGCCAGCAGGGCGGTGGCGGCCAGCGTTTGCAGAAGCAGGTTTTTCATGGAAGGTCGGGAAGAAGTTGGGTTAAATGAGCAACTGCACTTAGAAGCTATTTGAGTTGTGGTGGAAGGCCATAAAAACGATGTAGAGACGCATATTTGCGTCTCGTCGTCGAATGAATGCCGCTTTTTGGTTCAACGACGAGACGCAAATATGCGTCTCTACATCAAGCGTCGATTTAGCGCTGGCGGGCGGCCCAGGCGTCCATCTTGCGCTCCAGCACGGCCAGGGGCATGGCACCGCCGGCCAGCAGCTCGTCGTGAAAAGCGCGCAGGTCGAATTTCTTGCCCAGCTGCTTTTCGTACTTCGCCCGCAGCCCGCTAATTTTCAACTGGCCCACTTTGTAGCTCAGCGCCTGGCCGGGGCTGGCCATGTAGCGCTCCACCTCAGCCGTGGCCCGCTGCTCGTCGATGGGCTCGTTGTCCATCAGGTACCGGACGGCCTGCTCGCGGGTGAGCTCGCCGGTGTGCAGGCCGGTATCTACCACCAGGCGCAGGGCCCGGTGGATTTCGGTGTTCAGGGCCCCGATACGCTGGTAGGGGTCGGTGTACACGCCCAGCTCCGCGCCCAGGCTCTCGGCATAAAGGCCCCAGCCCTCGGTGTAGGCGCTGTAGCCGCTGAAGCGGCGGAAAGCCGGCAGGGCGGTGTTTTCCTGCTGCAAGGCAATCTGGTAGTGGTGGCCCGGAATGGCTTCGTGCAGAAACAGGGCGTCCATGCCCCGCGTCAGGTTGTACTGGGTGGCATCGGGAATCGGCACGTAGAAGATGCCCGGCCGCGAGCCATCCGGCGCGCCCCGGCTGTATTGGGCCGAGGCTGAGGCTTCGCGGAAGGCCTCGATGCGGCGAACTTCAAACCCCGTTTTGGGCGTGTGCCCAAACAGCTTGGGCAGGTTGGGCGCTATGCGGGCCAGCACCCCGCGGTACACCGTCAGCACTTCTTCGGGCGTTTTGAACGGCTTGAATTGGGGGGCAGTGCGCAGGTGCTCGAAGAAAGCCAGCAAGTCGCCCTTGAAGCCCACCTGCTGCTTGAGCTGCTCCATCTCGGTGCGGATGCGCGCCACTTCCGCCAAGCCGGTCTGATGGATTTGCGCGGGCGTGAGGGCGGTGGTGGTGTAGTTGCGCACGGCGTAGGCGTACATCTCCGCGCCCCCCGGCACCGCCTCAATGCCGCTGCTGGCGCGGGCCTGGGGCAAATACTCCGTTTTGAGAAACTCAGCCAGCTTGCGGTAAGTGGGCACCAGCTGCGTCGTGATGGCTTGGCGGTAATTAGCAACCAGTGCCTGCTGCGCGCTCGCGGGCACTCCGGCCGGGAATTTTGCCACCGGGCCGTAGAACAAACTCTTGGTGGCATCGTCGGTAACGAAGGATTCAAGCTGCGGAATCATTTTCACCACCAAGGCTTTAGGCAGCACCACGCCGGCCCGCATGCCGCGCCGGAAGTTGGCGATGGCCGAGTCGGCCCAGACCGGGAAGGCGGCGACCCGGCGCAGCCAGTTCGCGTAGTCCTGCTCGGTTTTGAAGGGCTGGCTACCGGTGCCGGCCCCCAACTGGCCCAGGGTGCTGGGCAAGCCGCCGTTCTGCGAAAACGGCATCATCCAACTATTGCGCTGCAGCCCGGCCAGGCTCATGCCCAGGTCGTAGTCGAGAATGTCGTAGCTGGTCTGGTCGTTGGCACTGAGCTGCTTGCGGTCGGTTTTGCGCAGCTGGGTTTGGTATTTCTGGTAAAATGCCCGCTGCTGCTGGCGGTGAGCCTGGGTCTGGTCGTTGGGCAGCAGGTCGTTGTAGCGGTTGTCGCCCTGCGCCGTAGCCCCGAGCGGATACAGCCGGGCCTGCTCGTCCCAGTAGGCCGCCAGCAGCTTCGCCAGCGGCGCCGAGGCGGGAGCTGCAGTCGTTTTTGCGGCGGGTTTGCCTGGTTGCGCCAGGGCCGGCATGGGCGCGTGGGCGGCCAGTAGCGCCGCTGCGGTCAGGGTCTGCAGTAACAGTTTTCTTTTCATGAAGGTGAAGAGCGGGTGGGAGGTTGAATGCACAAGTACGCCTGAAATGGCCAGGCTATAAAAAGAACATCGTGCTCATCTGCCATCCGCTTGTCGAAGCAGCCGAAGCAATGCATTCGGCAAGCGCCGCCGTTCGGCCGCTGAAGGCAGCGACTGGCGCTAATCACGATGAAACGGAAAAACGTAACCCACTTTGAACACCAGTTCCACATCGATACTGCCCTTGGAGCCCGGCTCCTCGATTTGATTCAAGGGCTCTTGTTTCTTGGTAAGAAAGTTTACTACCCGCCGCTCGTTCAGCAAATCGTACTGGGTAGTTACGTAGCGGCCGCCCAGCCCGAGGCCTGCTTCTATCTGCCACCGCTCCCCCAGGTGCCACACAGAGCCGGCCTTCATGCCCAAGCCAAAAACATCCTTGGTGACGAAATTACGGTCGTAGGTGTAGTATTCTAAATCGTGGAAGTAGTTATCGGCGTAGCGCGTGTAGCGTTGCGGCGTATAGAAAACCTGCACGCCCAGGTAGGTTTCCTGGTTCTTGTGTTTGAGGCGCGGAACCAGGTAGCGGCGCACTTCCAGCTTAAGCTTGCGGTACGCAAAGTCATAGCGGCCATACAGCAACCCCAAGGTGGTGATGCGCAGGCCCGTGAACTGCTGCCCGTAGCTGCCCTCCACGCCGTAGCGCGCCGAGGGGCGGTACTCCACCCCCAACAGCAGCGCACTGGTGATGGGGTCCTGGGTGGCCAGGGGGGAGAATTTCAGGGATACCGCCGGCGCATAACCGGCCCGCCGTTTTTCAATGGCTAATTGATTGACTCGCTCAGTTGCTGAATCCACCACGGCCACCGGCGCCTCCACTACTGCCTCCACTACTGTCACAACAGCCACGCTTGAAGTAACAACCGCATCAATAGCCGTTTGCACAACGGCCCGAAAGCGGGTGGTGGTGCGCAGGTCACGAAAGGTATAAGTCCGGCCGGGGCCACCCGCGTACTCGAAGCCGACGCCGGTATCGGCCTGGTACATGAGGACGGTGCCAGAAACCCCCTGCAACGAAAGGGTGCCGGAATTTCTGCCGGCCGTCACCGTCGTAGCAGCCGGGCTTAGGGAGCCGCCCGCCACGTCCAGGCTTTGCGCCCGCGCGCCCAGCGCAGTGCCCAACACGAGTAGCAAGGCCCCAGCATACCCCCACCCGGCCCGGCCAAAAGCTGACGCGGAGGTAAGCAGGAAAGTAGCCAGCAGCGAACCCGCCGTCAGCGTTTGCAGTACAAGTTTTCGCACGTAATTCTTTTAAACAAATTGGTTTGCCTGCCGAAGGTACTGCGTTAATGATGCTCGCAAACGGGCAAAAAGAAAGCCCCGATGACGGGGCTTTCCTCACATTACATTGACACTACCGGTAAGGACGCTACTTGCTTTTCTTGGTTGCTTTGCTTTTGCCCGAAGCTTTTCCCGGCGTGGTCTTCGCCGCTGTCAGCGGGAAGTTGCGCTGCTTCATCAGGGCGTTGATTTTGGGGTCGCGGCCGCGAAAGGCGCGGTAGCCGGCGGCTGGGTCTACGGTGTTGCCTACCGTGAACACGTGGTTGCGCAGGCGCGCGGCCACGGCCTTGTCGTAGGGGCCGCCGGCCTCGGTGAAGGCGCTGAAGGCATCGGCCGCCAGCACCACCGACCACAGGTAGGAGTAGTAGCCCGCCGAGTAGCCATCCGAAGAGAAAACGTGCGAGAACTGCGGCGTGCGGTGACGCATCGCCAGCTCGCGCGGCATGCCCATTCCGGCCAGCGTTTCGCGTTCGAACTTGTCGGGGTCAATTTTTTGCGCACCCGCCAGGTGCAGCTTCATATCAATCAGCGCGCTGGCCAGAAACTCGGTGGTCGCGAAGCCTTCGTTGAACGAGCTGGCCTTGTTGATGCGGTCGACCAGCGCCTGCGGGATGGGCTGGCCGGTCTGGTAGTGCAGGGCGTACTTGCTGAGCACCTCGGGCGTGTCCAGCCAGTTCTCGAGCAGCTGCGAGGGGAATTCCACGTAGTCGCGCACCACGCTGGTGCCCGACAGGCTGGGGTACGTTACGTTGCTCGACAGCCCGTGCAGGGCGTGGCCAAACTCGTGGAACAGGGTGGTGGCGTCGGTCCAGGAGATGAGCACGGGCTCGCCGGCTTTGCCCTTCACGAAGTTGGAGTTGTTCGACACGATGGTGGTCACGGCCTTGCCGTCCAGGCGCTCCTGGTTGCGGTAGGCGTTCATCCAGGCGCCCGAATTTTTGCCGGCGCGGGCGTAGGGGTCGAAGTACCAGAGGCCGATTTGCTTGCCGCTGGTTTTGTCGTTCACCTGCCACACCTTCACGTCGGGGTGGTACACGGGCACGTCGGTTACGGGCACGAAGGTGAAGTTGAACAGCTCGCCGGCCACCCAAAACATGCCCTCGCGCATCTTGTCCAGCTGCAGGTACTGCTTCACCTCGTTTTGGTCGAGGTCGTAGCGAGCCTTGCGCACCTTCTCGGCGTAGTAGCGGTAGTCCCAGGGCTCAATCTTGAAATTGGCGGGTGCACCTTCCTTTTTGGCCAGGGCCAGCATGTCGGCCACTTCCTCGTGCTCGCGGGCCACGGCGGGCTTCCATACCTGCTCCATCAGCTGCATGGGGGCTTCGGGCGTTTTGGCCATGGTGTTATCCAGGCGCAGGTGGGCATGCGTGGCGTAGCCCAGCAGCTTGGCGCGCTCGGCCCGCAGCTGCAGAATCTGGGTAATGGTGGCGTTGTTGTCGTGCGCGCCGCCGTTGTCGCCGCGGTTCGTGAACATGCGCCAGGCCTTCTCGCGCAGCTTGCGCTGGGTCGAGTAGGTCAGAAACGGGTCGATGCTGGAGCGGGTGTTGGTAATCACGCCCACGCCCGAGTTGCGAATGGTAGCCGTGGTTTTGGCCGCATCCACCAGCGAGGCCGGCAGGCCCTCCAGGTCCTTCTGCGTTTTCAGTACCAGCACCGAGTCGGCCTCGTCGGCTAGCACGTTCTGCGAGAACTTCGTGAACAGCCCCGCCAGCTGCTGATTGATGGCCGAAACCCGGGCCTTGGCCGGGGCATCGAGCTTGGCCCCGGCCCGAACAAACTGCTTGTAGTTGACTTCCACCAGCCGCTGCTGCTCGGCCGTCAGCTTCTTGGTAGCCGGTGCGTTATACACCGCTTCAATGCGCTTGAACAGGGCCGGGTTCTGCGTAATCTGGTCGTTGAAGGCGGCCATCTTGGGGGCCATTTCGCGCTCCACCGCCGAGAAAGTCGGGTCGTTCAGCGTCGTTTTCCAGACGCCGTACACGGCCTGCACGCGGTCGAGGGCCCCGCCGCTGCGTTCCATGGCGGCAATGGTGTTTTCGAAGTTGGGAGCCGCCGGGTTGCTGGCAATGGCATTGATTTCGGCCAGGTTTTCGGTCATCGCCGCTTCCAGCGCGGGCTTGAAATCGGCCACGCGCACCTTATCAAACGCCGGCACGCCGCCGTGGGGGCCGCCCCAGGGCGCAAGCAGCGCCGGCTGGTTGGCGCGGGCCGCGGCCGATGCGGCGGGAGCAGGAGTCTGAGCCATGGTGGGAGCGGGAAGCAGGGCGACGGCCAGGCCGAGCATGGCCGTGAAGCCGGCCAGCCGGTTGGACCTCAAATAAGGGAATGGCATAAAATAAAAAGCTAGTGAGAAGTGCTGCGGCGTGAAGGTAACACGGGCGGCTTAGGGCTTCGCCGGGGCCGGCGCCAGCATCAACTCGCGGATATATTTCACGGGGGCGTTGCCGTAGCTGAGAAACTGTTCGTTGAAAGATTTTATGGCAAAGGCTTGGCCTTGTTTCTTTTTCATTTCCTCGCGCAGGGCCATAATCTCGGTGAAGCCAGCGAAGTAGCTGCTGAGCTGTACCTGGCTAAGCCGGGCGCGCCGCCACTTATTGCGGGCTTCGGACTCTTCCTGGAAACCCTCGCGCTGCAGCAGGGTCACCACATCGGTTTCGCCCATGTTGTCGACCTGAATGGCGTGGTCGACGACGGTGTTCAGCGTCACGCGCATATTCCATTTGTCCCAGAGCAGCCACATTTCGTCGGAATTATTGCCGTAGCCGTTTTCCAGCATCATGCGCTCGGCGTACACGGCCCAACCCTCCGCCATGGCCCCGTTGCTGAAAATGCTTTTCACCAGCGACGGTGAACGGTTGCCGTATACTCGTTGGGTATAGTGGCCCGGAATGGCTTCGTGGATGTTAAGAATCTGCAGGGTGTAGTCGTTGTACTCGCGCAGGTAGCTTTCGGCCTGGGCAGCCGTCCACTCGGCCGGAATCGGCTCGACGTTGTAGTAGGTATTGGCGCCTTTTTCATAGGGCCCGGGGGCCGACACGCTGGCGCCGGCTCCGCTGCCGCGCATGTAAAGCGGCGTCTCGCGCACAATCAGCGGCTGGCTGGGGTCCTGGGTCAGCAGCTTGTGTTCGTTCACAAACGCCACGAGCGTCGGAATCTGGGCCCTCACGGCCGCCACGAAACCGTCGCGCGTGGTGTGCTTCAGGGTGAGCTGGTTGATGACGGCCGTAATCAGGGCCAGCGTGTCGGCGGGCGCAGCCTGGCCGGGCACGTATTTGGAATAGAGGCGCGCGGCGCGCCGGCCCATGTCGTGCAACAGCTCGGCCTTGTGCCGGAGAGCTTGCTGGTACACTTGGTCGGCCGTGAACCGGGACTGGATGTCGTAGGTAAACTTCTGGTCGTACAATTTCTTGCCGATGCGGAACGAGCGGAATTTACCCGCCGGCAACACGTCGTTTTTCAGAAAATCCAGATACCCTTGCATGGCCTGCCGGGTGGCGGAAATGCGGGCCGTGAAGGTCTGTTTTTCCGCGGCACTCAGCCCCGACTTCTGCACCGAGTCGGCCAGGGCCGGGCCAAACACGGCCAGTCCGCCGGCCAATTGTTGCACGGCAAGCTCGGTGTGCTCCTTGGTAGGGGCACTGATGTTGGCGCGGGCGGCGGCGTAATAATCGGCGGCGTGGCTGATTTTGTCGGAGATGTTGCGCAGGCGCCGGTCCAGGCGGTAATAGCGGCCATTGAGCAGGGGGCCTACGTTGGCGCCCAGGTTGTAGGTGGCCGGGTTCCACTGCCAGGCTTTCAGGGTGTCGGCGTACCAGCGTCGGGCGCGCAGCTCGTTGCGCAGCAGGCGCAGGTCAATCTGGTTGCCGGGCGAAAGGCGGGCCAGGTCAAACGTGCCCAGCGTCGCCAGGTTGGTTTGGGCAAACGTGGCGTTCCGTTGCCGTTGGGCCGCGTTCGGTATTACAAGCAGCGAGTCGTACTTGTGGTAGCCTTTGGCGGCCGCCAGTTCCGGCTCCTGGCGCCACAAGGCCAGCAGAAACTGGTTTTTGAAGGCGTTGAACCGGACGTCGGGGCTGGGCGCGGGAGCGGGCCGGGCAGCTGGCGAGAAGCTGGAAGCGGCCAGCGCCAGTACGGGCAGGTAGCGAAGTTTCATCAGTAGTTAAGCAATAGGTACAAAATCATCCTGCTGGCAGGCGGGAGCGTTCAGCCAGGCCAGCCGGCCGCACGGCAACGGGTGCAGCGCAGCAGAAGCAGCCCGCAAGGTCCGCAAAATGGCCGATGTCCGGGCCGGCGTTACTTGATGGCGGCTGTCGTTTCCGGCACCCGCTGCAAATCCAGGTCCTGGAAGTCGTAGCTGAAGTCGGTAGCGGGCGAGATAGGCTTCATTTTCAGGCCCGAAGCGCGGCCCTGGTCGTCGAGGCTGAACGTGGCGAAGGCGTCGGCATTTAAGCTGCGAGCTTTCCAGCGCACGGCGAATGTGTTGCCGCGGTAGGGTAGTACCTGGCCTATTAAGCGCGGGGCGCGCACGGCCCGCAGCCACAGCTGGTTGTTCTGCAGATATACGTTCACATCGCCCAGCCAGGCATCGTGGTAGCGGCCCACGTAGGCGCTGTAGTCGGGTTTTTTGGGCGCAGCTTTCTGGGCCAGGGCTACCTGTTTCCAGGCAGCGGCCAATACTTTATCCGACTCGCCGGCCGCTGCCTGACGGTAGCCCAGCATCTGCTGCACCCGGTCCTGGTCAGTAACGCCCAGGTAGTGGTCGAGGATGTGGGACGCTACGGCCGTAAACGCCAGGCCGTCTTCCTGATTGGTGAGCACGATGATGCCTAAGTGAAGCTCTGGTACCAGCTGTACCTGGGTTACCATGCCAATTTCGCCGCCGGTGTGCGACACCATTTTGTATCCGCGCGCATCGTTGAGAAACCAGCCCAGCCCATAGGCCGCGAAGTGCGTGTTATAGGGCGACTGGCCGTGTCTCACCGGCAGAATGGTCTGGGGCGACCAGATTTCCCACTGCGTTTGGGGTTTCAGCAGGGGCGTGGGGGCACCCGGCCCGCCCAGTAGCATTAGGGCCCACTTGCTCAGGTCGTTCACGCTGCTGTACATGCCACCGCACGGCGCGGAGAACGGGCTGCGGGTGCGCTGGATAACCTGCACCTTTCCATCTACCGGGCCGTGCGCGTCAATGACGTTGGTGGGGTCGGGCAGGCGCGAGAAATCAGTCGCGGTACGCATCATGCCCAGTGGCTTAACTAGGCGAGCTTCCACAAAATCGGCCCAGGGCTGGCCCGCAATGCGCGTAACGACTTCGCCGGCCACGATGTACAGGTTGTTGTCGTAGTCGAACTTGCTGCGGAACGACGACACGGGCTTGAAATAGCGCAGGTTGTGAATTACATCCTTGACGGTGAAGTTGCTGGAGTCGGGGAACATCATCAAATCCCCCGCCCCCAGGCCCAGGCCGCTGCGGTGCGTCAGCAGGTCGCGCACCGTGAACTCGGCCGTCACGTAGGGGTCGTACATCCGGAACTCCGGGATGTAGTCGGTCACCTTGTCGTCCCAGCGCAACTTGCCTTCATCCACCAGCAGCCCCAGCGCGGCAGCTGTGAACGCCTTGGTGTTGGAGGCGATGCCAAACAAGGTGTTGGCGTCCATCGGGGATTTGGTAGCCAGCGAACTCACGCCGTAGCCCTTGGCCATTACTACCTGCCCGTCCTTCACCACGGCTACGGCAATGCCCGGCACGTTGAACCCCTTGAGGGTGCGGGCCACCACGGCATCCACGGCGGCCACATCGAGCGGCGCGGTAACGACTGGGGCCATTTGGGCGCGGCTTGTGCCGGGAAGCAGCGCAAGGACCAGAAAAGCAGCCGCTAAAATCATTCCCGGCCGCTGGCCAGCCCCGGTAAAGAATTGAATCATCAGCAGAAAAAAGTAGGTGAAAATTGGTTTGAACCAACAAGGTAAGCCACTGGCAACAACATAGCCGTTGTCAACTTTCCTGCCCCTGCCAAACCGGTTTCACCTACCGCTGCCGGGCCGCCCAGGCATCCATGTGCCGCTCTAGAATGGCCAGCGGCATCGAGCCGCCCGCCAGAATCTCATCGTGGAAGGCCTTGAGGTTGAATTTTTTGAGCAGCTGCCGCTCGTAGCGGGTGCGCAGCTCGCGCAGCTTCAGGGCGCCCACTTTGTAGGTGAGGGCCTGGCCGGGCATGGCCAGGTAGCGCTCTACTTCGGCGGTGGCGGCGGGCTCGGCAATGGGCTCGTTGGCCATCAGGTAGTCGATGGCCTGCTCGCGGCTCATGCCCTTCAGGTGCAGGCCCACGTCCACCACCAGGCGCAGTGCGCGGTGCATTTCGTCGCCGAGCGCGCCCAGGCGCTGGTAGGGGTCCTGGTAGAGGCCCAATTCGCGGCCCATGCTTTCGCAATACAATGCCCAGCCCTCGCTGAACGCCGGGTACGAGCCGAAGCGCCGAAACTTGGGCAGGCTGGTGTTCTCCTGCTGCAAGGACAATTGGTAGTGGTGGCCGGGAATGGCTTCGTGCAGAAACAGCGACTCCATGCCCGACGTCACGTTGAATTTGGTGGCGTCGAGAATGGGTACGTAGAAGATGCCCGGCCGCGAGCCGTCGGCCGTGCCCCGGTTGTACTCGGCCGACGCCGCCGCCGCCCGAAAAGCCTCCGTCTGCCGGATTTCAAACGGCGACTTGGGCGCCCGGCCAAATAGCCGGCTCAGGTTGGGGGCAATGCGCGCCTGCACGCCCCGGAAAGCCCGCAACACCTCCTCCGGGGTCTGGTAGGGCATAAAGCGCGGGTTGTTGCTCAGCGAGTTGAAGAAGCTCGACAGGCTGCCTTTGTAACCTACCTGCTTTTTCACCGCCTCCATCTCGGCCCGAATGCGCTTTACTTCGCTGATGCCGGTTTGGTAAACGGCGTCGGGGTCGCGCGAGGTGGTGGTCATCAGGCGCACGTCGTAGCGGTACATCTCGGCCCCGCCGGGCACGTCGCCCAAGCCGGTGCTGTTGCGGGCCTGAGGCAGGTATTCGGTTTGCAGAAATTCGGCCAGCTTGCGGTAGGTGGGCACCAAATCGGTGGCAATGGCCTCCTGATACGCGGCGGTGAGGCGGGCGCGGTCGGACTCCGAAAAACTGGCCGGCATGCGCTCGATGGGCCCGTAGAACAAGCTGCGCGTCGATTCGCCCACCACCTGGGCCTGCAGCTGCGGCACCATTTTCAGTACCAGTACTTTGGGTAGCACCACCGCCGCTTTAGCGCCTTCCCGGAAATTGGCCATGGCCGAGTCGGCCCACACCGGAAACCGGCTCACCCGGGCCAGCCAGTTGTCGTAGTCGCGCACCGTGCGGAAGGGCTGTGCGCCCGTGCCCGTACCCAACTGGCCCAGCGTGGTGGGCAGGCTGTAAATTTGGGCGAAGGGCATCATCCAGGTGTTCAAGCGCAGGCCCTCGATGCGCGTGCGCATCTCGTACTGGAAGATGTCGTAGCTGAGCTTGTCGTCGGCCGAAAGGCGGGCCCGGTCGATGTTCAGCAGGTCGTTCAGGTAGCGGCGGTAGAGGCGAGCCTGCTGCTGGCGGAAGGCGCGGGTCTGGTCGTTGGGCAGGCGGTCGTTGTAGCGGTTGTCGCCCTGGGCCGTGGCCAGCAGCGGAAACAAACGGGCGCGGTCGTCCCAGTAGTTATTAAACAGGTTGGCTAGCAAGGCGGCCGATGTGGTGCCCGGCGTGGGCTGCCGCGCCCAGCCGGCCCCGGCTACAACCCCCCACATCACCACCAACAGAACAAAAACACGCTTCATTAACCCTGGAATTAAGCCGGCAAGCTACATTTTTTTAACCAGAATACACCCCGCCAACCGTTCTGGTTAAAAGCAAAAACTCCCGCTCAGGTCCAGACCTTGGCGGGAGTTTAGGTGGCGACCTTGGTTATGACGGAACGTCAAAACAGAATATCCAAAAAAGGGACGTCATGCTGAGCTTGTCGAAGCATCTCTACCGCTTCGTTGAATCGATTGGATTACTTGTGCAGTAGAGATGCTTCGACAAGCTCAGCATGACGTTCTTTCTACTCACGACTCACTACTGCTGCTTCGCCCAGGCGTTCATTTTGGTTTCGAGCACGGCCAGCGGCATCACGCCGTCCTTCAGCAGCTCGTCGTGGAAGTTGCTGAGCGAGAACTTGCTGCCCAGCTGCTTCTCGTAGCGGGCGCGCAGCTCCTGAATCTTCAGCTGGCCGATTTTGTAGGCCAGTGCCTGGCCCGGAATGGCCATGTAGCGCTCGATGGCCGAGGTGTCGTCCTCCTTGCTGGCGGGCATGTTGTCGAGCATGTACTCGATGGCCTGCTCGCGGGTGAGCTGGCCGGTGTGCAGGCCGGTATCCACCACCAGGCGCACGGCGCGCAGCATCTCGTCGTTCAGGGCACCCACGTACTGGTAGGGGTCTTTGTAGAGGCCCAATTCTTTGCCCAAGCTCTCGCAGTACAGGGCCCAGCCCTCCGTCATGGCGCCGTAGCCGGCAAACTGGCGGAACTTGGGCAGGCCGGTGTTTTCCTGCTGCAGCGAAATCTGGTAGTGGTGGCCCGGAATGGCTTCGTGCAGAAACAGCGACTCCATGCCCTGCGTCACGTTGTATTCGGCAGGCTTGGGCAGCGGCACATAAAAAATGCCCGGCCGGGTGCCGTCCGGCGAGCCCTGGTTGTACTCGGCCGACGCCGATGCTTCGCGGAAGGCCTCGGTGCGGCGGATTTCGAACGGCGACTTGGGCACGCGCCCGAACATCTTTTTCAGGTTCGGGTCGATGGTTTTCTGAATCTGGCGGAAGCCGGCCAATACCTCTTCGGCCGTTTTAAAGGGCATGGCCTTGGGGTCGTGCTTCAGGCTTTCGAAGAACTGCCGCAGGGTACCTTTAAAGCCCAGCTGGGTTTTCACGCGCTCCATCTCGGCGCGCAGGCGGGCCACTTCGCGCAAACCCAGGGCATGGATGTCGGCCGGGGTTTTCTCGGTGGTGGTCCAGTAGCTGGCGTAGTAGCGGTAGATTTCGGGCCCGCCCGGCACCGCGTTGATGCCGCTGGTCGGGCGCGACTTCGGCAGGTACTCGTTGGCCAGGAAATCGCCCAGCTTCTTGTACGTCGGCACTACTTCGGCCAGAATGGCCTTCTTGTAATCCTCGGTAAGGCGCTTTTTGTCCGCGTCCGAAAACTCCTTTGGGAAGCGCGTGATGGGGCCGTAGAACAGCGACTTGGTGGCGTCGGTCACCTGCATGTCCTTGGCGCGCATCTGCGGAATCATCTTCTCCACCAGGGCCTTGGGCAGCACCACGCCGGCCCGCATGCCGCGGCGGAAGTTGCCAATGGCCGAGTCGGCCCACACCGTGAAGCCGCGCACCCGGCCCAGCCAGTTGTCGTAGTCCTGCACGGTTTTGAACGGTTGGTTGCCCTGCCCCGAGCCAAACTGCCCCATCGAAATAGGAAGGCCCCAGAACTGCTGAAACGGCATCATCCAGGTATTCAGCTTCATCCCATCCACACGCTGCTTCAGGTCGTACTGAAAGATGTCGTAGCTGATTTTGTCGTTCTCGTCCAGCCCGGCGCGGTCGAACTTGCCCAGCCGGCCCAGGTAGTCCTGGTAGAAGGTGCGCAGCGTGTCGCGGAAGGCCTGGGTCTGGTCGTTGGGCAGGCGGTTGTTGAAGCGGTTGTCGCCCTGGGCCGTGGCCGAGAGCGGGTCGAGGCGCGACTGCTGCTCCCAGAAGCTAGCGAACAGGCCGTTTAGGCCCTTGGTCGAGTCGGCCGCCGCGCCGCTTGCGCTGGTCGTGGCCGTTTCGGTGGTTTTGGTCTGGTTGCAGGCCGTGGTAAGGGCGGCCGCCACGAGGCCGGCCAAAGCAAATTTCTTCATGAAGGGAGGATGCGGAGAATGACGTCAATTAGCGGCCTCAAATAACGCGAAATTCCCGGCAGGGCCACCCGGGTTTGTCCGCTGCGTTCGGCCAACCTACGCTCGCCAGTACAACAAAGCCCCGCTCCCGGATGAGGAGCGGGGCTTTACCCGGAATAAACCGTGAGCCTATTGGCGCGTCAGGCGCTGGGTGTGGCGGCCGGTGGTATCGGTCAGTTCCAAGAAGAACGCGCCTTTGGGCAGGGTGCTCAGGTCGAGGCGGTCGCCGCCGGCAGCCTGGCCGCTGGTCAGCGTCTGGCCCAGGGCGTTGAGGACGCGGTAGCGCACGGAGCCCAGGCTGGCGGGCAGCATCACGGCATCGGCGGTGGGGTTGGGGTAAATGGTCGCGATTTCGCCGCCGCGACGGGCCGTGGCGACGGGCGAGTAGGCCGTGGTGCCGTCGGTGTCAACCTGGCGCAGGCGGTAGTAAGCCAAGCCGGCTAGCGGGCGCGCATCCGTGAAACCGTATTCGCGCGCGCTGCTGCTGCTGCCCTGGGCGGCTACGCGGCCAATGGCTTCGTAGGCTTCGCCGGTGGCGCTGCGCTGCACCTCGAAGTAGGCACTGTTTTTTTCGCTGGCCGTGGCCCAGCTCAGGCCCACGCCAGTGCCTTTAGCGGCGGCATCAAAGCGGGTGAGTTCGACAGGCAAGGGCGACGATGACGAAATCGTAACGTTGTCAATGAGTACCGTTGATTTTTTAGATGCTGTAAGTGTAATAGTTACCCCAACAGCTGTACGGATAGCAAAATTGGGGAGATTGATGATGAATTTCCCGACAACGTTGCTGTTTGATTCAATCACCTGAGCAATGGGGCTTGCGTATGAGCTTGCAACGGTAAGCCCTTGGCCTATGGTAAAGCTCGTTGCGGCATTGTTGGTGCTTGTTCCCGTCACGCTTAAGACCCTGACAGGAGCACCCCCGGCAACCGAGACGTCAACATACACTAAGTTGTTGTTGTCAAAACCAAACTGACCGTTCTGACCAACTTGAAACGTCAAAGCATTATTAGTTGAGCCCGCCTGAAATACTTGGGTGGCAAACACGATTGGAATGGTGTTGGGCGTAGCACTGGCATTCGCATCGGCCACTCCAAAAGCACCAAAGCCAGGCTGAGTAAAATTTGTCGCGAAGAATCCTGCTGTACCGGAGTTGGTTGCGTTGGCAGCAGTGGTGGCTGTTGCATACATGTTGGGGCTATCCGCGGCACCCGAAAAATCCTGCGTTTTGCTGAGGACTTGTGCCGAGGCTTCCTGGTGACTAAACGCCGCCGCAGCCAGCGCCAAGATATTTATCGATGCCAAAAAAGGTCGATTAAAAGTAAAGAGAGCCATTGGTTGAATTAGGTTTTTAAAAGTATTAAAAGACGGCGTTAGTCGGCAAATAACATTAATTGTTCAAAAAGTGAACTATACTTAATCGCTATTATAAAATAAATGATGCTTGACGCCCTAGAAGACGCTGTTTTACCTGGATGCATCTAAAACCGGAAATAACCTAAACTGATGCATGTGGGTAAGGAGCAAATTATCAGAATCAGTATGCTATAAAAGGGTGCGCCGCCGGGCTGCAATGCCTTCCAACAGCCGAGCTTGCTGGTGCCTGCAATTGGTGGCAGCTCGTGTTACTTTCGTATTAAGAAATACCTTCTCAGAATCAGAAAACGCATTAGGCTTTGTCAATATTTAAGTATTTGCTGTTGAGCTGGCTGCTGGCGGCTCCCTTGTTGGCACAGGCCCAGCAGCGCCCGGCACCCGTACGTGCCAATTCCTCCGCCCGGCCCCGTATCAAAGCTGCTCCCGCCAAAAAGGTTTTGCCCCGGCCGGCCCTGGTGCCCGGTACACCCGCCTTCACGCAGTACCTGCACTCGCCGTGGGTCGATAGCCTGATGCGGGTGCTCACGCCCGACCAACGGGCCGCGCAGCTGTTCATGGTGGCCGCGTACTCCAACCGCAAGCGCATCGATGAGGACTCAATCTCGGCCCTTATCCAGCAATCGGGCATTGGCGGGCTGATATTCTTCCAGGGCGGCCCGGGCCGGCAGGCGCGCCTCCTCAACCGCTACCAGAGCCAGAGCAAAGTGCCGCTGCTGGTGGCCCTCGACGGCGAGTGGGGCGTGGGCATGCGCCTCGACAGCGTGGTGAAGTTTCCGTACCAGATGAGCCTGGGCGGCGAAACCGACACGGCCCTGCTCTACGACATGGGCCGCGAGGTGGCCCGGCAGTTCAAGCGCCTGGGCATGCACGTCAATTTCGCGCCGGTGGTTGATGTGAATAACAACCCCGCCAACCCGGTTATCGGCTTCCGCAGCTGGGGAGAAAACCCCGCTGCCGTGGCCCGCGACGGCCGCCAGTACATGCGCGGCCTGCAGGATGCCGGCATTCTGGCCGTGGCCAAGCACTTCCCCGGGCACGGCGACGTGGACGCCGACTCGCACCTGGCCCTACCCACCGTTCGCGTCGACCGCAAGCGGCTCGATACGCTGGAGCTGCCGCCCTTCCGCAGCCTCATCGCGGGCGGGCTGGGCGGCATGATGGTGGCCCACCTCAACGTGCCCGCCCTCGACACCGTGCCCGGCCCGAGCACGCTTTCCAAACCGATTATCGAAGGCGTGCTGCGCAAGGAAATGGGCTTTAAGGGCCTGATTTTCACGGATGCGATGAACATGAAGGGCGTCATCACGAAATTTCCGCCCGGCGAAGCCGACGTGCGGGCCCTCATGGCTGGCAACGACATTCTGGAGTTCAGCAAGAACGTGCCGCTGGCCCTGAAAATGGTGCGCACCGCCGTGGACAGCGGCCGGATTTCGCAGAAGGAAATTGACGAACACTGCCGCCGTGTGCTGGCCCTCAAGCAGTGGTCGGGCCTGAACCGCTACCGGCCCATCGATACCAAAAACCTTTACGAAGACCTCAACGGCCCGCACGCCGAGTACCTCAGCCACCGCCTCACCGAGCTCAGCATCACGCTGCTGCGCAACCAGAAAAACCTGCTGCCCCTGCAGCGCCTCGATACGCTGCGCATTGCCACGCTGGTACTGGGCGGCTCCCCGCGCGACACCACCGATTTCCAGCGGGCGGTGGGCGACTATGCGCCGGCTGCGCATTTCCATGCCTCAGCCACGGCCACGCTCGATGAGCTGATGAAGCTGCGCGCCGCCCTCAAGCCCTACAACCTTATACTGGTGAGCTTGCAGAATCTGGGCCGCCTGCCTGCTACCAGTTTTGGCATCACGCCCGAAGCCAACATGCTGCTCCGCGAGCTCGCCGACCAAAAGCAGCAGCTCGTGCTTAGCGTTTTTGGCTCGGCCTACGCCGTGGCCCGGGTGCGCGACCTCGACCGCGCCAGCGCCGTCATCATGGCCTACCAGGAAAGCACGAATGCCCAAAACCTAACTGCCCAAGCCATTTTCGGCGGCATCGCGGCCACCGGCAAGCTGCCCGTAACCGTGAGCGACAAGTACCCCCGCGGCTTTGGCCTGCGCACCACTGCCGGCTCGCGCCTGCGCTACGCCAACCCCGAGGACGAAGCCATGGACCCGCGCCTCGAAGCTCGCGTGGACAGCCTCGTGGGCCGGGCGCTGGCAGCCCAGGCCTTCCCCGGAGCGCAGGTGCTCATTGCCCGGCGCGGCACGGTAGTGCTGCGCAAAAGCTATGGCAACCAAACGTATGCGGGCTTTGCCCGCAATGAAGAATTAGGAATTAGGAATGAGGAATTGAAAAAGCAAAAAGCGGCGAACAACAAGAAAGCGGCTGCCAATTCTTCATTAAACGAAGTGTCCGCCCCTCGCCGGGTGCATAACGACGACCTCTACGACCTGGCTTCGATGACCAAGCTGATGGCCGCCACGCCCGCGTTGATGCGCCTGGAAGGCGAGCGCAAATTCAGCCCCGATAGTGCGATGGGCAACTACTTCTCCTTCCTGCGCGGCACCAACAAGGCCGACTTAAAAATGCGCGACGTGCTGACCCACCAAGCCCGCCTGCAGGCTTGGATTCCGTTTTGGCAGGAGCTTCGTAGGAAAAACGGCGAGATGCGCCGCCGCTTTTTCCGCGCTGATTCGTCGGCCCGGTTCCCGCTGCCAGCCGCTGCCGGGCTGTGGGCGCGCAAGGACTTGCCGGCCCGCATCTACAAGGAAATTGGGGATTCGCCGCTGAATGCCAAGCCTGGCTACGTGTACTCCGACTTGTCGTTTATCCTCTATCCCGAGCTGGTGAAGGCCCGCACTGGGCAGCCGCTCGATGCCTACTTGCAGAAGCAGGTATACGGCCCGCTGGGTGCCACCACGCTGGGCTTCCGGCCCACCAACCGTTTCCCCCTCAAGCGCATTGTGCCGACGGAAGTGGATTCGGCTTTCCGGCGGCAGCTGCTGCATGGCACCGTGCACGACGAAGGCGCGGCTCTGCTCGGCGGCCTCTCGGGCCACGCCGGCCTGTTCGGCGATGCCAACGACGTGGCCAAGCTGGCCCAGACCTACGCCTGGGGCGGCCGCTACGGCGGCCAGCAGCTCTTCGACAAAGCCGTGCTGGCCGAGTGGACCAGCTGCCAGTTCTGCCCCGACAACCGCCGTGCCCTGGCGTTCGACCGCCCCGCTGCCAATCCTACGGTGAACTCGGCTAAAAGTGCTTCGCAGCGCAGCTACGGCCACACAGGCTTCACGGGTACCTACTTCTGGGTGGAGCCCGAAAAGGACTTGGTGGTGGTGCTGCTGACCAACCGCGTGCACCCCACGCGCCGGAACAATAAGCTGACGGAATTGAGCGTACGCTCGTCGTTGCTGCAGGTGGCAATTGAGGCGGCGCGGTAGGTGAGAGGCGGCTAATAGCCCCAGCGGGTGCATTCCTCTCTGAGCCGAGCTTTAATGACTGCTCCAGTAACCCGGCGGCGCGATGCGGCTTAGGTCCCGAACAATTGACACGGCAAGCTAAACCCTGACCCAAGCAAAAAAAAGAAGGCCGGACTGTGGTCCGGCCTTCTCTTCAACGGGTAGGCCCATTGGGCCCGCAACTACTTGACCACCGAGAGACGGGTGGTTCTCACCTCGCCATTAATTGCCAGTCGGCAGTAATACACGCCGCTGGGCAGGTTCTTGCTGTCAACAGTTACTGAGTACAGTTGGCCGGCTTCCGTCGGGCCGTCATAGAGCGTAGCAACTACAGCCCCGAGATAGTTGTAGAGCAGCAGCTTAGCCGGGGAGGCGGTGGCGTTGCGGAAGGAAACGGTGGCCTGGCCCGCGGCGGGGTTCGGGTAGGCTTCCAGGCTGGCCGCTTCGTCTACCGCAGCAGTGTTATCAGCGGCCAGGCTCCGGCCGAGGGCCTGGCAGGCACCCAGGTAGTCGGTATGGCTCGGGGAGGTCAGGTGCGTGTTCACGGCATTGGGCGAGATGCAGATTTCGTGGCCGTTGTGGCACACCAGTACCTTGTCGTTCTTATTGCCACAGCGCACATCGATTACGGCAATGGTGATGGTGGCGGTGGCGGTACAGCCAGCGGCGTTGGTTGCGGTAACCGTATAAGTAGTGGTGGTGGTAGGGGCCGCCAACACGGTTGCTCCGGTTGTGGTACTCAAGCCAGCAGCCGGGCTCCAGCTATAGGTGCCGTCGCCATTAGAGGCCGTCAACTGCACACTCTGTGGCCCATAGCCCAGGTAAATAGTTGTGACCGGTCCGCCCGTAAAGACGCTGCTCGTGGCTGTTGGGGTAATGACAGGAGTGGGTACCGGCGCTGGCTGCCCAACGGTGGCCGTCGCGGTTTTACGGCAATTGTTGGCGTCCGTCACCGTCACGGAATAGGTGCCTGGGCTCAGGCCCGTCAGGTCCTCGGTCGTGGCTGTGAACGTGCCGGGCCCGGTCCAGGCGTAGGTGGGCGTACCGGTCGCGCCGGTTACCGTCAGGTCAACGGTGCCATTGCTGCCACCGTTGCAGGTCACGTCGCTGCTGCTCGTTTGCAGGCTCAGGTTGCAAAGAGTTACATTGATGGTTACCGATGTAAGCGCCTGTACGCCAGCCGGGTCCTGCGCCGTGAAGCTTAGCACATGCGGGCCCACGTCGCCAGCAGTTGGCGTCCAGCTAAAGGTGCTGGCAACGGGGTTTGCGGCTGCTACGGCCGGAAAAACCGAGCCCGGCGGCAGGCCCGTGCCCTGTAAAGTCACCACGTCGCCGGCATCGGGGTCGTAGGCCTGCACATTAAAGGACATGGCGTTGCCGGCCACAACCTGAATGGTGCTGCCATCGGCAGGGGTCAGGCCGGGGCTATAATCAAACAAGGGGCTTTGCGAAGGCCCTACCATGCGAATGATGAAGTCAACCATAATGGTGGTCGACCCGTCAGAAATCGCGACAATGGCGTTGTAGAGGGCCCCAATTGATTTGCCAGTGGTGGGGAAGCTGGCCACGCCGGTTGGGGTAATGCTCAGGCCGGGCGCTTGGATAAACGAGGCATAGGGGGCCAGGCCGCCGGAGGGCACCAGCGAGAAGGTGAGCGGCGAACTGTCGCTGCCGGGCACGGTAAACGTGGCGGCTGCCTGGCCAACGGCCAGGTTCACAATTGCTGGCAGGGTCGAAACGGGCGAGTTATTGGTAGTGCCCACCGTTACGTCGGTGAAGACATTCCACGCCTGGTTCGCGTTGTTTTGCAGGGTGCCAATCCGGGCGTTGCTCGTATATAAGGCTGTATACTTCGTGCCTGCCGGGGCGGCAGCATACGTATGCGTGATTTCAGCTTCCCCAAAAAAGGAGATATCGGAAAAGTTAATCGACGTAATGACCAGGTTGATGGGGGCCGAATTGCCATCGCCGAAGTCGAGCGGTCCCGTGTATTCAGTGCCGCCCACCACGGGAGGTACTGCCCAGGGAAAGTCTTCCCGGAAGGCCTGGGTGACTTTAAACTTAACCGTGGTTTGGCCAGCCGCGTTGGTCGAAACGGTCTGCCAGGTCAGGCTGCCGTAGCGAAAGTGAGAGGCCTGGGCGGGAGCCGAGGCGGCCAGCAGCAGGGTGCAGAGCAAGCTCAGTACCAAAAGGCCAAAGCGCAGGGGCGATGCAACGCGCATCGGGAGGGGTTTTGGATTGCATCCGGAGTCGGAGTGTTCCATAGCGAAAAAAAGGTGGGATGGGATGGATATGTGCCGGCAGCCCGTCGCGAGGCAATGAGCTCAGCCGAACCTTTGTGGCTAAAAGGTGCGCAAATATAATATAATTAAAATATATAACAAGAATTATATAAAATGTTGTTTAGCAGTGGCCTATTTATTCGCTCTGCTGCCAGCCTAAGGCGTAGACGGAGCGAAACTGGTAGCAAAAGCCCCGAAGCTTGCTACCTTACGGGCATCTTTTCATTCCCAACCCGCTCCCTATGCAAGGACTGATGATGGCTGAGCCGCTGCGCGTGGCTTCGATAATCGAGCACGCCGCCAAGTGGCATTCCGATACCGAAATTGTGTCGCGGCTGCCCGAGGGCGGTATGCACCGCTACACGTATGCCGCCGCCAACCAGCGCAGCCAGCAGCTGGCCCAAGCCCTGCTGGCCCTCGGCATCGAAAACGGCGACCGGGTGGGCACCCTAGCCTGGAACACGCACCGCCATTTCGAGCTCTACTACGGCGTAGCGGGCATAGGCGCAGTGTGCCACACCATCAACCCGCGCCTGTTTCCCGAGCAGCTCGTCTACATCATCAACCACGCCGAAGACCGGCTTCTGTTCTTCGACCTCACATTTTTACCGCTCGTCGAGCGCCTGGCTTCGGTGTGCCCTTCCGTCGAGAAATGGGTGCTAATGGCCGGGCCCGAGCACTTGCCCAAAGAATCGGTGATGCCCGGCCTGTGCAGCTACGAAGACCTGCTGGCCGCCCAGTCTGGCGGCTACGCGTGGCCGAGCTTCGACGAAAATACGGCCTGCTCGCTGTGCTACACTTCCGGCACCACCGACCAGCCCAAGGGCGTGCTCTACTCGCACCGCTCCACGGTGCTGCACGCCATGGGGATTTCGTTTCCCGATTCGTTGGGCTGCTCGTCGGCCGATGTGATTATGCCCGTGGTGCCCATGTTCCACGTCAACGCCTGGGGCTTGCCCTACGCCGCGCCGCTCAATGGCTCGAAGCTGGTGCTGCCCGGCGCGGGCATGGACAGCGCCAGCCTGTTTGAGCTCATGGAAAACGAGGGCGTGACGTTTTCGGCCGGGGTGCCCACCATCTGGCTGGCGCTGCTGCAGTTCATGCGCGACGGCCACCGCACGTTCCGCACGCTGCGGCGCACGGTAGTGGGCGGCTCCTCGTGCCCGCCGGCTCTGATGAAAGCCTTCGTAGAGGAGCTGAATGTGACCATCACCCACGCCTGGGGCATGACGGAAACCAGCCCGCTAGGCACCGGTAGCCGCCTCAAAGCCAACCAGCAGCATTTGCCAGCCGAGGAAAAAGCGGCTATACTGGCCAAGCAAGGCCGGGCAGTGTTTGGCATTGATATGAAGATTGTGGGCGACGACGGCCAGGAGCTGCCGCACGACGGCGTGGCTTTCGGCGACCTGCTGGTGCGCGGCCCTTGGGTGGTGCGCGACTATTTCCGCAGCCCCACGCCCGGCGAGCTTACCGGCGACGGCTGGTTCCGCACCGGCGACGTAGCCACCATCGACCCCGACGGGTTCATGCAAATCACCGACCGTTCGAAGGACGTCATCAAGTCCGGCGGGGAATGGATTTCCAGCATCGACCTCGAAAACTTGGCCGTGGCGCACCCCGCCGTGGCCGAGGCCGCCGTCATTGGCGTGCCCAGCGCTAAATGGAGCGAGCGGCCGCTGCTGGTAGTGGTGCGTCGCCCCGGCCTGGACGTTTCGGCCGAAGAAATGCTCGCCTTCTTCAAAGGCAAAGTGGCCAAATTCTGCGAGCCCGACGCCGTGGAATTTGTGGAGCAGCTGCCACACACGGCCACCGGCAAAATTCTCAAAACCCAGCTGCGGAAGGATTTTGCGGGGTATTCGGTGGCGTAAAAAACGGCGGCAGCAGCCCAAAATATGGGTCGCTGCCGCCGCCGCCGCTGAACAGAAGGGTGTTACTTGCCCTTTTGGGCTTCCAGTTTGGACTTGATGGCTTCCTGGAGCTCCGGCAAATGCTCCTGCACCCGTTTTTGCCCAATCTCCATGCTCGATTGCATGAGCTGCGGCAAAACCGATGACATTTTGCGGCCGGTAGGCGTTTGATAAAACTTCGTGATATCGCGCAATTCCGTCTCCGTGAAATTGCGGCTGTAGATTTCGACTATGTCGGATTTCAAGCTGTTCCAGCTCATGTATTTGCTGAAAAACGACCTCATTTCGGCTTCAAAAGCGGCCGCTTCGGGTCGCTGCTTGAGTTGCATATCCAGCATCTGGTCGACGAGCTTGTCGAATGCGCCCGGCGGGTAAACGAGCGTCAGTAGTGTTTCCGCCGCCTGCCGATGGCTGGTTGAAACGAGGGAAGGGGCTGAAGTTGCCGTGGTGGGTTTCGACGTTTGGGCCTGGGCCGGCGTGTAGGAAAAGGCCGCGAACAGCAGGAAGGGGAGGAGTTTTTTCACGCGCCAAATAACCGACAGAAAAAGAATATGTGCGGGTATTAGCGCCCAAGCTCCTCGGCCCGGTCCCGCGCGGCACCAGCGCCGGCCATGAGCCCCTCGCGTACCGCACCCGCGCCGAAAGCGCCCAGTGCCGCCTCGGTGGTGCCGCCTTTCGAGGCTACTTTGGCAATCCAGTCCTGGCAGCTCAGGCCCGACTGCGAGTACAGCTCCACCGCCCCGCGAAAGGTCTGGCTTACCAGCAACTCGGCCTCGGCCCCGCTGAAGCCCATTTGGGCGGCGGCCGCCATCAGAGCTTCCATGCAGTAGTACACGTAGGCCGGGCCACTGCCGGAGATGGCCGTGCTGGCATCAATGGCGCTTTCCTGCTCCACGTACACGGTTTTGCCGGTGGTGCTCAGCAGGTTTTGCACCTGCACCAGCTCGGCCCGGCTCACCTCGTCGGTGCTGGTGAAGGCCGTCATGCCCATGCCAATCTGAGCGGGTAAGTTGGGCATGGCCCGAATGATTTTGGGCGTGCCGAGCGCCTCGCGCAGGGTGGCAATCCGCACGCCGGCCATGATGCTAAGCACGAGCTGCTGCGGCTGTACCAGCCCCTGCAGGGCTGCAAATAGCGTCGGCGAGTCCTGCGGCTTCACGGCGAGAATGAGGATGTCGGCACCCGGCACGCACTCGGCCGGCGAGCCCCACACCGTGCCAATCTCGTGGGCGGCCAGCGCGGCCACGCGCCCGGGCGAGCGGGCCAGCAGACGCAAATCGAGCCGCGAGGTGATGTGGGCGCGCACGAAGCTGCGGGCATAGGTGAGGCCCATATTGCCGCCGCCGATAATCAAGATTTTCATGGTTGGGGAGTTGCTTGCGAGCGCAAAGAACGACCGGAAGCAATTTGCCCAAGCAAAAAAGACCGTCATGCTGAGCGGAGCCGAAGCATCTCTACCGCAGCAGTAATCCAATCGACAGGATTTACTATTACGGTAGAAATGCTTCGATTCTGCTCAGCATGACGGTCAAATATTCGCTCAACGGCTTCCCAACTGCCTGCTACTTAAAGCGCAGCGCCGACACGTTGCGGCCAACTTTGCGGCCTTCTACCAGCCCAATTTCGTTGGAGCTGCGGAAGTGAATGCCGCCGTAGAGGCGCGAAACGGCGGCCTCGTCGGCAAAGGCCGCGAAGCTGGCGAAGGAGCGGGGCTCAAACCCCGCGCCGCGCGCCTGGTGCGAATTGTCAACAAACGCCGTTTGGGCCCCGAACAACTCTTCCAGTACCTGGGCGGCCGCGCCGGACTGCGACGAATGCCCCGACACGAACTCGGGGAAGGGGGGCGAGGCAATCAGCGGCTGCCAGGTTGGGTCTATCATGGCGCGAATCGCGGCATCGGGGCGTTGCCAGTTGAACTGGTACTTGCATTTCCAGCAGCTGATGAAGGCATCGGCCACAGCAATGCCCACGCGGGCGTAGGCTTCGGCCGCCAGCGCCAGTGTGGCTTTGCGGTCGCGCAGCACCACGCCCGTAATGCTGATGGAATGGCCGGGAGGAGTAATGGTCTGGCCGCCATCGGCCCAGTACAGGGCAGTGGTGCGCTGGGCCGCCGTGAGGGCGCGGCTGGTGGTGTACAACTCTTCTACCTGCCCATAATAGGCCGAGCCCGCTTGGGTGGAATACACATAGGGCAGGGCCGGCATGGCTAGGGCAGCATTGGCGGGCAGGAACATGCGGTTCTGGCCCCAGTAGGGCTGCAGGGCGCGGGCCGAAGCCGCGTTGCTGGCGGGGGCCCACAGGCCCGTGCCAGTGGGCGGCACGTACCCAGCCGGCTGGTTGCTGAGGTAGCTCTCGTGCCCGCCGTCGGTGCGCGACCAGTCGAACACGGCCTGGGCCACGGCGCGGCCAAACTGCACCGAGCGGTCGAACTCGGCCGCCGTGCGGTACGAGGCGTTCAGGGCCGTTTCCAACGAGTCGATGCTGGTGCGCTGGGCAGCGGAGGCGTTGCCAAACAAGCTTTTGGCCATCAGGGCCTGGGCGGTGTTGGCGGCCACGGCCCAGTTGTAGAACTGGCCAGCTTCGGGCTGGGGCAGGGTGTTGAGGCCGGTAAGCTGCCCGGCCAGCGACTGGCTGCCGGCAATGCCGGGCTGTACGGCCCCGTAGAGGGCTACGCCGGCGTAGCCCAGCGCGCGGGCCGCTACCGGTGGCGAAAATCCTGTTCCATTCTTGATGAGCCGCAGCTCCATGTCGGCCCATTTGGTGGCCGCGTCGGCCGAATAGGTGGAGGTAGCGGGCGAGGCGGGGGCCGCCAGCTCAACATCCTGGCTGCAACTGGTGGCTAGCAGAGCAGTTGCAAGCAGAGCTGCGCCGGCAAGCTTGCGCAGGGGCGTAGGTTCCAGCGGTAAGCCCACCCATTTGGGTGAAATTGTGAACATTTTATTGCAGAAAAAGGCGGAAAATTAGCGTAAAGCAAATATAGCAAAGTAGCATTACAAATCCTGCTTCTTCACCTATTCGATTCGCCCTAGCCTCTATCTGCATGCCAGCAAGGCGGGGTTACCGGCGCGGCGGGTTTTGGCGCCCGGCCTGGTCTTCGGCGCTCCGCTCGCGCATGGCCACGAACAGGGCAATAAATACCGAGAAAAAAGGCAGCAACAGCCCCAGCGCAAACCAGCGCCAGAAGGAGCGGCCGTAGTTGTAGGCGATGTAGCCCGTGATGGGCGCAAAAACCAGCAGGGAAACCCCAAAAATGAGCAAAAGGCGGAGCAGGAACACAGGAATCAACGTTTAAAATAAGAAACTACCGCACTTTGCCGCGCTTCACCAGGTAAGCATACAGCACCTTTTCGAAAGGCTCGCGCACATCTACCGGCACGAAGTCGATGCGCAGTTGGCCGCAGCGCAGCGCCAGCTCCTGCTCGTAGGTCGTCATGGCCGCTTGGTACTGGTCTTTAATCTGGGAGGGCTGGAGCTTGATTTCGAAGCCGGTTTCCACATCCTCGAAGATGTAAGGCCGCTCCGCAAACTCGAAGTTGGCCTCGGTGGCGCGGTCGAGCACGTGGAAGAGCAGCACCTCGTGGTGCTGGTGCTTGAGGTGCTGCAACGCCGAAAGGGCCGCATCCTGCTCGGCGGCCCCCCGCCCCAGCATGTCGCTGAACACGATAACGAGCGAGCGTTTCGGAATCTGCTGCGCAATGGTGTGGATGGTGCCGGCCACATCGGTGCCCCGGCCCGATTTGGGCGCCGGCGGCCGCTCCAGCAACTGCTGCAGGGCCAGCAGCAGCGTGTGGCGGTGGGTGCTGGTGGAGCGCACAGGCGTTTGCAGCTCAATGGTATCGGCGAAAGTGACCAGGCCCACGGCGTCGCGCTGCCGGGTGAGCAGCGTGGTGAGGGCAGCGGCGGCCAGAATGCTGAACTTCAGCTTGTCGTGGTTCGGGGCGGGGTAGTACATGCTCGGGCTAACATCGAGCAGCAGGTGGGCGCGCAGGTTGGTTTCTTCCTCGTAGCGCTTCACAAACAGCTTGTCGGTGCGGGCAAATACCTTCCAGTCGATGTGGCGCGTGCTCTCGCCGGGGTTGTAGAGGCGATGCTCCGAGAACTCCACCGAAAAGCCGTGGTAAGGCGACTGGTGCAGGCCGGTGATGAACCCGTCGACCAGCTGGCGGGCCAGGAATTCCAGGTTTTCGAAGGAGCGGATGGCAGCGAGGTCGAGGGGCATGGGAGAGGAGCGGGCAGAGGGCTTTGAAGCCATAAAGTACGGTCATGTCGAGCGCAGCCGAGACATCTCGCGTGGGGTAGTAATTCAATCGACAGGGAAACGAGTTAGCGGTAGCCCGCGAAACGTCTTGGCTCCGCTCGACATGACGTTCTACTCTCAACAGCCACCCTTGCTCCGGCGTTTATCTTTCGCACATCTTTCGTAAGTTAGGCCTTTCATCCAAACGACAAACCTATTTCCCACCCATACCCCCAACCCATTCCCGTGGACGACCGTCACGACCAGGAAGAGATTTATTCCCAACGCATTAAAGCCGGCAAGCGCACGTATTTCTTCGACGTGAAAGCCACCCGCGGCCAGGATTACTACCTGACCATCACCGAAAGCAAACGGCGCCAGAATGGCGACGATTCCGTTTCGTACGAGAAGCATAAAATCTTCCTCTACAAGGAAGATTTCCTCAAATTTGTGGATGCTTTGCAGGATGCCGTCGACTATGTGCGCGAAGAACTGCTGAGTCCCGAGGAAGTGGCCGAACTCGACCGCCCCCGCGACTTCGACGACCGCGACCAGCCCCGCCGCGAGGTCGAGCGCCCCGCCTTCGACCCCAACCGGGCCGACGACAACTACTAAGGGGCAATAGTTAATGATTAACGGTTAGCGGTTAATTTTTTGGCCACGCAAAACGGCGCAATCGGACTCTCGTCTGGTTGCGCCGTTTTTCTGTAGCGCGCAGCCTTATGCGGCGTGGCACGAGCGCAGCGAGTATACACGATTGGAGAAGCCGCCGGATACTCGCTGTGCTCGTGCCACGCAGCAAAGGCTGCGCGCTACGCCGTACCTTTGCGGCTGAATGGACTAATTCTTCATTCTTAATTCTTCAATCTTAATTAGAAGTAATGGGCCTCCGCTGCGGTATCGTCGGCTTGCCGAACGTCGGTAAATCCACCCTTTTCAACGCGTTATCGAACGCCAAGGCCGAATCGGCTAACTACCCGTTTTGCACCATCGAGCCCAATGTGGGCGTCATCACCGTGCCCGACGAGCGGCTGCAGATTCTGGAAGCCCTCGTGAACCCCAAGCGCGTGCTGCCCACCATTATCGAGTTTGTCGACATCGCCGGCCTCGTGAAGGGGGCCAGCAAAGGTGAAGGCCTGGGCAATAAATTCCTGGCCAACATCCGCGAGGTAGATGCCATCATTCACGTGGTGCGCTGCTTCGACGACCCCAACATCGTGCACGTAGCCGGCGGGGTTGACCCCGTGTTCGATAAGGATGTTATCGACACGGAGCTCCAATTGAAGGACCTGGAAAGCATCGACAAGAAGCTTCTCAAGAGCGAGCGCAGCGCCAAAGCCGGCGACGCCGTGGCCAAGAAGGAAGTAGTATCGCTGCAGAAATTCAAAGCGGCCCTCGAAGGCGGCGAGAATGCCCGCGCCGTAACGGCTTCGGCCGATGACCTCGAAGCCATTGCCGACCTGCAGCTGCTCACCATCAAGCCCGTGATTTACGTGGCCAACGTGGACGAAGCCAGCATTGCCAGCAACGGTAACAACCACGTAAGCGCCCTGCGCGAGCACGTGAAAGCCGAAGGTGCCCAGGTCGTGCTGGTATCGGCTGCCATCGAAGCCCAGATTGCCGACATGGAAGACCCCGAGGAAAAAGAAATGTTCCTCGGCGAATACGGCCTCACCGAGTCGGGCCTGAACAAGCTCATCCGCGCCAGCTACGAGCTGCTGAACCTGATTACCTACTTCACTGCCGGCGTGCAGGAAGTACGCGCCTGGACCATTCACCGCGGCGACAAAGCGCCCGCGGCAGCCGGCGTAATCCACTCCGATTTCGAGAAGGGCTTCATCCGCGCCGAGGTCATCAAGCTGCCCGATTACCAGGAATACAAGACCGAGGTGAAAATCAAGGAAGCCGGCAAAATGGCAGTCGAAGGCAAAGAATACGTGGTGCAGGATGGCGACATCATGCACTTCCGCTTCAACGTTTAACCTGCTTTTCGCTCCCAAGCAGGAATCGAAGTAGTCAATAAAAAAAGGCCCGTAGCAGATTGCTGCGGGCCTTTTTAGTATCGTTGATTTTTGCCAAAGGCCTCACCCCTCTATTCGTAAAACTTCCGCATTCGCTTTATCGTCGTCAGCACAATCCAGTCACCGAGCTTGGGCAGGGTATTGTGAATGAGAACGATAATGCGGCCCAGGAATGAGATGACCGTGCGCCGCTTCCGCTTCCGGATGTGGCGCACGATGATGGCCGCCACTTCGGCCTGCGACTTCTGCCAGCGGGGCGGGCGGTGCGCAATGGGCACCGGCTGGCCGGCCGCGTCGAGCACGCGCTTCTCGGGGTCGTTCTGGGTGAAGCCGATGTGCACCACGCCGAAGTGCATGCCCGTTTCGGCCAGCTCCAGGCGCAGGGTGTGGGCCAGGTTGGAAATGGCCGCTTTGCCGGCGCAGTAGGCCGAGCCGCTCGGCATGCCATTCAAAGCCGAGATGGAGGAGATAAAGGTGACGCTGCCCCGGCTGGCGACCAAGTGGGGCAGCGCGGCCATGAGCGGGTACACCGAGCCGTACACGTTGCTGTCGAGCACCCGGCGAAACACCTCGGGCTGCATGTCGGCGAAGTACGCGCGCTGCGAGATACTCGCGTTGGTTACCAGGATGTCGAGCCGCCCAAAGCTGCTGACGGCCGTGGCCACGAGGCGTTCGCAGTCAGCATAGTCGGTGATGTCGGCCACGCAGGTGGCTACTCGGTGGCCCGCCGCGGCCAGGGTGTGGCGGGTATGTTCGAGGCGTTCGGGCTGGCGGCCATTGAGCACCACGGCGGCCCCGGATTCGCACAACGTGCGGGCCGTTTCGCGCCCGATACCCGACTCAGAGCCCGTGACAATAGCTACCCGACCGGCAAAGACGCCAGCTCCGGCCGGGCGTAAGGGCAACCCGGCTACCGGTGCAGCCTTCGGCAACTCAGACATAATTATTGGCTTGAAACCAGGCCATGGCCTCCGCGGCGGCCTGGTCGATGGAAGTTTGCGGCAGGGAAAGCTCGGTTCGGGCTTTCTGGGCCGAGAAGTAGTGGCCGTCGTTGGCCACCGCAGCCATGGCCGCGTTCAATTGCGCCGGCCGGCCCGTAAGGCGGGTTTTTACGTCGCACAGCTTACCGTACACCATAGCCAGACTGGCCGGAATGGGCCAGCGCGGCGGGGGCACGTCCAGCATCCGGGCCAGGCGGGTAAAGGCTTCTTGGTAGCTCAGGTTTTCGTTGCCAAGGAGGTAGGATTCGCCCACGCGGCCCATGCTCAGGGCGTTGACAGTGGCAGTGGCCACGTCGTGCACATGCACGTAGTTTTTGCCGCCGGGCGGGTAGCCAGGCAGGCGACGCCGGTACAGCTCCAGCAGCAAGGCATTAGAGGTGGGCTTGGCGTCGTTGGGGCCGAGCATGAAGGTGGGATGCACCAGCACGGCGGGCAAATGCTGCTGGCTGGCGGCGCGCAGTACCAGGTCGGTGGCCGCGCGCTTGCTGTCCATGTAGTCGAGGCCGTAGCGGCGGCCGGCGTAGGGCCGGGTTTCGTCGCCGGGTTGGTCTTTGGTGCCAAAGCCAAATACGTTGGCCGTGCCTATGTACACCAGCCGCCCCACGGCGGCGCGGTGGGCTTCTTGCAGCACCCTTTCGGTGCCAACGACGTTGGTCGCCCACAGGGCCGGGTCGCGGGCCGGGTTCACGCTCGCTCGCGCGGCCGCGTGGATGATGGCCGCGCAGCCCTCAGCCGCGCCGGCAACTTGAGCCGCTTCCGTAATATCGGCAAAATGGTAGCTGATATCAGTATCGGCCGCATCGAAAGGGGCTGGCGTGCCGGGCCGCAGCAGCGCGCGCACGGGCTGGCCCCGACGGCGCAACTCGGCCACTAGGTGCCGCCCCAAGAAGCCGTTGGCCCCGGTCACGAGTACGGGCGCGGGCATCAATACGTGTTGAGCATGGCCTTGTAAGTGCGCGCGATTTTTACGGGCGAGGCCTTCAGGAAGAACAGCGAAAAGGCCGTGAGGTTGGCCAGCTGCACCCGCAGCCAGGAGTTGGTTTCGTACTTGCGGGCCGACACCGTGACGGCGTGCGGAGCAATGAAAAACCGCGCCACCCGCCGGATGCGCTGAATAATTTCGAAGTCCTCCATTATCACAAACTGCTCGTTGAAGCCGCCCAACCGCTCAAACAGCGCCCGCGTGATAAACAGTGTCTGGTCGCCGCCCCGACTCATAATGCCTTTAAAGCGCGTGCCGTAGCTATTGATGCGCAGCAGCGGATGCTGAGAATCGAACCGGAAACGGTAGCAGCCAGCCGCGTAGCCATCGGCCACGGCCTGCGTGATGGTGGCCACGAAATCGGGGTGCAGGCTCACATCGGCGTGCACGAAGTAGAGGAGCTCGCCGGTGGCGTTGGCAGTGCCGTGGTTCATTTGAGCGGCCCGGCCCGGCTTGGGGGCCAGCAGCACGGTTGCGCCCGCCTGGCGGGCAGCCTCGGCAGTGCCATCGGGGCTGTGGGCATCCACTACCAGCACCTGGGCCTGGGGGGCGTAGCTGCGCAGTTCGGTCACGAGCCGGCCAATGTTGCGGGCTTCGTTGTAAGTCGGAATAATTACGCTGAGGGTCATTTGAGGAAAGTCGGGAACGCAAATTCCGCATTTTTTGGGAACCCGCCTCACCTACGTAAGCCAGTGGGCAACCGGACGCGCGGAAACAGCATTTCCCGCCGACCTTTGCCCGTGCGGCTGCAAGGTAGCGCCCGCCTGCCGCCATATGAAGCACTTGATTGGTTTGTTTGCCGCCGCGCTACTGGGCCCCGCCGCCGCACGTGCGCAACCCGCCCGGCCCCCCGCGCCCGAAACACGCCGCTACGCCATCGAGGTGGCCGGCCTGCGCGTGGGCACCATGACGGCTACCCGCCAGCCCCAGCCCGGTACCACCGACGTGGTGTATACCTGCACCAGCGACGTAAAAGTCACCATTCTCTTTTACCACCTCAAGGTGTATTACCAAGTGGTGAACCGCGTGCGGGCTGGCCAGCTCCTGCTTTCTACCGTGGAAGCCCATACCAACCAGGGCGATTTCAGCTCGCGCACCGAGTGGAAAGGCGACCATTACGACATTCGGGCCGACCAGTACAAATACCACCGCTTAGCCACCGAAAAAGCACCTATCACCTACACTGTTACCGACATGTTTTTCGGCGAGCCAATGGGCCGTTCCCGTGCCTATGCCGAATATTTTGGCGATTTTTTCAGCGTAGCCAAAACGGCCGCCGGTACCTATGGCGCCCGCCGCGACGGCCGCGAGGATGAGTACCAGTACGCCAACGGCCAGCTCGTGACGCTTATCAAGAAGAACCCCATAAAGAACTTCATTATCCGCTACGTGCCATAGGAAACGCCCCTGGCAGGTGCATGCTTTGGTATCTTGAGGCTAAGCGCAGCTGGGGCAGGAACGGGTAGCCGGCTGCAAAACAAACGGCCCGCTGCCTGGAAAGCAGCGGGCCGTTTGTTTTGCGTAAGCTTCGAGCCTACTTGCCCACCACCTTATACAGCATGCCTTTCGGCAGCTTATCAGTGGTTTGCATGCCGTTGAGAATCGCCATCTCCTGGTAGCGCTTCGAGGAGATTCCGGCCGAAGCCAGGGCCGAGGCCAGCGTTTGGGTGCCGGTCGCGGTGCGGATGCGCACATGCTCGGGCTGGCGGTTTAGCTTGTTGGGGTCGGTGAGGCGGCCAAAACCCTGGGCCACTTGCTGAAATTGCGGGGCGTAGGTGGCGAACGAGGTCGGGGCAGCCAGGCCCACAAAAGCCCACACACTATTTCCATCCTGAATAAGCTGGGCCAGCACGTGGGGCGGGGCGCTCTGCTGGTCCTGGGCCTGCTGGTCGCCTTCAAACACCAGCGCCGGGAAACCGTTGATGGTCGTTTTCTGGGCCTGGGCATTGGTTACGCCAATTGCTTTGGCCAGGCCTTGGGCGGCCTCGTCGAGCGAGCTGCCCGATGCGCCCAGGAACACCAGCAGGGCCTTGCCATTGGGCTCGGCCATCTGAAATTTGTCGGGCGAGTTCTGCGACTTCCAGCCCGAGGGAATCGGGAAGCGGAACTTAAGGTCGGGGTGGTAAAACACGCTGCTCTCCACAAAGCCCTGGCGCGGGTCTTCTCCATAAGTTAGGCCCTCAATCTGGCGCAAATAGGTGTCGCGGTTCACCATGTAGCTGCTGCGGCCGCCGCTCTGCTTTGCTTGCGACGCCAGGCCTTTCACGCGGGTGTAGCGGTCGGCCGAGTTGGGGTGCGTGCTGAGGAAGGTGGGAATGCTGGCGCCGCGCTGCTCTTCGGTGCGTTGCAGCGTCTGGAAGAAATCGGCCATGTAGCTGGCATCGTAGCCAATTTTGGTCGAGTACTTCACGCCCAGGCCGTCGGCCTCGTTCTCGTCGTTGCGGCCGTATTTGAGCATACCGAGGCCTACTACTTGCTGCGCCACGCCGCCCACCGACTGCATCACGCGCGGAGCCAGCACCGACCCGAGTATCATGCCAATGCCGGCGATGGTGCTGCGCGTCTGCTGTTTTTTGCCGTGCTGGGCCGTGATGTGGCCCAGCTCGTGGCCCAGCACACCCGAGAACTGGGCCTCATTATTAAAATAGGCCATGATGCCGCGCGTGAAGTACACGTGGCCGTCGGGCGTGGCAAAGGCGTTGATGACGGGCGAGTCGACCACGGTGAAGCCGTAGTCGCCGGGGCGGTCCGAAACGGCGGCCATGGCTTTGCCGCGGGCCGTGATGAGGCTTTGCAGCTTGGCGTTGTTGTAAAGGCCAAACTGGGCAATCACGGCCGGGTCGGGCTTGGCACCTTGCAGCGGGCGGGCGGCGGGGGCCGCTGGCGCGGGGGCAGCCCGGTGGGCGGTCCAGTCGGTAACGCTCGATGAGCCGGCCAGCGGGGCCAGCAGGCAAACAACGGCGCCGGCGCGCAGGCCGCGGAGAAGAGGAGTATTCATGAGAACAAATAAAGCGGACAAGGCCGGTGAAGGGCAGTGAATGGGCTAGCAACGGAAGCAGAGCCGTAGCGGTTGCGCTGGCCCTGCCAGAGGCTACTTCCGGGGGCTAATACCATTTTCCTGCCAATGTGAAATAGGTTTGCCCGATATTCACCCAAACCGCACCGCCGGACGGCTAGCATTGCCGTCCCGCTCACCCATAATTTTCTCTTTTTTCGATGACCATTTCCCGTTGCTGGCCCGCCTTGCTGCCCACTACCATGCTGCTGCTGGCGTGCAGCCGCCAACCCATGGCCAGCCAGGCGGCCCGGTTCGCGGCCACTCCGCCCACCACCGACGGCCAGCCCACCGACTGGACCGATTCGCTGCGCTACGACCCCACCAGCAAACTCCAATACCAGGTGCTGAACGACAGCCGCACCGTGTATGTGCGCCTGAAAGTGGCCGACCAAGCCACCCAGGCCCGGGTGTTGCGCCGGGGCCTTACCGTGTGGCTCGATACCACGGGCCGCAGCCAGCACCAGTTTGGGGTGCGCTACCCGCTGGGCGGCGTGCCACCCGGCGCCCAAACGGCCCCCGACCCGAATGCCACGCTGGCCGAACGCCGGTCGCGCCGCACGCTCGCCCTGGCCGAAATGCGCGAAATGGAGCTACTGAATTACAAAGGCAGCAAGGAGGCTACCCTCACCGACGCACAGTCGCCGCTGGGCGTGAAAGTTGCCCTCGGCTTTAATGCCCAGGACGACCTGATTTATGAGCTGGCCGTGCCGCTGCGGCTGCTCTATCGCCGCCTGCCAGCCCTGAACCCTGGCCCGGTAGCGGTAGTGGGCGTGCTGGTAGCCGGCAACACGCCCGGTGGGGGCGGCGTGGCCAGCCCCGACGGCAGCGTAGTAGGCAGCCAGAATACTGTGGGGATGCGCGGTAGTTACGGTGGCGGCTATGGCGGCCGCGGTAGCTATGGCTCAAGCGGTATCGAGTTGATAACCAGTGTACAGCTTAGTGTGAAGTAGCCATTGCATGAAAAGCCTAGCGGAACTGGCCATGCTGAGTACCACCGCACCAGCCGGCTTTTTCATTTTTTTACGAACACCAAAGCCGTTGAGGTTCGGGCCGGCTATCGGCTCACCACTTTAATCAGCGAGCCGGCATTCACCTGCCCGTTCAGCGGCATGCCATTGAGAATGGCCAACTCTTCGAGGCGGTTTTCGGGGGTGCCATTGGTTAGCAGGGCTTGGCGCAGGTTGCTGCGCAGCTTCAGCTTCTGGATGTGAATGCGCTCAGGCTTCCGGTTCAGCTTGTCAGGGTCGGTGAGGCGCGCGAAGCCCTGGGCCACGCTGGCAAACTGCGGCGCGAAAGCCGGAAAATCGGCTGGTGCGGCTACCCCCATAAAAGCGTAAAGTGACTTGCCATCCTGAATGATGTGGCCCAGCACCCGAACGCCAGCTACCTGCTGCCCGGTTTGGGGGTCTTGCTGCACTTGGTCGGCGGTGAAAACCAGGGCCGGGAAGCCGTTGATGGTGGTGCGCTGCGACTCGGCGGGTTGCAGGTTTAGCTGCTTGGCCACGGCCTGGGCTGCTTCCTCGGGGGTAGTGCCGGGGGCAGGCAGCAGCACCAGCAGGCCCTTACCGGTGGGGTCGGCCATCTGGAACTGCGAGGGCGAATTCTGCGACTTCCAGCCCGTCGGAATCGGAAAGCGAAACTTTAGCTCGGGGTGGTAAAACACGTTGTTTTCGACAAACCCCTGCTTGGGGTCCTCGCCGTACACGAGGCCGTCGATGAGGCGCAGGTACTGGTCGCGGTTCACAGCCAGCTTGGGGTTGCCGTGCTGCTGCTTCCATTGGTCGGCCAGCTGGTGCACGGTGGCGAAGCGGTCGGCCGGGTTGGGGTGGGTGCTCAGGAAATCGGGAATGGCCTCGCCGCCCTTGGCCGCCTGCTCGCGCGAAAGTGTTTGGAAGAAATCGGCCATCTGGCTGGCATCGTAGCCAATCTGCGACGAATACTCCACGCCCAAGCCATCGGACTGGCTTTCGTCGTCGCGCCCGAATTTCAGAAACAACAGTTGCAGGCCCTGCGAGGCCTGCTGGCCAAACTGCGCCAGCCGCGGCGAGGCAATCATGGCCCCCATAAGGCCCACCTGCCCGATAATGGAATTGGTTTGCTGCTTGGCCGAGTGACGAGCCGTGATGTGCCCGATTTCGTGTCCCAGCACGCCCGCAAACTGCGCCTCATTGTTGAAATGGGCCATTATGCCGCGCGTGAAGTACACGTAGCCGCCCGGAACGGCAAAAGCGTTTATCACCGGCGAATCGACTACTCGGAACTGGTAGGTGAGCTCGGGCCGGTGCGAGATGGCACCCATCTTCTTGCCCTTCTCGTTGATAAAATCCTGGATTTTCTTGTCCGGATACAGGCCCATCTGCGCAATCACGGCCGGGTCTGATTGGGCTCCCATGGCCAATTCCTGGCCCTCCGATACCAGCATTACCTCCTTCTTGCCGGTCACTGGGTTCACGGCGCAGCCCGCCAGTATGCTCAGCACTACGGCCAGGGCGCCGCTTAATTGAAGAAGTGGTTTTTTCATGCGTACCTCCCGGCCGGGGCTGTAGCAGTGGGCCGGGGTTGGCCAACCGTTGCCGGCCGGCGGCGGGATACCCCGGCAAACGCAGGCCGGCGCGCCGGGTTGTGGTAGCGCTTACTGCCGCGAATTCATATCGACGGCCTGGTAGCCAATAAGCAGGTCGGCCCGGGTGCCGGGCGGGCGGTAGTACACCAGCAGGTCGTACTGGTTTTCGGTTTCGTAGTGCGTGCCTTCGAAGTAGGTTTCGTTGGGCGCGGTACCACTGGCGCCGGCCACGGCAAAATCGTAGTTGTAGTAGCCCTGCTTCAGCAGTGCGTGGCCGGTATAGAGCTGCTTGGCTTCGTCGTAGCGCAGCCGGAACTCGTCCTTCAACTGCCAGTCGGTAAGGGCCCCGAACACGTACACCGGGCCGGGCGCGGGCTGTGCCGCCTTCAGTTGGAACGTCACGTCGGCGTAGTCAGCATTAGTCGCGCCGTTGCCGTATTCGCGGCTCTCGAATACGCGTTGGCCGTTGGCATCGACGTACTGGTTGTAGGCGGTGCCGTTGCGCGACACTTCCGGCTGCAGCAGCACGGTGCTCACGGGGGCGGCGCGCGGGTCGACGTGCAGCACGCCAATGCCCACGCTTAGCAGCGAGCGGGTATCGAAAAAGCGGTACTCGCTGAGGCCGGGGAAAGCGTTTTCAAAGTTGAAGTACTGGTAGTCGAGGCGGCGCTCGGCATCGCGCACAAAGGTGGGGCGCAGGCCGTAGCGGGCATTGTCCCAGCGGAAGTTCTGGCGCAGCACGGTTTTCACTTCCACAACCGGGTTCACCAGCTCCACGTTGCCGTAGCTCACGGCGAAGTCGAGCTGCTGCAGCGTGAACCGCTCCTGCCCGCCAATCACGATGCCGGGCTTCAAGCTCACGTTCACGCGGCTTTCGTACACCAGCAGCCGGCGCGACAGCAGCGGCACGCCGGCCGGCGTTTGCACCACCCACAGGTAGTTGCCGCTCAGGCGCACGTTGGGGGCGCGCAGGCGGTAGTGGAAGTAGGGCGCTTTGGTGCCGGTACCCACCCGGTAGTCGGTGACCGTAAACTCGTTTATCTCGGTCAGAAACTGCATATCGGTCAGCAAGGAGGGCTGCCAGTCCACGTCGCAGTGAATGAGCTTGGCGGTGTAGCGCTGGCTCTGGTCGCCGAGCACGTCGAAATCCAGGGTAATGGCCGACGACTGCCCCAGCGGCACCACCGCCGGCTGAAATACCTCGTTGGGCTGGCCCGTGGCCATGTAGCACTGTACACTGCGCACGTCAGGCGAGTAGGTGTAGTCCTGGTAGCGCAAGGTTTTGTCGGCGTAGTATTCGGGCGGGCGCTGGGTGCCGGGCGCGGCCGGCGCGGTGCTGGTAATGGGCGTGCCCAGCGGCACACAGGCGGAAGCGAAAAGCAGAAGCGGAAGCAGATGGCGCATAGACGAAAGTAAGACCGTGGCGGCGAGCTGCCGCGTCCGCCAGCCGCCAAGGCCGGGTTCATGGTGCTGAAGAATGACTTGCCTGAAATTCGATTTGCTTTACAGCTCTAGTGTGAGGCTGCCGGGCTGTTGCCCAGGCCCACCCGCTGCTTTCGCTTAGGAACAGGAACTCCTGATGAGACTGCGCAGCGGGGACTTGCTGATAAGGCAGCGCTGCAAAAAGAATGTAGTTTAAGTTTGCGTCTATCCCCAACCAGTCATTCAACCCCAAAACGCTATGAAGACGCTCATTGCTGTAACCCTGGCCGCGGTCTATGGACTGGTAACGCGCCTGATGTTTGGGTTCCTGGATAATACGACTGAAATAATGAGCGTAACCTTCCTGTTTGTGGTTCCGCTGGTTATCGGGTTTCTGACCGTGCTGCTGATACCCACTGAGAAGACCACCAGCGGAACCGCCGCTTTCTTCAAGCCCTGGCTTACTAGTTTGGTGCTACTCTTTATTACCCTGTTATTCAACATAGAAGGCCTTACTTGCTGGATTATGCTATTCCCTCTATTCGCTACCCTGGCGGGTATTGGGGGCCTTATAGCTTACCATTACAAAAAGTCCCGCACGCTCGAGGCAGTGGGCTCTGCTACGATGGCTTGGCAAAAGCCCAACACGTTGAATGTGTCTCTGGTGTTTATCCTGCCAATTGCGCTGGGCTCCCTAGAAGGCGGGCGGGCCTGGACGCCCCAGGAAATCACCATTCGGGAGCAGCTTACCATCGAAGCGCCGGTGGCAAGCGTGTGGCAGGTGCTGGCGGGAAAACGCGTCGTTAGCCATCAACTAAAGCGGCCATTATCCTCTTCGCTACTGGGCTTTCCACGGCACATAGCAACAGCTCTGGATACGCTTGCCGTTGGCGGGACGCGCGTTTCTTACTATGATTCTTACTATGAAAAAGGCTTGCACTTTCAGGAAAAGGTAGTCCGGCTCGAAAAAGAGCGTTTGTTGACTTTCAGCGTCAAAACCGACCCAGGCCAATTCCCCCCAACCATCATGGATGAGCATATTTTGATTGGTGGCAAGCACCTGGATATACTCGACGATACCTACCAGTTTCAGGCGCTTGCCGACGGGACCACCCGCGTAACATTGTCCAGTCGATTTTATATCAATACCCCCTTCAACTGGTACGCCAGGATTTGGGCAAACTACCTGATGTCCGACATCCTTCAGGGGGAGCTGTATTCCGTGCGAGAACGCGCAATGGGCGCTAAGCTCCCCATTGCTTTTTCGGATTTCGACTCCGGAAGCAAGTCTGCTGAAAAGCGGCACCGACGTTCGCATGATTCAGGACCTGCTGGGGCACGCCAGCATTAAAACCACCGAAATCTATACGCATGTAGCCCAACGTACCCGCCCTGCGTCTCCCCTCGATGACCTGGACCTGTAAAGCAGCAAGTAGCGTAATCCCACCCAATCAGGCGCGGATTACGCTATATTGTAGCTCATCATTGGCCGATTGCCGCAACTTGCAGTGCTGAATAGCAGCAAGCTAAATGTTGACAGCATGCGACGTAAGACTTTAAAAAGCAAATATGGGAATTCTAAAGACTGCTGTTGTTTGTATGACCTTGGTATGTGCTACTACTGCTTGCTCTACTTTGCGAAAGAGCAGTAGTGAAGTAACAAAACCATATGTGCCGGCATCGAGAGACTTATATGACACTATTGCACATATGGACAGCGTGCTGTTTGACGCATTCAACAACCGGAATCTTGAAAAACAAAAAACGATATTTGCAACCGACCTTGAGTTTTATCATGACAATGGAGGGTTAACAAACTACAATCAGGTAATTGAAAATACCCGTCGGCTTTTTGACCAAAATAATGGGCTAAGGAGAACCCTTATACCCGGAAGTCTTCAAGTATATCCTATCAAAGACTATGGAGCTATTGAAACAGGTATGCATCAATTTTGTCACCCGGAAAACGGAAGGGATGATTGCGGAACATTTAAATTCGTTCATATCTGGCAGAAGAGAGTTGATGGGTGGAAGCTAACAAGAGTAATTAGCTATGAACATTAAGCTTATTGGAATTTGGGTATGATTAGAAACATGTCAGCAGCCAACGGTGCACTGGCAATATGGCGACGAATAAACCATCACCTGTAAATTGATAATCAGATTTTGTTCCAGCGTGACCGGATTCTATTGAGCTAAAAGCATTCAATTAACACTTGCACATTTATTTCTGCATTGGTCAGGGCTAAACGAATGGTGAATGCCGCCGCACCGCCAATGTTTTAACGTTAGCGCAATAACAAAAGCCTTTCCCAAAGCAATTGCTTCGGGAGAGGCTTTTGTTTTAAAGGAAACGCACCGGCTACACTTCGGCCAGCATTTGCCACCGGTCGTTCAGCTGCGCCGTGTTTTCATAGATTTTGGGGTCGGCGAGCTGCTTTTCGTAGCGGCCATTTCCGGTATCAGTCCGGCGATTTGGGTATTGTGAGCCAGCTTCGGCGTGGTTGCGTGCCCAGTCGTTTCCCGCTGCCGCACTCCGTAATTCTTCGTAGCTGGTTTTTATAATTCAGCTATTTCTCCGTAAAGTCAATAGTCGTTACCTTACCTGCTGATTCCTCCACCTGTCAGTTGACCAGGCACGCCCTTCCCCTGCTAAAGCTACCACATCATGTCTGCCCCCGCCGCCAAAGCCGAACAACCCAAAGCCCCGGCCCCGGCCCTGGCCGACCGTTCCGCCGCGCTCCAAAGTAGCGCCCGCGCCACCACCTCGTTTGCCGATAACCGCCCGGCCGCCGCCGCCCACCGCCAGCAGCAGGCCTTGATAAGCGCATCGCCCCGCATGCAGCATGCCGCCGCCAGCCAGGCCCTTATTGCGCAGAGCCCCCGGCAGCAGGCCGCGCAATTACAGGCGGTGGCAGCGCCCGCGCAACGCCCAGAAACTCCCGCCCCGGTGAGGGAGAATAAAACCGGTTTGCCCGATAAGTTGAAAGCGGGAGTGGAAAACCTGTCCGGCTATTCGCTCGATGACGTGCAGGTGCATTACAACTCCGCGAAGCCGGCGCAGCTCCAAGCTCATGCCTACGCCCAAGGCACGGATATTCACGTCGCGCCGGGCCAGGAGCAGCACCTGCCGCACGAGGCGTGGCACGTGGTGCAGCAGAAACAGGGCCGGGTGCGACCGACGCGGCAACTGAAGGGCAAGGTGGCGGTGAATGATGACGCGGGGTTGGAAAAAGAGGCGGATGTGATGGGAGAGCGGGCGTTGGTGCAACGCCAGATGCGGCCCGCCTTGGGCGCCGCTGGTCGGACGTCCGCCGGTATTTATCAATTTGCGGGAGAATACGAAGGCCGCATGGCTCGGCATGACACCTATAAAGACAGTTATGAATTCGGCGACCGAAAAACTGACTTTACCTACCACCACGTCATCCCCGAGAATAAAATTCATCAGGTGCTCAAAAAAATAAAGTCCGTGGTCGACTCTGAGGACAAGGTGAAAAATCTGAAGGAAGAAATTGGCACACACGCCAAAAGTCAATTCGTAAAGGCGCTGGTGACGGACACCGCGTTTTATATTTCCAAGGAAATAGATGATTTCAAAACGGACCCGGTAATTACGCTGTCAGAAAGCGAAGCCGAAGAAGTTATTCGTGCGGAACATGGCGACAGGATTCTGGTAATAAACGGCATCAGGAATATTTTGAAAAGCAAACTAAGCCGCCTCGAAACATCGGTTGATGATGAGGTGCTGAAACAGCGGATGAATTTGGGCGAAAAGCTCCTGGAGAAAGGATTTGAGGAAAAGATTGCCAAGTATGCGATTTCAGGAATCGGAGCCGAGGACAACTTCACTGAGGGAGCCGTGTGGATGCCGGGTAATATCCATCGGGGGCCAAAGGGCTCGTTCAGACTCGACCCCAAAAACGCGAAACAATTTCTGGATTGGCAAGACGATGGCGGCGACAAATTTGAGAAAGCGGCAGCCAATATTGTATCGGTTGAGCATTTTGGAAAATTATGGAAGCTCAACGCAGAAATGAATAAATTAATTGACATGCCCGTGCCCGATGCAGCGGATGAAGCGGAGGTTGCTGTATTTCGGGCGCAGGTGGTGGAGGTGCTTGAGCTTATGGATGCAATCAGGAAATTGCCCACCACAAAATTTGACGAATCTCAATGGCAAGCACATAAAGAGAAAAGTGGAAAAGGTATTAAAACCGACTTTATGCGGCTTAAGAAACACGTGCCGGAGGAAGATGGGGAAAAGAGGCTGGAAGAAGCAGCAAAACTGACCTAATTGTCTGTCCAGCTGTCCGTACTCAAGGCAGCGGTTTACAGCAAGAGGGCGAACCTGGCAGTTTGAGACTCGCAGCGCCTGAAGGTCTGACGGTGACTAGTTCAATTGTTGCGGAGCTTGGCGCGCGATTGACGAAGCTGCCGGGGCGCGTAGGGAAACCAGCCTACCCGCGGTGAACGAAAAAGCGGGCCGCCGCCCACTCCGCAGAACAAGGCAGCGGCCCGCTTTCGCGCAAGGGCCGGCGGGCGACGGGACCGGCTACATCAGCTCTTCCCAGCGCTTGGTTTGGGCGGCCAACTCTTTTTTCACCGCCTCAAATTTCAAGGTCGTGTCCTTCAATTGCGAAGCGTTGGTGTAAATGGCGGCGTCGGCGAGCTGCGCTTCGTACACGGCCAGTTCTTTTTCCAGCTCCGTGATGCGTACTTCTACTTCGGCCAGCTCCTTGGCGGCTTTTTTAGCGTCGTGGCTGCTGGGGATGTTGTGCGCCGCGGCTTTGGGCGTTTCTTCCTTGGGCTGGGGCTTGGGAGCCGAGGGGCTGGGAAGACCGGCTTTTTTGGCAGCCTTTTCGCGGTCCTCCATCCAGGTTTCGTATTCGTTGTAGGTGCCGGGGTACTCCTTCAGCTGGAAATCCTCGATGTACCAGATTTTGGTAGCCACGTTCTCCACGAAAAACCGGTCGTGACTGATGACGATAAACGTGCCCTGGTATTGCTCCAGCGCCTGAATCAGGATGTTTACCGACACCATATCCAGGTGGTTGGTCGGTTCGTCGAGCAGCAGGAAGTTAGCTTCCGAAATCAGGGTTTTGGCCAGGGCCACGCGGCTTTTCTCGCCGCCCGAGAGGACTTTAATTTTCTTGAAAACCTCCTCGCCCGTGAACAGGAACGAGCCCAGCACCGAGCGCAATTCCATGTCGTTGCGCTTCGAGCCGGCCTCGCTCATCTCCTGCAAAATCTCATTGTCCAGCGTCAGCGACTCCAGTTGGTGCTGGGCGTAAAACGACATAATCACGTTGTGGCCCAGCTGGTGCTTGCCGTTGGTAGGCGCTTCGGTGCCGGCCACCAGGCGCATCAAGGTCGACTTTCCTTTGCCGTTGGCCCCGATGAGCGCGATTTTGTCGCCCCGCTCGATGTGCACGTTGGTGTCGCGGAAAATCAGCTTCTGGTCGTACTTTTTGGTCACGTGCTCCATGCGCAGGATGTGGCGGCCGGGCTCAACCTTGAAGGTGAACTTCATGTTGATTTTGGCAGCGTCGCCGGCCACGTCATCAATGCGTTCGAGCTTGTCGAGGGCTTTCACGCGGCTCTGGGCCTGCTTGGCCTTGCTGGCCTTGGCCTTGAAGCGCTCGATGAACCGCTCGGCCTGGCGAATCTGGGCCTGCTGGTTCTCGAAAGCGCCTTTCTGGATGAGGTTACGCTCTACTTTCTCTTCGAGGTAATAGCTGTAGTTACCGGCGTAGTGCACCAGCTTGCCGCCGATTACCTCAACGGTGGTGTTGGTGGTGCGGTCGAGGAAGGCCCGGTCGTGGCTCACAATGATAACCGCACCCTCGTAGTCGGCCAGGTAGTTCTCAATCCACTTAATTGACGGCAAGTCCAGGTGGTTGGTGGGTTCGTCGAGGAGCAGGAGGGACGGCTGCTGCAACAGGATTTTGGCCAGCATCACGCGCATGCGCCAACCGCCCGAAAAGCTTTTCAGTGGCTTGGTCAGCTCCTCGGTCGAGAAGCCCAGGCCTTCGAGAATTTCCTCGGCGCGGGCCTGCATGGTGTAGCCGCCCAGCGCCTCAAACCGCTCCTGCATGGTGGCCAGCTTGTCAATCAAATCATCCGAATAATCGGTTTCGAACAACACCAGAATATCATCGATTTTCTTCTGCAGCTCCAGCGCTTCCTCAAATGCCTGCATGGCCACGTGCAGAATGCTCTCGTGCGTGTCGTAGCTCAGCAGGTCCTGGTTCAGGAAGCCTAGGCTCACTTCCTTGCTCATCGAAATGGAGCCACCGTCGGCCTTGTATTCGCCCACCAACAAGCGCAGCAGCGTCGATTTGCCGGTGCCGTTCAGGCCAATAAGGCCGATTTTGTCCTTGGGCTTGATGTGCAGGCTGGCGTTGTCGTACAGGGCACGTGAGCCGAAGTGGAAGTCGAGGTCGGAAATGCTAATCATCGGGTTGCGGGGTATTGGGGGGCAAAGGTACGGCGCATGGGCTGGGCTTGGTAGCGGGACCCCGGCGGGGGAGCACCTTTAAAAAAACAAAATAGCCCGCCACTAGTATAACCCATGTTCCTACACGAATGCGGCTCGATTCGCACTTTTTAACTTTTCAATTCTCATGACGATGTTTTCCATTCAAGCTAAAGATGCCATATCCCGCCGCTTAGCCCCGGCTGCCGTGCTCGTCACCTTATTGCTAGCCAGCTGCGACAAGGGCGAAACCGGCCGGCTTATCGACCCGGTAACGCCGGTTCCCGCCGTCATCACTTTCACCCAGGCCGGTCTCTACCCCGAAGGCGTGCAGTACGATGCGCCCAACAGCCGCTTTTTGGTGACTTCCCTCACCACCGGCCGGGTGGGCCAGGTGAAGGACGACGGCATCTACAGCCCCGCTTTCCCCGACGACCCCAAGCTGGTGTCGGCTATTGGCCTGTACCTCGATGAGCCCCGCAACCGCGTGCTGGCGGCCATTTCGGACCCCGGAGCCAACCAGGCCCGCTCCACCGCCGCCACGCAGGGCAAGCTGGCCCGCCTGGCCATTTTCAACCGCAGCGCCCCCACGGCGGCGCCCGTAATAGTGGAACTGGGCACCCTGCGCCCAGCCCTTGCCCACTTCGCCAACGACGTGGCCGTGGACGGTTTGGGCAACGCCTACATCACCGACAGCTTCTCCAACCTCATCTACAAAGTGGATGCCGTGACCAACGTGGCCACCGTGTTTTTGGAAGATGCGGCCCGCCTGGGCACCCCGGCCGCCGGCGCGTTCGGCTTCAACGGCATCGTGTTTCACCCGGACGGGTACCTGTTGGTAGCCAAGTCGGACAACGGCATGCTCTACAAAGTGCCGCTCAGCAACCCAAGCGGGTACGCCCCGGTCGCCACCACCCAAAACCTGACCGCCGCCGATGGCCTGCTACTGCAAGATACCAACACGCTGCAAGTGGTGAGCAACGCCCAAGCCAAGGTGTTCCGCCTGGCCACTACCAACAGTTTTGGGGCGGCCACGCTCTCCGGCACCTTCGCCACTAAGGCCGAATTCCCAACCACACTGGCCCGCCGCGATGGCAACAGCTACGTGCTTTACGCTAACCTCGACAAGCTTTTCGGCGGGCAGATGCCGGCCGTCAGCCAATACAGCATCAACCGCGTGACTTTCCAATAAGCAAGCGTTGTAAAAGGTGATTCAGCCCCTTGTCTCAACGTTTTTTGCAGCGGATTACCGCAAGTGAAAGCCGTGAGGTAAGCGTAAAAAGAGGCCGCTTTCCGGATGGGCAGCGGCCTTTTTTGTAACGAAACAGGTCGAAGATTGATTGAAGGTCAGGCTAGCTGTCATCCGCGCAGTGGAAGCATTTCAGCCGCGCGAGCAAGCAATGCTTTCAACAACAAAAGAGCAGAACGGCCCTGGGCGGCGGAAGCGGTTCTCTTAGCCCAAGGAGTGCTGAGGCAAGCCGTGTATCAGGCCAGCGCTAAGGCACCTTCAACAGCGCCCTCAAGTGGCTGGGCTACTTGGGCAGCGGGGCTTTATCCTGCGCTTCGCTCAGCTTCTGCGCGATTTTCTGGGGCACGCCCACGTTGTTGAACAGGCCGCTCACCACGCCTTGGCGCCAAAGTGCGAACACCGAAAACCGCGGCTCGCGGGTGCTCTTCGTCTCGCCGCTCACCACCTCGCCGCGCTTGCGCGGGTTCTGGTCCCGAATCACGAGGACGTTGGCCGCTTTGGAAATAACGCGCTTCAGGAGTGTCTTTTTGACTTCCTCGTCCTTGTAGCCCAGCAGCTGCAGTTGCAGGTCGGTGTATTGGGTCCACATGGTGCCGGTGGTCCCTTTGCGGTCGACCTGCATATCGAAGCGGATGCCCTGCACGTTGCCGCTCTTGAACTTGACCAGCTTGGTGGGCACGGTCATCGAGTTGAGCATGGCAAACGGGCCGGGCCCAAACGTGCCCCAGATGCGGTGGCGGCCCAGTGGGTCGAGCAAATACGCAGACAGCTGCGCATCAAGCCGGCATTGGTTCTGGAGGTAGGTTGTGGCCCTGCCGGTGAGAGGCCGGGCGGGCGTCTGGTGCCGGCGGTCGTTGCTCAGGTTGTAGAACGTGCCGTTAAAGCGGGTGATGTTCATGGTGCCGGTGAGGGGCGTGAGCGGGCTGCGGTAGGCAGTGTACAGGTTGCCATTCACGAGGTCGAGGCGGGCCACATCGACGATAACACCGAGACTCCGCATTTCATCGGGCGAAATTTTGGAGCGGTTGGGGTTGATGGGGCCGCGGCCGTCGGAGGCAATGTTCACCACCGGGCTTTGCACTGTGACGCGCTTCAACCGAAAGTCGCCGTGGTTCACCAATCCCACAAAGTCCATCCCGGCCAGGGTCAGCTGTTTCAGTTTGATGGTGACGGCCGGGGCCTGGTACCCTTTGTGCAGGTTCATGCCCACAGGCGAGTATCGGGGCTTCAGCAGCATGTCGCTGAAGCGCAGTAGGTGAGCATCGGTGTCGAGGTGGACGTGCTGGCTGCTGGCCCGGTAATAAGGCGCATCAAACGGCATGGAAAGCTGGCCGGTGTTCAGCAGCCAAGCGCGGGCGTAGGCAATGCGGCGCGGGTCGGCATTAGCCGCCGAATCGATGCGGATGCCTTTGCCCGTCACGTTCAGGTCGCGCACGTGGGGGGCGTGCCGCCAGCGGCCGAAGCGCACGTCGCCGTGCTGCACCCGCACCACGGCCACCTCGGAGCGACGCAACTGCTTCGAGAGCAGCTTCCAGAAGGGCGGGGGCGGCTGCAGCGGCGGCGTGAAATGCAGCGTTGGCCGGTCCAGAACCAAACTCTGGGCTTGGAGATGCTGCTTTTGCAGCGCTTTCGCATCGAGTCCGGTCAGCGCCAGGCTGGGCAGGGTCAGGTCAACGCGCACGCCGTCGGGCTTGCCCTGGCCGGCCGCGGGCGGCCGAATCCGCACCGATTGCAGGTTAAATGTGCCTTTTGAAGTTGATAGATGCAGGCTGCCCAGGGCCACCGCGTGCGCCGCCACCGTGGCCTGGCTACGGCCCAGGGCCACTTCCCAGGCCTTGGCGAAGAAAACGCGCTGCGCATCGGGCGCGTTCGTCGAATCGAAATGAATAGCGGTGCCCGCCACTTTCAGCCCGCGGATTATGGGATGCGAAGCTTTATTCTGTACTTCAACATAGCCGCCTTGCACGGCCAGGTGAGCCAAATCCAGGCTTTTGATAAAGCTCATCGCCGGGCTCGAATTTCCTGCCGCGCCAGTCGTCGGCAGCACGGCCACAACCTGCGGCTGCTGAATCAGGAGCGAATCGGCCTGAAAGCGGTGCTGGTGCTGCAACGGTGCCGCCCGCAGCCCCACGAGGCGTAGGCGCGGCAGCGTCAAATTGAGACGGGGCTGGCCGGACGGGGCAGGGCCCAGCGGCTGCACCCGCCCGGAGTCAAGCTGCAGGCGTTGGTCGGCGGTTGAAATAGCCAGTTTGGCCACGGCTAGCTGGTGGCCGGCCGCTTGCCCTTGCGCATGTTGCAGCAGCAGGTTCCAGCCACTGGCATAGCCCAGGCGCTGCGAATCGGCCGCGCCGGCCGCACTAATGAGGATATTCTGGGCGCTTAAATCGGCGCGGCGGAACCGGGCCATAAGCGGGGCCTGCGCGCCGCCGGGCTGGTAGGTGGCCTGCGTGTGCAGCAGGCCGAAATAGCCAATGTCAAGGCCCTTTAGCTTGAGCGGTAGCTGCTCGTGGAGCGGCTTGGCGGCGTTGCGGGTGGGTTTCTGGGCCAAAGCCAGCACCTCAATGCGGGCCGAATCGAGCACCACGCTGTCGATGGGCACCACACCTTTGCGCAGCAAAGCCAGTAGGCCGACGCCTGTAACATTCAACTGCGCCACATCGAGCCGGATGCGGGGCAGGGTATCGGCTACCGTGGCGGCCGGGCGCAGGCGTAGGCCACTCAGCCGGATGGCGCGCTGCCACAGACTAGTGTGCAGGCCACCCACTTGCAGGCGGTACTGGCCATGGGTTTGGGTGGTTACCTGCTGCTCCAGCTTGCGGCGCAACCAGGGGTCGAGCAGCTGCTGCACGACCAGGGTAAGCACCAGCAACACGGCCGCTACTCCCAGCAGCCACCACAGCCAGCGCCGCCGGGGGCGTGGCAAATCTGAAGCGTAAGAATTAGAGGAAGCAGCGGGCGGTGCAGACACGGAATTTCAGGGGACTGGCCGGCTTAACGATGAAAACCACCGGCAGGGTTGTGCTGGAAAGAATCAAGTCGATGAAGGCGCGAATTTTCCCGACCATTACGCTGGGTATAAGGACGCACCTTGGAAATTATTTGCGCAATTTTTGCCCGCCGCACCTACATTTACCCCATGCAAGCTCCTCCCGATTCCGCCGCCGTGGGCGAGGCCCTGCTGGCCTCCTTTCGCCATAACTTCCAGCAATACAAAGCCCTGGCCGACCGAGCCCTGGCCCAAATCAGCCCCGAGGAATGGCTGCACCAGCCCGCGCCGGGCAGCAACTCGGCCGCTGTTATCGTGCAGCATCTGGTGGGCAACCTGCGCTCGCGCTTCACCGATTTTCTGACGACCGACGGCGAAAAACCCACCCGCCAGCGCGACCAGGAATTTGAGGAGCCTGCCACGGCCGCCGGCATTGCGGCGCTGCAAGTCGAGTGGCACGCTGCCTGGCAAGTGCTGTTCGACCTGCTCGACGAGCTGCGGCCCGATGAGTTGCTGCGCACCGTGCGCATTCGGGGCGAGGCGCATACGGTATTGCAGGCCGTGCAGCGGCAGGTAGCGCACTATGCTTCCCACGTTGGGCAACTGGTGCAACTCGCCAAAATCATTCGGGGCGAAAGTTTTCAGTCCCTGAGCATCGCGCGGGGGCAAAGCCACCAATTCAACCACGCCATGATTGCGAACAAATGAAACAACTTTTTCAGGGTGAAACGGTCCACGACATGGGCGCCGGCCCCGAAAATTCCGTAACGACTGGTATGCTCGCCATTACCTCCCTGCTCAGCGCTCCACACGTCTCGCGCATCAATACCGTCATCAAAAAGCTGGAGGAAAAATTCGGCATTGATGACGTGCAGGCTACCCTCGACCCGCACCTTACCTACCAGTTAGCCGGCGTCAAAAAACTCAGCTCGCTCAAAACAGCCCTGGCTAAAGTTGCGGATAGCACCGAACCATTTCCGGCCTTTACCACCGGGCTGGGCGTGTTTCCAGGCGAGCGGCCGGTCATCTACATCCCCGTGCTGCGTTCCGATGCGCTCAATGCGCTGCACCGGCGCATTCTGGCTGCCACCGCGCCGCTGTGCCTGCGTACCGACAAGTTCAGCGGCCCCGACTGCTGGCTGCCGCACATCTCCCTGGCCCTGCACGACACCACCGCCGACCTGCTCGGTCCCGTGCTCGGCTACCTCAACCAGGAAACCTACAACCTCAAAATCACCATCGACAACCTCGCCATTTTGCGGCAGGAAGGCGATTTGTTCGTGAAAGAGGAGGTCTTTCACATGAAGGAAAAGGTGCTGGGGTAGGTGGTGCTTTGGTAGAGAAACTAAAAACTCCCACCGCTTTCCCCTTACACCGTTGGCGGAACCTGCGTGCCTTGGTCGAGGCTTTGCCACAGGTACTTGCAGGCCAGCGAGCGGTAGGGCCGCCAGGGTTCGGCAATGAGCAGCATGCGCTTTTGCAGGGCGCGGCCGGTTTCTTCAAGGCCGTAAAGCTTGCGCATGGCATTCTGCACGCCCAGGTCACCTTCCGAAAACACGTCGGGCTGGTCGAGGGCGAACATTTGCAGCATCTGCGCCGTCCAGCGGCCCACCCCTCTGATGGCCGTGAGGTGCAGGGTGAAATCTTCTTCCGAGAGGCTGGTGAGGTGGTTGTAGTCGAGCAGGCCGCGCTCGTTGTACTCAGCGATGGCTTTAAGGTAGCCGGCTTTCTGGCGCGAGAGGCCAGCGGCGCGCAGCTCGTCCTCGCTCAGGGCCAGCACTTCGCGCGGCTCGGGGTAACCTTCGGGCGGAAACAGCGACTGGAAGCGTTTCCAGATGGCGGCGGCAGCTTTGGTCGAAATCTGCTGGCTCACGATGGCGCGCAGCAGCGACAGGTATAGATCTTCGTGCGGACGCGGATGAATGTCGCGGCCGTTGACAATCAAAGCCCCCAGAAGTGGGTCGGCAGCCGAAAGGTGAGCAATGGCAGCTTGGTTGAGCATAACGTCGGGCGGAATAAGGCGCGAAAAAACAGGCGTTACGCCGGTAGGTCGCGAGGGTCAACGGGGATTAAGATAATGTCGAGCACCACGCCGGTGGGGGAGAGGCGCAGGCCGGTGAGGTTGCGCCCAAACACCGCGCCCGTATCAATGTACATGGTGTGCGAGTCGGGGTCGTGAATGGGCTCGCCGTCGTCCATGGGCGTGTGGCCCACCACCTGCAGCTTATCGAGCCGCTTGAGCGGGCCGCGCACCCACAGCAACCCCTCGGCACTCTTGGGGTTGTACGCCTCGGCGGAGGCACTGATGCCCGCATGGCTTGCCAATACGTAGTCGTTTTGCCACAGCAGCGGGAGTTGCTGCAGCCAGGGCAGGTGTTCGGCGAGCAGGCTGGGTTGGCGTTTGTACTGCTCGGTGGTGCTGCGGCCGCCCCACCGCAGCCAGCCCAGCGAAGGGCCATGGGGGCCGTAATGGTGCAGCATTTCGGCCTCGTGGTTGCCCATGAGAAAAGTGGTAGAGGACGGATATTGCTCGGAAAGCTGTTTGGCCAAAGCCACGGTTTCGGGAATGTGCGCGCCCCGGTCCACAAGGTCGCCCACCTGAATGAGGTAGTCGGTAGCCGGATTCCAGTGCTTTAGCAAGGTTCTGAACGTGTGCAAGCAGCCGTGCACATCACCAATGAAAAATAGATTCATGGCTCGAAAAACAGTGGAAAGCTAGCGGAAAGGTCCTGGAAGGTGTGCGTTAATCGACTTTTTTTACATCTTCGGCCTGCGGTTGGCTCAACCCCAGCCAGCGTACCAGCGGCCCAATGGTAAGTCCCTGGCCAATAATTGAAAACACCACAATCACATACGTGATGCCCACCAGCAGCTCACGGGGCGTGGTGGCGGGCAAGCTTAGGGCCAGCGCGACCGACAAGCCGCCGCGCAGGCCGCCCCAGGTCAGCACCGTCAGGCTGTGGTCGGAAGTGCGGAAGGTGCCGCGAATGCGCAGCAGCCCCAGCGGCACCGCCACCGCCACCAGCCGGGCCGCCAATACTACGGCAATGGCCACCAAACCCGCCACTACGGTGCGTTTAGGAATGTGCAGTACCAGCACTTCCAGCCCCATCAGCACAAAAAGCAGGGCGTTGAGCACTTCATCAATCAATTCCCAGAATTTGTCGACGTAATCCTGTGATTCTTCCGAAAGCATGCCGCCGTTGCGGCTGAAGTGGCCCACCAGCAGGCCGGCCATCACCATGGCCAGCGGGCCCGAGGTGTGCAGGCGCGTGGCCAGGGCCGTGCCGCCGGCTACCAGGGCCAGCGTCATCAGCACCTCCACCTGGTAATTGTCGATGCTGCGCAGTAGCCAGGCCGTGCCCAGGCCCAGGGCCGTACCCAACGCCAGTCCGCCCACCGTTTCGCGGAGGAAAATGCCCAGCGCGTGGCTTAGTGTTACGTCGCCGGGCCCCAGCATCGCAATTTCCAGCGTCACCACAAACAGCACCACGCCCACGCCGTCGTTGAACAGGGACTCGCCCACAATCTTCGTTTCGAGCGATTTCGGAATATTGGCTTTGGTTAGAATGCTGAGTACCGCCACCGGGTCGGTGGGCGAGATAAGGGCCCCAAACAGCAGGCAGTGGATAAAGGGCGTGGGCAGGCCAAGCCAGGGCAGCAGCACATACATGGCCCCCGCCACCAGCCCCGTACTCAGCGGCGTGCCCACCAGCGCCAGCACGCTCACCGGCCACCGCAGCTGCCCCAGGCGGCGGGTATCGACGTGAATGGCGCCCGCAAACAGCAAAAAACCCAGCATCACCTGCATTACAATGGCGCTGAAATCCAGCCTGTTCACCAGCCGAGCAAAATCCAGTACGGGTTTCACCTCGAAGCGCGCCAAGGCCACCAGCGCCAGCGATGCCACCAGTCCCAGCACCATCAGCCCAATAGCGGTGGGCATTTTGAGAAAGCGCAGGTTGAGGTAGGCAAAAGCTGCCGCCGTGACGAGCAGCAGCGCAAGGGCGGTGTAGAGGTCCAAGCTAGTATGGGTAAGTGAGGCTGGCGATAAAGAAAAAGAACGTCATGCTGAGCGCAGCCGAAGCATCTCTACCGCGATACTAAGTCTTATTAGTTGCGTGGTAAAGATGCTTCGGCTGCGCTCAGCATGACGTTCTTCTATTAGTGCTCTACGATATTCCTGCCAACGCCATCTCAATGCGTGCCAGCATGGCATCATCCACATCCAAGTGCGTCACGAAGCGAATCCACTGCGGCCCGAAGCTGCTGGCCCGGATGCCCTGCGCCTCCAGCGCGGCCAGGAAACCGGCCGCGGGCTGCACGTCATGCAGGCGGAAAATGACGAGGTTGGTTTCCGGGTTCAGCACCTCGGCCACATAGGGCTGCTGGCGGAGCACCTCGGCCAGGCGGGTGGCCCGGCGGTGGTCGTCGGCCAGGCGGTCGACGTGGTTTTCGAGCGCGTAGAGGCCGGCGGCGGCCAGGTAGCCGGCCTGTCGCCAGCCCCCGCCCATCACCTTCCGAATGCGCTTGCATTTCTGAATAAAAGCCTTCGAGCCCAACAGCACCGAGCCCACCGGCGCGCCCAGCCCCTTGCTCAGACACACGGAAATCGTGTCGAACAGCTGCGCGTAATCTTCGCTGCGTTGCCCGGTAGCCACCAGCGCATTGAAAATGCGCGCCCCGTCGAGGTGTCGGGCAAGGCCGTGCCGCTTGGCCACTTCGCTGATGGCCACCATCTCCTCCCAATTGTAGCAGCTGCCGCCGCCGCGGTTGTGGGTGTTCTCCAGGCAAACCAAGCGCGTAGTCGGATAATGCACGTTTTCAGGCCGAATTGCGGCTTCTACCTGCGCGGCCGTCAGGCGGCCCCGTTCGCCCGCCAGCAACGCCACCGACGCGCCCGAATGGAAGGCAATGCCGCCCACTTCCCACAGGTACACGTGGGCCGTCTGCTCGCAAATTACTTCGCTCAGCGGCTCGGTGTGGGCCTTAATGGCAATTTGGTTGGTCATGGTGCCCGAAGGGCAGAACAGGCCGGCTTCGAGGCCAAAGCGGGCGGCGGCGGCTTCTTCGAGGCGGCGCACCGTGGGGTCTTCTTCGTACACATCGTCGCCCACCGGGGCCGCCCACATGGCGGCCAGCATGCCGGGTGTGGGGCGCGTCACGGTGTCGGAGCGCAGGTCGATAACGGGCAGGGCAAAGGTTTCAGCAGGCATAAGTAATGAGATTCAGTGAGTGTTTGGCGCTGGACAGGTAATGATTGATGCTCAAATGTGGCGCGCGAACAGTGAAGCGAAAGGGTTTGGGATAGATTTATAAAATAAATTCTCCAACCAAAACACAGGCACTGGCCGCTGAGTATCGGCAAAAGTAGCGCCTGACGCGGCCCGGTTGCAGCGGGGCCAAATCCACAGTCATTCAGCAAAATGCCTAGCGGGCTTGCACTTTCCACCAGAAAGCCTTACTTTTGCCCTCCGTTTCGTAAGCCCCTAGACTTTAACCATTCCGGCACCATGTCCGTTACCCGCCTCAAGCGCAAACACCGCAAGAACATTGCCCGCGCCAACAACAAGCAGCACATCATCAAGGAGTTGCTCCGCACGCCCGTTCTGAAAAACGTGGACCTGGACGAGCTGAAGTCGCGCTTCGCCCCAGCTGGCGTAGCCGGTGCCGTGGCTGCCGTAAAGGACACCGCTGCTTCTGCTGTGAAAAAAGTGAAAGAAGTAGCTGATGCCGTTGTGCACAGCGACGTGGTCGAAAAGGCCAAAGAAGTAGTAGCTGACGCCGTTGAAAGCGTGAAGGAAGCCGTAACCGGTTCCGACGAAAAAGCCGACAACGCCGAAGCTTTCGACGCTGCCGATGCCGAAACCAAGCCCGTGAACGAAGACGGCCAGGAAGGCGAGCACCCCAAGCCCGAAATCGCGCTGTAAGTAATTAGCTGCGGCCCCAGGCCGGCAGCTTCCCATTTCCACAAGCCCCGTTTCCCTGTTCTGCAGGGAGCGGGGCTTGTTGGTTTGTAGTGGGTGCCGGCTGGCGTTGCGAGTGAAGCGCAGCGGAATGCCGCGCCCCACTCGCAGTCACATATGCCCTTACCCCGCCCGCTTGCCCAACTCCACGGCCTGCAAATTCACCACTTTACCACCGTCGATTCCGAAGCGCAGCAGCGTGCGCACCTGGTGGAAGCCGTGCCGGCCGGCCGCGCCGGGATTGAGGTGCAGCAGGTGGCGGCGCGGGTCCGGCATCACACGCAAAATGTGGGAGTGGCCCGTTACAAACAGGCCGGGGCGGGTAGCGTCGAGCAGGGGGCGAGCAGCGGGCGCGTAGTGGCCCGGGTAGCCGCCAATGTGGGTAATTACGACGCGCAGTCCCTCAATTTCAAAGTCTTGCACCAGCGGTTGGGTGTGGCGCACGTCCGTGCCGTCGATATTGCCGTACACGCCCCGAAACCGCGGCGCCAAGGCCTGCAATTCGTCCACCACCCGGGCGTCGCCGAAGTCGCCGGCGTGCCATATTTCGTCGCAGCCGCGCAGATGATGCGCGATGCGCTCGTCGAAATAGCTGTGGGTGTCGGAGAGCAGGCCAATGTGCGTCATGGGGCAAAGATGGGGCAGGCCGCGAAATCGGTTCGGCCCCGTATCTTGCGGCCGCTGCCTTCCGCTATATTCTCTTTTTTCTTTGGATGCCGGCAGCCCCTGTTTGCCCGACGTCTGTTTTCACAAGCCGCCTATCCCGATGAACATTTTCATCAACGACATTCCGCTGGTCATCAAAAAGCTCAGCGAAAAAGTGTACAAGCACAAGTATGACCTCGTGCTGAATCCGGACGACGATTTTACGTCGAAGGACTTGGTGGGCGACGTGCTGGTGCGCGACGCCGGCCCCTTGTTCATCGACCGCTTGCTGCGCCTGATGGAAGTGAAAAAGCTGAAAAAGCTGAAATCGCTGACCATGCTGGTAAAAAAGAAAAATTTTATCACCCTGCATTTCAAAGACCAGTTCAAGATTGCCAAGGCCGGCGGTGGGCTTGTGGTGAAAGGCGACCAGGTACTGATGATTTACCGCCTGGGCAAGTGGGATTTGCCCAAAGGCAAGCTTAAGAGCGACGAAGACCAGGCCGCTGGCGCACTGCGCGAAGTGGAAGAGGAAACCAACATCAAGCTGGAGTTGGGCGAAGAACTGCCCAGCACCTGGCACAGCTATGCCTACAAAGGCAACAAGATGCTGAAAAAGACCAGCTGGTACCTCATGAAATGTCTGGACGACAGCCTGATGAAGCCTCAGACCGAGGAATACATCGAGGAAGTGCGCTGGATGTCGCCTCAGGAAGCCCTGGCTAAGCTGGAGGATTCCTACGCCTCTATCGCGCTGGTGGTGCGGCACTACCTGAGCGAAATGGCTGGCAAACCAAGCAAGGAAGCCAAAGCCAAATAGTGCCTTCGGCCCCGTATCTTCGTAGGTATGGGGCTGCAACGTATCATCATCTGGGGAATAGCCGGCACAGCACTGGTCGCGTTGGTAGCCGCGTGCTCGCGCTCGAGCGAACGTATGCAGGAGCACGCTATCCCCGCGGCAGCCCACTTGTCCTCCGCTCCTTTGGCGCGGGCGGAAGTGGCTGTACCTACGTTATTAGGGCTTTCGGTTGATGAACTGGCCCGGCACCTGGGGCCACCGCAGCCCATGCCGGTTTCGGTGAAGGCGGTGCTGGAGCAGTTCCCCATCGCCGATACTGCCGATTCGACGCGTTACTTCCGCTACCAGCACCTCTCTTTGCTGGCCAGCTACGATAATGCAACCCGCCACCTCAACGACTTGGTGCTGCTGGGGACTAACGAGGACCTGCTGATGCAACAGGCTGGTTTAGCCGTTGAAGCTGCCAATTATTTAGTGTTGCCGGTGTTTCAGGCGCACCGCCCCACGCAGCTGCTTGGGCTGCGGGTCGTACCGCTCGACCCCACCCAACTGCAATAAGCTCGCGCTAGCTAACCCGGGGCGGCAGTTCAAACGGCACAAATGCCGAAACGTCGGCCCCAAAACGGTGCAGGTCGCGGATAATGGTGCTACTGATGGCCCCCAGCGTAAGCGAGGTCAGTAGAAATACCGTTTCCAGCTCCGGGAAAACGTGCTGGTTGCCGTAGGCAATGGGTTTCTCGTACTCGAAGTCGGGGCTGGTGCGCAGGCCGCGCAGCAGGTAGCGCGCCCCGGTGGCACGTGCAAACTCGGCCGTGAGTCCCTGATAGAGCTGCACCGATACGCGGGGTTCATCGGCAAACAAGCCAGCAATCAGGTCCTGCATTTGCTCGGCGGGCAGGTAGCGTTGCTTGGCGCTGTTGGTGCCAATGGCAACGATAACCTTGTCAAAAAGCCCCAGCCCGCGCCGCACAATGTCGAGGTGCCCAGTGGTGAAAGGGTCGAACGAACCGGGGAAAAGCGCAATGCGGGGCATGGGAGTAATGTTGAGGCTTTTTATTCGGGATTAAGCGAAGTGCAGGCTGAACAAATCGAAATAGCGGTACTCGAACACGTCGTTGAGGCGGTAGCTGTACTGCACGTTGGGGGGGCGCGAGCCAAAGTGCACGTTGCGCACATAGGTGCGCAGCAGGCTGAACACGGCCGAATCGGGCGTGAGGTCACCCCACACGGTCACATCGTCCTGGTCGGGGTCGAGGGCCAGCTCCTGCATCACCAGAATGGTGTAGTACACCACGTCTTCGGCGGTGGTGCAGGGGAACACGTTGCAGTATTCGAGGTGCTGCCCCAGCACCACGAGGGTGAGTTCCTGCTGGCCGGGGTTGAGGTAGAGGCGGCGCTGCGAAGCGGCTCCGCGCTGGTTAACGAGGCCTGCCAGCAGGGCGCTGGTGTGGTGCAGCAGGCGGCCGGTGGCCCCGTAAGTAGCCGTGAGCCACGCGGCTAGTGCGGCATCGGTGGCAAATACATTCACCAGCTCCAGGCCGGGGTGGGTGGTGTGGCGGATGGTGTCGGTGGGCGAAGGCGTGTGGTGCAGGCGCAGGGCCGCCGCCTCGTCGCCGGCCCGGAACAAAGGCGCCGGCAGCAGCGTGAAAGCCCGGCCCGTGACGGCCAGCCGCACGGCATTCCAGCCGCGCAGGTTCAGGAAATCGTGCTGAGCGGCCAGCGCGGGTACGCCGCCGGCGGTGAGTTGATATTCTTCGAGGGCCACAAACTTGCGGCGCTCTACATCGGCTACGGCCAGGTAGAGCCGGGCGGGGCCGGCCAGCAGGTAGAGGTTGTAGGCGGCCGCATTGGCCGGGTCAAAGGTTTCGTCGCGCAGCTGGAGCAGCGCCGTGGGCGCGCCCGATGGCGCAGAAACAGGGTAGGATGCAGAAGAAGGCACGAATCGAAGCTAAAGCCGGCCGGGTGGCCGGGGCTAAAGATAATGCCTGAGGGCAGCAAACGGCAGCGCGAAAAAGCAGTGCCATAGGTTGTGGGCACTCGGAGGCTACGAAAAGAGCAGCTGCGGTACGAAAATATCGTCGGGGCTAAGCACCTGCCGCAGCACGGGGTGTAGCTGGGCAGGGGGCAGTTGTTGCAGCTGGCGGGGAGTAAACCATTGCAGCGCAGTCAGCAATTGGGCATCAGACCCGTGCTCAGGGTCGTGGCCCAATTGAGGCGTTTTATCGCCGTCGGCCAGCACTTCAAAAAACAATTCCAACGCCTGCAACGGCCCCTGGCTGAACTCGTGCAGGTGCAGGAAGCGGCCCACCCGCACTGCCAGCCCGGTTTCTTCCTGAAACTCGCGTACCAGGGCTTCCTTCAGGCTTTCACCAAACTGCCAGCCTCCGCCGGGGGGCGACCAGAACGGCGTGTGCTCGGGCAGCAGCCCGCGGTGCCCGGCCAGCAGCATCGCGCCATCGCGCAGCAGCAACCCACCCACGCGCACGCGCACCCGGCCAGAGTACGCCTGGAGCAAGGCATCGGAAGAATCGGGTAAAGAAGAAGGTGTCGTCATATAACAAGGTAGGCGAGAACAAGGATGCCGAATAGCTTGCCCGACTAACGGCCCCTCGCCCACATTGTTTTGCTCAGGGACCGAAAAAAGCGACATTCCTTTGCCCTGACCGCTGGCATTGAGTGTAGCGCTTACTAATGTGCGGCAGTGGAATGCTGGGACGGCTGCCGCGCTGCCCTGCGTGCCCGCCAGCGCCGCACCCGGCTCAGCATAAACACCAGCAACACCACCACCAGGCCCGCGGCTACCAGCGGCAGCAATAGCGTGAGGACAACGCCGCCGATGGCCGCCGTATTTTCAACTGTAGCCAGCACTGGGTTGGCCAGGCCGCCGGTGCTGGCAGTAGAAGCACCGCGCAGCAATGCGGTACCGGTTTGGACCAGCCCGGCCGTGCCACCGCCCACCAGAATGCCCAGCGTCCAGCGCAAGCCAGGGTCGAGATGGGGAAGGGCCGAGGTCATCAGAATAGTGCCCGCAATGAAAGAAGCCGGGGTTGTGAGCGTATCGAGCATATGGTCCAGGAACGGGACGTAGTAACCGGCAATTTCGGCCACTGTGGCGGTGGCCAGCGTGATGAGAGCCGCCCAGGTGCCCAGCCACGCAAAGCCTGCCGAAGGCGCGAGGTAGCCGGTGTGGTAGGCCAAGCTAGCCGCCAGCAATGGCACAAATACCCGAAAGCCGCTGCACGCCGCCAGCCCCAGGCCCAACGCGCCCGCTACTACATACTGCATGGCCGGCCCGGGTTCTATCATGGCATTTGAAGCGAAAGTGAAGCCGAAAGATAGGGGGGCGGTAGCCAAGCCAGTACCTTTGAGGGCTAGCCGTACAAATGCCTTAGCCGCCGCCCTGAGTGCGTTTTATGGGTTTAGAAAGTCCTAAGGCTTGAGGTTGAGTACAAGGTGGTATAAAATATTAATACGCTTGTCCTCATCGGCTGTTTTTTCATTACCTAAGCTTTTCTTCCCTGTGTCTTCTGATAATCAACCTTCTGCCAACAACTCTGCCTCCGGTTCTGCGTCCGACCTCGAAATTCGAATCCGGCGCAAGCTGGAGCGGCAGCATTTCATGCACCTCATCGGGGCCAACCTCACCGTCATCACCGCTGGCCGCGTCGAGGCCGAACTGGCCCTGCAGCAGCAGCACCAGCAGCAGCGCGGCTTTGCGCACGGCGGCCTGGTGGCAACCATGGCTGACCTAGTGGCCGGATTCGCCGCCGTTACGCTTATTTCGGACAACTACGGCCTCGTCACGGCCGACTTGCGCGTGTCGTACCTGCACCCCGGAGTGGGGCAGCGCCTGCGGGCGATTGGCTGGGTGCTGAAAGCCGGCCGGCGCCTACATTTTTGCGAAGCCGAGGTGTGGTGCGATGAGCTGCTGATTGCCAAAGCCAGCGCGACGATGGCAGTGGTGGAGCCAGCGGCTTAACTTTTTTCATCAAAATGGAAAATGCAGAAGCCTTTCGGTCTGAACTCGAAACTTGGCTAAACGATGTAGTCGCCGATGAAAACCCAGCTGAGGAAATCATTGCTTTCCGTTTTGGTCTTGGTGAAGTTGAGGAAGGCTACGTACTGTATTTGGCTGGTTCGAAGAACTACAACGAAACAGACGATGAATGGGCTGCTTTTCCGCCCGAATTCATTGCTCAAAAAGAACTGATTATTTCCGCCAATGAAGGTGAGGAATGGTATTGGGTGATTCTTGAAGTAATTTATTCCCTGGGAAGGACCTTAAGGAAGAGCCCAATACAGGATTCTTTTTTAGGCGGGAACATTCCAGTGTATACCGGCTTTGAGAGTGGTGATTTATATCGTTTGAAATAATGCTTTCCCTCCGCACTCCGTCCGTTCGCGACTATTTTCCTTACACGCCGACCGCCGACCAATCCCTGCTTTTTACCCAGCTTGATGCGTTTTTGCGCGACCAGTTGCCGGGGCGCAAGGTGTTTGTGCTGCGCGGGTATGCTGGTACCGGCAAAACCACCGTGGTAAGCGCCCTGGTGCAGTGGCTGCACAAAATGCAGCGCAAGTACACCCTGATGGCCCCCACCGGCCGCGCCGCCAAGGTAATGGCTGGCTACGCCGGCGTGGTCGCCAGCACCATTCACAAAAAAATCTACCGCCAAACCAGTGGCTCACCATCCGAGCGGCTCAATTTCCAGCGCCAGCCCAACCGCACCGAGCAAACGCTCTACATCGTGGACGAGGCTTCGATGATTTCGGACGAGAAAGCTTTCGGTGAAAATGGCCTGCTCGACGATTTGATGGGCTTCGTGTTCGAGAAAACCAGCAACAAGCTGCTGCTCATTGGCGATACGGCCCAGTTGCCGCCGGTGGGCCAGCTCCTGAGCCCCGCCCTCGACCCCGAGCTGCTGGGCCACCGCTTCCGGGCCGAGGTGGGCAGCGTGGAGCTGCGCCAGGTGATGCGCCAGGCCCAGGAATCTGGCATTCTGGTGAATGCGACTGAACTGCGCGAAGAGCTGCGCGAGGAAGTGCCCAAAATTCAGCTGCACACGCAGGGTTTTCGCGACATTTTTAAGATGGGGGGCGACAAGCTGGAGGACGGCCTGCGCTGGGCCTACCGCAACTATGGCCACGAGAACACCACCATCATTTGCCGCTCGAACCGCAACGCCAACCAGTACAACCAGCTTATTCGCCGGGCCTTGTTCGATGCCGAGGAGGAGATTGAGGGCGGCGACTACTTGATGGTGGTGCGCAACAACTATTTCTGGCTGCCGAAGGACTCGGAAATCGGATTCCTGGCCAACGGCGACTTCCTGCAAATAACGAAAGTCATTCGGCGCGAGGAGATGTACGGCTTCCACTTTGCCCAGGCCCAGGTGCGGCTGGTGGACTACCCCGACGAGCCCGAGATTGAAGTGAAGCTGCTGCTCGATACGCTGCACACCGAAAGCCCGGCCCTGCCCTCGGACCGCAACAATGCACTGTACCTGGCCGTGAGCGAAGATTACGCCCACCTCAAAACCAAGTCGGAGCGCTACAAAGAAATGCGCAAGGACCCGTATTTGAACGCGTTGCAAATAAAATTTGCCTACGCCCTGACCTGCCACAAAGCCCAGGGCGGCCAGTGGCAGGCCGTGTTTGTCGACCACGGTTTTCTGAAGCCCGACGAGCCGCTGGCCGGTGAGTTTGCCCGCTGGCTCTACACGGCCATCACGCGGGCTTCGGAGCGGTTGTTTCTGCTCAATTTCCAGCAGCAGCTGGTGGGCGACCCGCCGCCCGAAGACTAGCCGGGAACCGAACCCGGCTTCATCGGGTCTTCAGGTAGGCCGGCGCACTTTGGTCGTAAATTTGCCTGGCCCGGCGAAAACCCTAGATTTGTTCAACGCCAACGCTTCATCATTCCTTTTTCAATTGTTTCCCATGAAAAAAACCTTGCTTCTCGCCCTGAGCCTGACGGCTGCTGCCTACACCACGACTCACGCCCAAACGACTGCGGCTGCTAAGCCGGTTGGCCCCGTGGCAGGTCCTGCCATCACGTTCGAAGAAGTGAAGTACGACTTCGGCTCCGTAGTAGCCGGTGGCACCGTCGACCATACCTTCAAGTTCAAGAACACGGGTACTGCGCCCCTCATCATCTCCAACATTGGCGTGAGCTGCGGCTGCACCACCCCGGAGTGGACCAAAGCCCCGGTATTGCCCGGCAAAACCGGCACCATCGCCGCCCACTTCAACTCGACCGGCAAAATGGGCATGCAGAACAAAGTGCTGACCATTGAGTCGAACGCAACTGCCGGTAGCACCACCGTATCGTTGGTGGGCGAAGTGAAAGACGCTGCTGCTACGGCCAGTGCTGCCCCCGCCATGGCCGCTTCGAGCGACGTAAAGGTGAAAGCTGACGACAACAAAACCAAAGTGAAAGTCGGCGGCGGCAAGCTGAAAGCCAAGTCGAAAAACTAGTTTGCCTGGCGGCACTTGCCGCTGGGCACCACAAAAAAAAGGCCTTTCGCACAAGCGGAAGGCCTTTTTTTTGTGGTGTAAGCAGGTTCGGCTATAGCTCGCGCACGGCCAGCAGCAGGCTTATCCAGCCGCCCAGCAGCAGCAGGCCGCCAATGGGGGCCACCGCCCCCAGCTTGGTAATGCCCGTGAAGCACAACGCGTAGAGCGAGCCACTGAACACCACAATGCCGCCGGCCCACAGTGCGCCGGTGGTGCCCAGTGCGCGTAGCTCGGGCCGGGCCGCCCACAACGTCCCAACGGCGAGCAGGGCCAGGGTGTGGTAGAACTGGTAGCGCACGGCGGTTTCGAACGTGTCGAGGCGGCCGGCGCGCACCAGGGTATCGTGCAGGGCGTGGGCCCCGAAGGCCCCAATAGCGACGCCAAGTGCACCAAACAGGCCAGCAAGCTGAAGCAGAAGTCGAGCAGTCATGAGCAGAATTTCAGAAGTGAATGATGGCCCGAAGGTACAGCCCCGCGCGGCCCACCGGCTTAAATCTGGCGTTTAAGGCGCACGGTGGTCGTCTGGAGTTCCCCATCGGGCCGCCGGAGTAGGAGCAGGATATTGCGGCCGTCCTCCGAGTGCATGATGCGGCTGAGCTGCGTCAGGTTGAAGAAATTCGCGGGAATCAGGTTGATGCTGACCAATTCCATTTCCGGCTCGAGGCCTGCGGCGGCGGCCGGCGAGTTCGGCATGACGCGCAGAATAACGTAGCGGCGCAGGTCAGGCCCAACGGCCATGAACTCAATGCCGCACATGTCGTGCTCAAATCCATCGCGAAGTTGCTGGTTGGGGCGCAGAAACAGGCGCTGGTGCGGATAATCAATCACCAATGAAAAGCGCTTCAGCAGCTCGTAGCCCACATTGCCGTTGCGGGGCACGTCGATGCGGCGGTGCACATCGGCCGAATTGGGGAAGGAAGCCAGCACATTGGGCAGGGTGTAGCGGCCCAGCTGCAGGAGCGGCACCCGCCCCAGAAAGCCCTGCACCACGCCGGTCAGGCCGCGGCCGAGGTCGGTAGGCAGGCGGGGCGCTGGGGCCTTCAGGCGAGGGTCCGAGTCGAGCTCGATGGACAAGGCGTGGCTGGCCCCGGTGTCGAGCACCAGCTTCAGTGGCAGCGTTAGCGAGTCGGAAAGCTTAATGGGGGCCGTGAAATAAGCCTTGTTGTTTTCCACGCTCAACGGAATGAAAGACCAGAAACGTCCTGTCGGGGCGTTGTACACCTCGGGGCGCGTAGCCACCAAGTAGCCCTCTTCGGGCCGAAGGGTGACCACAAAGCTGCGGAAGAGTTCGGAGCCCAGGATGCCGTGGATGGGCATGCCGATATAGCCGGACAGGTTCAGCACATCCTGCGACAGCACCAGCAAGGACATGTGCTGGGCCACCACGCCCCGTAGCGCCACCTGCACGCTGTCGGCCTGGTAGGCTTGCAGGCCGGTGTCGGCCCCACCCGCACCAGTAATGCGGAATAGTTGACCGTGACGCAGATGCAACGAGTCGGCCAAAGCCGGCGAAGTAATGATGGACGTGGCGACGCCGGTATCAAGCAGGAAATTGAAAGGCCCATAACCGTTCAAGGTGATGGTAACTACCAGCAGGTTGCGCTGAATCTGCATCGGGATATGGACCCGACGGTGCTTTGGATTTTCTAGCCGGAAGGGGCCAGCCAGCGTCTGGCCCTGTGCCCGGCACACCCGCGCCGGCCCGATGGCAAAGCTTAGGCAAAGCAATAAAAAGAGTAGGTGGGTGCGAATGGGTTTCATGGGCCTGGGCCGAAGGCCCGCGCCGTAAATAACGCTAAAAGTCGCGCGTGTTCGATGCCAGCTGATGGCAGACCTATTCGGGTAGTTCCCAGGTGCTATTGGGGGCGTAGCGCAGTACCCCGCTGCTCACCTGCAGCGGCGCTTCGATGTTGTTGTGGTAGAGCTGGCCCGTGCCCAGCCCCTGCGGAAAGCCTTGCACGTCGTACTCGCCCGTCAGTTGCGCTACTGCGTTCAGGCCCACGTTCGATTCCAGCGCCGATGTGAGCCACCAGCCCAGGCCCCGGGCTTCGGCCAGGGCAATCCACTGGCGGGTTGCGGCGTGACCGCCCAGCAAGGTGGGCTTGAGCACAATGTAGGCCGGTTGAATTTCGTCGAGCAATGCGGCCTGCTGTTTCAACTCGGTCACACCAATCAACTCTTCGTCGAGGGCAATGGGCAGGGGGGAAGAGCGGCAGAGCGCAGCCATCGCCGCTGGCTGCCCCGCCGCAATGGGTTGCTCGATGGAATGCAGGCCGAATTCGGCTAATTGCGCCAGCTTGCGGGGCGCCTCGGCCGGAGCAAAAGCCCCGTTGGCATCGACGCGCAGCGTGAGCCGCGCAGGCCCGGCCACCGCCCTGATTTCAGCTAACAGGGCCAGCTCGGTGGCAAAGTCCAGGCTGCCAATCTTCAGCTTCAGGCAACTATAACCCGCCGCCAGCTTCTGCTGAATTTGCTCGCGCATAAAGCTGGCGTCGCCCATCCACACCAAGCCATTGATGGGCAGGGCCGCCTGCCCCTGGCTGAAAGCGTTGGAATACAACTGCCGCCGGCCGCCATTGGCTAAGTCGAGCACGGCCGTTTCGAGGGCAAAGGTGAGAGCGGGCCAGCCAGGGCCAACCAAGTTCGGCACCTCAGCCAATGCCAGGGAGCGAAGTTGGGCGGCGTTTACGCGCTCACACAACATAGCTACGGCCCCGGCAAAGCCGGGGCCGTAGTCAGGGCTAAGGCCCGCCAGAGGTGCGGCCTCGCCCAAGCCGCTGATGGTCGGGTTGTCGGCATCGGCCAGGTGCAGGTACCAGGCCACATGCTCAGCCAGGGCCCCGCGCGAGGTGCGGGCCGGAAAATTGAAGCGTAAAACGCGTTGGGAATACCGAAGGTGCAACATGCCGCAAAGATGCGGCGGCGCGGCGGTATCGTGGGGCGTAGTTAGGCGTTGTCGCCGTTGGCTGCTTTGCCGCGGCGGCTCACCAGCCCGCCCTTGCGGCCAGCATTGCGGGCTTCGTCGGCTGAGAAGCGGTGGCCCCGGCCGCTGGCGTGCGAGGCTTTGCCGCCTTCGCTGGCAATGCGGCGCTGGGTTTCGGGGCTCATGGCCGCAAAGCCGCGGCGGCTCTTGGTACCCACACGGTTGGCGGGGCGGGTGGCGGGTTTGGCTGCTGCCGAAGCGTCAGCTGAGATGAGCGGTGCGGAGGTGGAGGATGAAGCAACCATGGGATTAAAACGTAAGAAAAGGTACAAAGTGGGAATGCCGTAAATCGAGGTTTGGTAGTACCTAAATTCACGTAATAGGTTGTTGTATTCACTGTTATGTGCTGTAAATGCCACTTTATACGGAGGAGCTTCTACGTATTAATGATGAGCTTCTGCGTGTTTATCGGGCAGCCTAAGTATAGGTTTAGCCAAAAAGCAGCCGGTTGCGAGCAGTCCGGCCGTAACCCCAGGCCCCGGCTTTCGGTTAGCCACTGGAAACTGCTCCGCTCCGTCCCATTCCACCGCCGACTTATGCCCACTGCTGCTACTGTTTCACTGCCCGATTCGGCTCCTACACTGCTGGCCTGGCCAACCCGCTTCCGCGCCGTGCGCAATCAGAGCCAGGCCCTGTGCGCCCCGCTGCTGCCCGAAGACACCGTGGTGCAGCCCACCCTCGACGTGAGCCCGCCCAAGTGGCACCTGGCCCACACCACGTGGTTCTGGGAAACCTTCCTGCTGCGCGAGTTCGCGCCCGGCTACCAGGAGTTTCACCCCCAATACGCCTACCTGTTCAACTCCTACTACAACTCACTGGGCTCGCGCGTGAACCGCGCCGACCGGGGCACCCTCTCGCGCCCAGCCCTGGCCGAGGTGCTGGCTTACCGCGCCCACGTCGATGCCGCGATGCTCGCCCTGCTTGACTGTGATGCTGAGCTGCCGGAGGCTTTTTATGAGCTGCTGGAGCTGGGCTTGCAACACGAGCAGCAGCACCAGGAACTGTTGGCCACTGACATCAAATACATTCTCAGCACCAGCCCACTAGCCCCCGAGTACCTGCCGGCGCACAGCCTGCCAGCCGTGCCCAATACCGCGCCGCCGATGGCCTGGCTGCCGGTGCCGGGCGGCGTACACCGCATCGGTTTTCAGGAAGAGGGGTTTTGCTTTGATAACGAGCTGGCGGCCCACGACGTGCTGCTGGCACCCTTCGAGTTGCAAAACCGCCTCGTAACCAACGCCGAATACCTGGAATTTATCGAGGCCGGGGGGTACCGCGACTTTCGCTACTGGATGGGGGAGGGCTGGGACCTGGCGCAAACCCAGGGCTGGGAGGCACCACTGTACTGGGTACAGCAGGCCGGTGGCTGGTTCCGCTTCACGCACCACGGGCTGCGGCCGGTGGAAATGGCAGCGCCGGTCACCCACATCAGCTTTTATGAGGCCGATGCCTACGCCAACTGGGCCGGCGCGCGTCTGCCCACCGAGGCCGAGTGGGAAGCCGCCGCCCGGCACTTCGAGTCCACCACCACCGCCGGCACCTGGCTCGAAAGCTCGTTTTTCGACCCGCAGCCGGTGCCCGTCGATGCCAGCCCCAACGAGTGCCACCAGCTGCTCGGCGACTGCTGGGAATGGACCTACTCGGCCTACCATGCGTACCCAGGCTATGCGCGTGCTGCCGGAGCATTGGGCGAGTACAACGGCAAGTTTATGGTGAACCAGCTGGTGCTGCGTGGCGGCTCCTGCGCCACGCCCGAAAGCCACATCCGCGTGAGTTACCGCAACTTTTTTCACGCCGACAAGCGCTGGCAGTTTACCGGCCTGCGGCTGGCAAGAACAGAGAACAATTAGCAAACGTCAGTTAAACAGCCTTTCTTCCTTCTTTTCCCACCAACACCGCTGCTTTCTCTGCCCTGGCTATCCGCAAGCGAAGCCAATACGCAGGTTCGACGGTTGCTAAACGAGACATGTTACATGGTAACCGAAATGACTGAGCTGGCCCGCCACGTGGCCGAGGGCCTGGCCCGCAACCCCAAAACGCTGTCGTCGATGTATTTCTACGACGACGCCGGGAGTCGTCTGTTTCAGCAGATTATGGCCCTGCCGGAGTATTACCCCACCCGGGCGGAGTTTGCCATCTTCCGGGAGCACGGCGCGGCCATTGGAGCGGCGCTGGGCGGCACGGCGGGCGAGTCGTTTACGCTGCTGGAACTTGGGGCCGGCGACGGAGCCAAAACCAAGCTGCTGCTGCGCGAGCTGCTAGCTGCCAAGTCAGAGTTTACCTACGCGCCCGTCGATATTTCGGCCGGCGCCATGAGTGGACTGGTGGCCACGCTGGCCCAGGAGCTGCCCGCCCTGCGCGTGGTGCCGGTGGTGGAGACCTACGCCGATGCCCTCGACCAACTGCACACCCAGCCCGGCCGCAAGGCGGTGCTGTTTCTGGGCTCGAACATCGGCAACTTTCACCCCGCCGACCGGCTCGACTTTCTGCGGCAGCTGGCGGCCCCGCTGAACGAGGAGGACCGCCTGCTCATCGGCTTCGATTTGCGGAAGGACCCGCGCCGCATTCGCGCGGCCTACGACGATGCACAAGGTATTACGGCCGCCTTCAACCTGAACCTGCTCACCCGCCTCAACCGCGAGTTGGGCGCCGATTTCGACCTGGCCCGCTGGCAGCACTTCACCGATTACGAACCCCTGACCGGGGCCGTGCGCTCGTTCCTGGTGAGCACCGAGGCCCAGAATATCCACTTCGAAGGACTGGAACTGACCGTGCCTTTCGCAGCGTGGGAAGTCATCCATACCGAGAACTCCTACAAATTCACGCGGCCCCAAATCGAAGCACTGGCCGCCGAGGCGGGCCTGCGGGTGGTGGACTTCTTCACCGACGGAGCCGGCGACTTTGCCGATGTGGTGCTCGCTGCCCGCTAGTTAGATTTAGGTTCAGAAAACAACACGTCATGCTGCGCTTGCCGAAGCATCTTCACCGGGTAGGTAATTCGATTTACTATTGCGGTAAAGATGCTTCGGCAAGCGGAGCATGACGTTTCTTTTAGCCAAAACCTGCTCACGGGCGAGCATTTGTCCAACCCTACGCTTCATCCCATGATGCCTGACACTCTTACCGTTGCTCCGGCCGCTGCCACCTCCTCCGTATTAAGCCTGGCTTCGGGCTACGGGCACTTCGCCGTGCCGGCTGTGGCGCTGGCCGCTGCTACCGCCGCCCTGACCACCGCTGGGCAACACGCCGAGCCGCTGGCCGTGGCCCCGGCCGCCGGGCTACCGGCGTTGCGAGCGGCCCTCGCAGCCCGCTACCAGCGGCGCGGCGCCCGCAACGTCACGGCCGAAAACGTATTGGTGACGGCCGGAGCTAAAACCGGCCTCTTTGCCGTGCTCAGTGAGCTGTTAAAGGCTGGCGATGACGTGCTCGTACCCACGCCAAACTGGTTTGGCTTTAGTGAGCTGGTGCGGCGGGCCGGGGGCATGCTACGCCCGCTGCCGTTAGCAGCCGCGAACAATTACGCTCTCACGCCCGAGGCGTTGCGGGCGGCTCTCACGCCGGCAACCCGCCTGCTTATGCTCAGCAACCCCAACAACCCCACCGGTCGGGTGCTGAGTGCCGAAGAATGGGCCGGCCTGCTCGCCGTAACGGCGGAATTCCCCGACCTGTGGGTGTTGAGCGATGAAATCTATGAAGGCATCAGCTTTGGGGCCACGCCGGTGCCCACGCTGCTGGCCCAGCCCGGTGCGGGGCCCCGCAGTGTGGTGGTGAGTGGGTTTTCGAAGTCGCTGGCGCTGGCGGGCTGGGGCGTGGGCTGCCTGGTGGCTCCGCCCGCGCTGGCCGCAGCCGTTACGGCGCGGCTGTTTGCGACCGGCGTATCCGTGCCAACACCCAACCAGCTGGCCGCGCTGGCCGCCACCGAGCACGCCGAAGAAATCGGTGCCGCGCTGTGCGCCCAGTTGAAGCCCACCCGGCAGCTGCTGCTCGAAGGCCTGGCGGCCCTGCCGGGAGCTGGCGAGGTTTTCGCGCCCGAGGGTACCTACTACGTGTTCGCCGATTTCCGCCGCTTCCTGCCGGCGGGCCTGCCACCGGCTGAGGCTTCGGCCTTGCTGGTGCGGCGGCTGGCGGCGGCTGGGGTCGAAGTTGTGGACGGCGCTACCTGCGGTGCCCCAGGCTTCGTTCGGCTGTCGTACGCCGTGCCCGAAACGGTACTCACGGAAGCGTTGGCGCGGCTACGGGCCGGGCTGGTGGCGGAGTAGGAGACTGAAAGCGGTGCCAACCGGCACTGTTTTGGGGCAACGCTGACGCGCGGGTCCGTTCCTGGCTCAGAGCGGCAAGCCGTACCTTTGCTGGAAATAGAAACAGGCGTTATGTTGGAGAAATTACGGCCGCACTGGCGGCCGACGATGCTGCTGGCCTACCCGGTCGTGCTGTCGCAGGTGGGGCATATTCTGGTGGGTTTTGTCGATTCGGTGCTGGTGGGCAAGTTGGGCACGGTGCCGCTGGCCGCCGTGAGCCTGGGCGTGAACAGCGTGAACGTCATCATGATTTTGGGTATTGGCCTGAGCATGGGCAGCGTGCCTCTGGTGGCGGCTGCCGACGGCCGCCGCGATTCTGCCGACCTGGCCCGCCTCCTTGTGTCGTCGGTGTGGCTGAGCGCACTGGCCGGGTTGGCATTGGCCGGGCTGGGGCAGCTGGTGCCTTCACTGCTGCATTTTCTGGGCCAGGCCCCGGCCGTGGAGGTGCTGGCTGCGCCGTGGGTACGGGTCCTGTGCTGGTCGTTTTTGCCGTTGATGCTATTCCAGGGCTTTCGCGAATTTGCCGAAGGGCTGGGGCTGACGCGGCAGGCCATGTGGCTGTCCATCGGGGCCAACGTGGTAAACGCCGCCCTCTGCTACGCCCTCATTTTCGGGCACTGGGGCGCCCCGGCGATGGGCATGATGGGAGCCGCCTGGGCTACCCTGGCGGCCCGCTGGCTCATGGCCCTGCTTATGGGAGCCTACGTGCTGCTGGCCCCGCGTCTGGCTGGGGTGCGCGCTGCCATTACCTCATGGCTGCCCGACGGTCCCACCTTGTTCCGTCTGTTCGACCTAGGTGCGCCCATCGGTGTGCAAATGGCCTTCGAGGTGGGAGCCTTTGCCGCTGCTGCTATCATGATTGGCTGGCTTGGCGCGGTGCCGCTGGCCGCGCATCAGGTGGCCATCAACCTGGCCTCGATGACGTACATGGCCGCCAGTGGCATTGCGGCGGCCGCCACCATTCGCGTGGGGCGGCTGGCGGGAGCAGGCAACCGGACCGAGGCGCGCCAGGCAGGCTTCGCGGCGTATGTGTTGGGTTTGGTTTTTATGGGCAGCATGGGGCTGCTGTTTATTGCCTTCCGCCACTACGCGCCGCTGCTCTATAGCCACGACCCCGCTGTGGTGGCCCAGGCTGCCACGCTGCTGCTCGTCGCGGCTCTGTTTCAGGTATCCGACGGCTTGCAAGTGGTGGGGCTGGGGGCGCTGCGCGGGCTGGGCGACGTGAAAGTGCCCTCGGTGGTGGCCCTGCTGGCCTACTGGGCCGTGGCCCTGCCGCTGGGCTACTGGCTGGGCTTTGGGCTGCACCTGGGGGCGCCGGGCGTGTGGACGGGCCTGCTCGCCGGCCTCAGCATCGTGGCCGTGGTGCTCATGGTGCGTTTCCGCCGCGAAACGGCGCCTGAATACGTGGCTTCGGTGCCCGCGCCCGAGCTGGTGTAGCGAGCGGAACGGTTTTTGACTACCGGCGCCTTGCTCTCTTTTTTAATTTTAGCTGTGATGAATACCTTCTTTTCTCCGCTGTTGCTGTTGGCCGGGCTGCTGCAAGTGCCAGCACCTGGCCCGGCCCGGCAGGCTCCAACCGCCAAGCCCGCTTTGGCCCCAGCGCCCATGATTACCTGGTCGGCTGAGCGCCGGCTTACGCTGGCCGATTTCCAGGCCCGCGCCCCGATGGGCAGCCCCCTGTCGGCCTCTACTTCGTCCAACATCAAAGCCGACGCAGCCTGCAAAGACTACGTGTTCAGCAGCACCGTGGTGTCCACCTTCGACCCTAATACCTCCTGGTTCCGCAACCCTAAAATGGCCAGCGAAAACCTGTTACGGCACGAGCAGCTGCACTTCGACATCACCGAAGTGTACACCCGCATCATGCGCCAGCGGTTGCAGCTGTTCGCCGCCAAAGCCAATTGCGAGAAGCTCCAGCCCGGCTTCAACAACACCACCAAGCTGGTGTATGCCGACTGGGACCGCGAGCAAAACCGCTACGACCAGGAAACCAACCACGGCCTGAATGCCGTGCGCCAGGCGGCCTGGGAAAAGCAAACCGCCGCCAAGCTCGACATGCTGAAGCCCTTCGCTCAATAGCCTTCCATGTCTGACAACGCACTTTCCTGGGCCGAGTTCGAGCGCGTCGACCTGCGCGCGGGCACCATCGTGGAGGCCCGGCCCTTCCCGGAAGCCCGCCGCCCGGCCTACCAGCTGCTCATCGACTTCGGCCCGGAAATCGGCCTGAAAAAGTCTAGTGCCCAGATTACGCACCACTATGCGCTGGCCGACCTGCCCGGCCGCCAGGTACTGGCTGTGGTGAACTTTCCGCCCAAGCAAATCGGGAAATTCCGCTCCGAAGTGCTGGTAACCGGCTTCGCCGACGCTGAAGGCCACATAGTGCTAGCCGCCGTGGCCGGGCCCGTGCCCAACGGCCAGCGACTGGTGTGAGCGACGCTGAGGGCCTGCACGAAGCGTCCTAGGAGATAGGAACAGCTACTCAGAGCCTATCCGAAAAATGCCCAGCCCGCAAAAAGGCCGTCATGCTGAGCTTGTCGAAGCATCTCTACCGCTTCGTTGAACGGCGCTGACGAAGCGGTAGAGATGCTTCGACAAGCTCAGCATGACGTTCAATTTATTTTTCAGATAGACTCTTAGTGGTGCTGCGGGGCCGGCGGGCCCACCGGTAGTGGGTCAAACTTCTTTTGCCGTGCTTTCAGGGTATCGATTACGGCCTGATAAATCTCGGTCAAGTCTTTGCCGTGGCTTCCGTAGTAACGGTAGCTGCGCTGCAAGGTCGAATCGGTGACCTGCCGCTGCCAAAACGACTTTTTCTGCTCGGCCAGAAAGAGGGAGCGGGCTGAATCGGGCTGCAGGCGGCTGTTTTCAACCTGGGCTTCGAGTTGCTGCAAGTCGGCCAGCACCGCTACCATGCGCTCTTTGGGGAGCAAGTCGGCGGGCCGGGGGACTTCTTCGGGGCGCTGGCAGGCAGCCAGGGCCACGAGCAGAGAGGGCAGGAGCGGAGCCAGGCCGCGGCGGCAGAATGATTTCACGCCACAAAGTTAGCCGCTTGCCGTAGCTTCGCCGCCATGAACCCCTCCGTGCCCTCGGCCCTCACCGACTTGGTGCGTCGCTTGCGCCACCTCGAAATCCGCATTCGCAAAGCAGTAGAGGCCCAGCTGCAAGGCGATTTTCACTCGGTGTTTAAAGGCACGGGCCTGGAATTCGACGATGTGCGCCTCTACCAGTACGGCGACGAGGTGCGCGCCATCGACTGGGCCGTGAGCAGCAAGGGGCACGGCACTTTCGTAAAAACCTATAAAGAGGAAAAGGAACAGCAGGTGATGGTGCTGCTCGACGTGAGCGCCTCGCTCGACGTGGGCGACGGCCAGCGCCGCAAGCTCGACGTGGCCCGCGACATTGCCGGGCTGCTGGCCCTGTCGGCTGCCCGGCAGGGTTCGGCCCTGGGCTTGCTGGCCTTTAGCGACCAGCAGGAGCTGTACCTGCCGCCCGGCAAAGGCCCCCGCGCCGCCTACGCCTTGATAAACCGGCTGTTTGCCCTGGAGCCGGTGTCGCCGCGCACGGGCTTGGCTGCTGGCATCCGCCAGGCGCTGGGGTTGCTCAAGCGCCGCACGCTGGTGGTGCTGGTGTCCGACTTCATCGACGGCAGCTACGAGCGTGAGCTCACCATGCTGGCCCAGCGCCACGACCTGATTGTGGTGCAGCTGCTGGCCCCGCGCGAGCGCCGCTTCCCGGCCTTGGGCATTGTGCCCCTGCGCGACGCCGAAACCGGCCAGGTACGCTGGGTGAACACCTCGGCCGCCGCCTTCCGCGCGGGCATCGAATCCGCGGCCGACCGCCACGAAGCCGAGCTTGTGAACCTGTGCCGCCGCACCCGCACCGGCTTCCTGGCCCTGAGTACCGAGGGCGACTTCGTGCCCCAGCTGGTGAATCTGTTCCGCCACCGCCAGCAGTCGGGCCGGCGGGGGTAAGCGCATCTCAACGGCTATTCAGCACGTCATACTGCGCTTGTCGACCCCTCTTTAATGCGGTGGTAATCCTGCCGATTTAATTGCGTTGCGCGGTAGATATGCTTCGATTGCGCTCAGTAGTACGGCATGACTGGCTTTGGCGATTTTTTAACCGGCTTCCAGTAGGAGGCAAACACGAGTACGGCGAAGCGAAGAACTAGAGCAGTTTCGGGGTTAGTGCGTTGGCACGAATGAACGGGCACTTTAAACAATAACTTTTCAAATACGATATTGAATTTGTGCCCGTTGTGACAACATTTACCCAGCAATTCCAGACCCAATTGCAATAGGTTCACTTCCACCACATGTTAATAACAAAACGATGATAGTCAATTTCAATAATAATACTGATTTGGTGTGCAACTTCTCTATCCAATGGAATGGTGGAGAGACAACTGAAAGCGGTGGAATCGGTTTGGGTGAATCCATTAGCATTGATACATCCGCCTATACCATACCCGAGGGAACCTCATGTTGGGCAAGAGCTTATTCCGAATCGGTGGCGAATCATAACTCTGGGAATAATTTTAACATTGAGCCCAACCATGCTCCAGTCACCTATTTCTTTGGAGGTGATGTGCTGTCTGGGTATGGTTTTTCCTGTGATGGGTGTGACAGCTAGCCCATACCTGAGGCATTGATACATAAATAGGGGAAACCTCCGGCTGGGGGGATTTCCCCTATTTGTTTTAGGCGTTACGCTGTTGGTCAGATAAAGCAACTTGGGGGTACGATTAAGCCGAGGCGCGGGCGGCGCGAGCGCGGATTTTATGCCTCCCCCAAAGCACAGCCGAATGACAATCGAAGGGCATGTGAACACTCGTGGGCATGGCTCTTTTAAAAGCAGCCTTATATCGTAGACAAGGACTGGCCTTTTGAAAAACCTATTTTTGATTTCTCAAGAAAACTACCTCCTCTTTCAAACAGGCTCCACCCGAAAGGGCGGAGCCTGTTTGTATTCATCTTCCGTGCTGGGGTGTTTAAGTGGAGGATGAATTGTGATAAAACAAACAGCCATTTTGGCGGATTTTTCTCCTAAAACCCTTAAATAGCTGCCAAAACCTACCCTCTGAGGTCCGGTTTCGGTTCCGCGAGGACCGGTTCTGACTCTCGGAGGTTTGGTTTCGGACCTTCAAGAGGCGGTTCAGACTCTTCAAGGTCCTATTTCGACTGTAAAAGGCCCGGTCCCGACCCGTTATGAGTCGAAACCGGGCCTTTTACAGACCAAACCAACCGGCGGCTAGCCTTTGAGGGCCTTGGGGGGGCGGCCGCCGCCGTTGCCGGGGAACTGCTGGCTCAGGTCGTCGTAGGCGGCCTGCGCGCCGGGGTGCTGGTTTTTGGCCAGAAACTTAATGTTGTTGTAGAGGGCCAGGGCGGCGGCGTAGGCATCGGAGCCGGCCAGCATCAGGGTGGATTCGGTGTCGAGGGCCAGGCCGTCGAGCAGCTGCTGCACGGGGGCCAGCCCCTGCACAGCGGCCGCGTCGCGGGCAAACTCCTCCACGTCGACGAAGATGGGCACAAAGCTGGGGTTGGCGCTGGCGTAGTCGTAGGTCTTGCGCACGAAATCGACGGTTTTCGCGCCCATTTTGAGCATCGCCGACCGCTCGTCGGGCGTGAGGGCATGCAGGTAGGGACGCAGCTCGGCGGCTCCTTGCTGGAAGTAGCCCAGGGCCTTTTTCAGCGCGGCCTCGGGGATGGCGGTAGAAAACAAGTTTTGCATAACAAAGAAAGGAAGGGTGTTGCCGGCACCGTTGCCGGTGAGCCGCAAGGTAAGGGGCGGGTTGTTAGCAACCTAGCGGCTGCTACGGTGCGCGGTAGGCCGCGCCCAGGACCAGGGTTTCGAGCGGGGCGCTGCCGTTGGCGTCGCGGAACACGACGGCCGCCGCTTGCCGCTAGTGGGGCTCGGCGGCCCAGGCCAGCAGGGCGTCGGTATCGGGCACGCGCAGGGTGAGGGGCACCGGCGCGTGGCGCACCTTGGTGCTCACCCGGCCCCGTTGGTGGGTGGCCTGGTGCCCGCCGTAACGGCAATGCAGCACGGGAAACACGTGGCCGGCCACGTGCAATCCGGCGGCGAAGGCCGCCATACTGTGTGGAAAGGGAAAGGGGGGTAGGGGCGCAAAGCCAAAGCGTTTGCGCGAAAAGCGGGCACGGGCAACCCGCATACCGGTTTCGGTGGTTGCCGCAGGCTACATTTGGGGCCTTGCCTGCCCCGCCCGCTATGCCGTTTTGCTTTCTTCCGCGTTTGTGCCGGCTGCTGCTCCCGGGGCTGCTGCTGCCGGCGCTGGCTGCTGCCCAAACGCCCCCTGCGCCGCTGCCGCAGCCCGAGGGCCGCTTTCTCAAGACCACCGTGCGTGTGGGGGAACCGCTCGACTACGAGCTGCGCTACGCCCACGACCCCGCGCTGGAAGTGGTGTTTCCGGATTCGCTGGCTCGTTTTGCGCCGTTCGAGTACGCCGGCAAAACCTTTTATCCTACCCGCACCCGGGGCGGCGTCAGCCTCGACCGGGCCGTGTACCACCTGCGCACCTTCCGGCTCGATTCGGTGCAGGTGCTGGCCCTGCCCGTGGCCATATTGCAAGGCCCCGATACCCTGAGCGTGGCTCCGCAGCCCAGCCGCGTACGCCTGCAGCGCACGGCCGCGCCCCTGCCGCCGGGTACCACCGAGCTGCCCGCCCTCCGACAAAACCTGGCCCTGGAAGCCGTGCCCCCGGCTTTCAACTACCCCTACTGGCTGGCCGGCGTGCTGGCGGGCCTGCTGCTGCTGGCGGGCGGGGCGGCCTTGTTCCGGCAGCGGCTGGCGCGGCGCTACCAAGCCTACAAGCGCCGCAAAAACCACGGGTACTTTCTGGCCCAGTTCGCCCGTCACGTCGAGCGGTTTGAGCTTTCCCGCTCGGCCACCAACGTGGAGCGGGCCGTAGTGCTGTGGAAAAACTACCTCGCCGGCCTCGAAAACAGCGCCCTCAACTCCTTCACGACCCGCGAAATCGTGGCCTATTTCGAAAACGACGCCGACGTGCGCCAGGCGCTGAGCACCACCGACCGGGTCATCTACGGCAACCTGCAAACCGAAGGGGCCGAAGAAGTCGACCGCGCATTTCAGCGCCTGCGCGGCTTTGCTGAGCGGCGTTATGCCTCAGTAGTCGGGTAGGAGAGCGCCGCTCGGTGTGCTTTATCCCAATGGATTATCAGCTTTTTTGCCTGCACAAAATTGGCGTGGGTATGTGCCTTGAAATTTATAGACTTACTGCGTTAGAGCGAGCTACGCAATAGAATCATTTCAAGAAAATGACGAGTGCTTGGAGCGGGTTAGTTATATTGTTATAATTGAAATAGGGTAAATACAGGCTGAAAAAAATGTTGTTTTAGCCGTGGGAATGATTTCTCTAAAAAAGGAGTATTTTTGAAGTTAGCTCTTCAAGATTTTGAACTATTAAATGTAATTATGACGAAATTCTTCTCTGGTTATCAACTGCGGCAGGGCCTGGCAATTACTTTGCTGGGCTTACTCTTCAGTGGCAGCTTTCACCTGGCACTGCCCGATGCGGGTAGCCATGAACCCGGCTGGTTAGCGGAACGCGAAGGCGAAGACAAAGAGAACGACGGTGACGAGGTGCGCCCCGACCGGCCCGACCTGGCCCTGCTGCAGGACATGGACCGTACCCGCGACCCCGCCACCGGCACCGTGCCCACCGAGCGCCTGCTCGCGGCGGCCCGCTTCAACGAGAAGTTTCTGCAAAACGCCGCTCAGCGGGGTACGGCGACCACCGGCCTCGAAAGCGCCAGCTGGACCGAGCGCGGCCCCAACAACGTGGGTGGTCGCGTGCTGGCCATGTTGTTCGACCCGGCCGATGTCACCGGCAGCGCCGTTTTTGCGGGTACTGCCAACGGGGGGCTGTGGAAAATCACCAACGCCACCACCGGTACCTACACTTGGAGCAACGTGAGCAGCGGCCTCAGTAACCTGGCCGTATCGGCCCTGGCGGCTGACGCGAGCGTGTCGCCGGCCATCATATACGCCGGCACCGGGGAGGGCTTCTTCAATGCCGATGCTGTGCGCGGAGGCGGCATCTTCAAATCAACCGATGGTGGGGTCACCTGGGCGGTGCTGCCGGCGACGGTGAGCAACCCGGACTTCCTGCGGTGCCAGAAGCTCGTGGTGCACCCGGTCACCCACGACGTGTACGCGGCAACTCGCAACGGCGGCCTGTACCGCAGCCAAGACAAGGGCGTGACCTGGACTCAGGTGCTGAATACCACCACCGCGCAGGCGTCGGTAAGCACACGGGTAGCCGACATTGAAATCGCGGCCGACAACACCATATTCGTGACAATGGGCCTTTTCGCCACCGATGGCATTTACCGCTCGGCCACGGGCAACGTCAGCTCGTGGACTAAGCTCAATACATTGTCGGGCTCGGGCCTGCCCACCACGGGCTACAACCGCATCGAACTGGCTTGCGCGCCTTCGGATGCCAACCGGTTATTTGCGATTTTCGAGAACAGTGCGACTAATGGCTTGCTCGACATCTACCGCTCGCTCAATAAGGGTAATACGTGGACGGTGATGCCCAAGCCCGGCGGCAGCAGCTTCGACTACACCAGCGGGCAGGCCTGGTACGCGCAGGCAGCAGCGGTGTCGCCCATCAACCCTGATTTACTGTATGTGGGCGGGCTCGACCTGTATGTAACGGCCAATGCTTCGGCTGCTACGCCCATCTGGACCAAAAAATCGGCTTGGAATGTGGCCACCACATCGACTAACTACGTGCACGCCGACCATCATGAGTTCCTGTTCCTGCCCGGCTCGGGCTCAGAGGCCATTTCGGCCAGCGATGGGGGGCTGGCCTATACGGCTACCGCAACTGCAGCCACCACCACCTTTTCGCAGCGCAACACTAATTTCAACGTAACGCAGTTTTACGCGGTGGCCATGCACCCCACCAACTACAACTATTTTCTGGCCGGTGCACAGGACAATGGCACCCGGCAGTTCACAACTGCCGGCATCAACTCGACGCCCCAGATTTCGGGCGGCGACGGTGGCTATTGCACCATCGACCAGAACGCCCCGACCAACCAGATTTCCAGCTACGTCTACAACCAGTATTACCGCACTACGGATGGCTGGAGCACTTCCACGCAGCTGTTTCTCAGCGGTACGACTGGCTCGTTCATCAATCCCTGGGACTTCGACAGCAGCCTCAACGTGTTGTACGCGGGCAATACGACCAACACCTACCTGGCCTGGACCAACCCCATGACCGCCAACAACGCGGCGGGGGCCTCAACAATTGCCCCCGCTCTGCCGGCCAACTCCGGCGATGTGAGCTTTGTGGGCATTGCGCCGCTCACGGCCAAACGTATTTATCTGGGCACCAATGCTTCGAGCGCGACCGATGGCGGCACGGTGCTCATGGTCGACAACGCTAATACGGCTACGCCCACCATTACCAAGATTTTCCCCGGCACCGTGAACACCGCCGTGTCGTGCGTGGCCGTCGACCCGGCCAACGAGGCTCACGTGCTGGTCACGCTCTCCAACTACGGCGTGGTAAGCGTGTACGAATCTACCAATGCCACCGCCGCCACGCCTACCTGGACCAGCGTGGAAGGCAACCTGCCCGATATGCCCGTGCGCTGGGCGCTGTTCGACCCACGCGGCACCAGCAAGGCCCTACTAGCCACCGAAATGGGCATATACTCGACCGATAAGCTCAACGGCAGCAGCACCGTGTGGAAGCCCACTGCCAACGGCCCCCTGAACATGCGCGTGGATATGCTGCGCTACCGCACCGGCGATAAAACCGTGGCGGCGGCTACCCACGGCCGCGGCCTGTTCACGTCGGCCATGTTCGCGCTGCCCCTGCCCGTCACGCTCACCAGCCTGTCGGCCGCCCGTCAATCGTCGGGCGCGTTGGTGCGCTGGCAAACGGCCAGCGAGCAGCACTCGCTGCGCTTCGAGGTGGAGCGCTCGGTGAATGCGGTCGATTACCAGCGAATCGGCACCGTGGCGGCCGCTGGTTCCAGTTCCAGCGCCCTCACCTATACCCTGCCCGATGCTACAGCAGGCCTCGGAACCTACTACTACCGTCTGCGGCAAGTCGATACCGATGGCACCATCACCTACTCGGCACCCGTGGCCCTGGCTGCGGCTGCCGGTGCTGGCAACGCCCTGCTGAGCAGCGTATACCCAAACCCCTTCCGCGCCGACTTGAGCGTGGAGCTGAGGGAGCCAGCCACCGGCCGCGCAACCCTGGACCTGGTGGACGCCCAGGGCCGGCGGGCTTGGGCCAGCACGGTGGCCGCCACCGGGCGGCAGTTGCACGCGGAAATCCCCGCCGCGCTTGCTCCCGGCACCTACGTGCTCACGGTGCGTGCCAACGGCCAGGTGGCCCACCGCCGCGTAGTGAAGCAATAAACGACTGTAACGTAAGAGAAGTAGCGCGGACTTTCGGTCCGTGAGTGGAAGCAGCCTTAGGGATGTTCTCCCTCGCGGACTGAAAGTCCGCGCTACTTTCGCGGCTGCTTGAACAACTTTTTCAACCTTCTGCGCTACACCACCCTGGCTGGCTACCAGTGGCAGCAACCGCGCCTGCTGCTGCTGCTGCTGGCCGTGCCGCTGCTGTTTGGGTTGCGCTGGCTGCTGGCCCGGCGGCGGGCGCAGGTGGCCGTTGCCCTCACGCCCGGCTCTGCCCCGCGCGACTGGACGGCGGCCCTGCGTTTTGTGCCCGACGTGGTGCTGGGTCTGGCCCTGTGCTTTGGCATTGTGGCCCTGGCCCGCCCGCAGCGCACCGACGAGCGAGTGGAACAGTCGGGCCGGGGCATCGACATCGTGCTGGCCCTCGACATTTCGGGCTCGATGGAAATTCAGGACCTGCGCCCCACCCGCCTCGAAGCCGCCAAAAAGCTGGCGACTGATTTCGTGAACAGCCGCGTGGGCGACCGCCTTGGCCTGGTGGCCTTCGCCGGCGAGGCCTACTCATTGGCCCCCCTCACCACCGATTACGACCTGCTGCGCGAAGACCTGGCCAGCCTACGACTGGGCCTGATTGCCGAAGATGGCACCGCCATTGGCACCGCCTTGGGCGTAGCCGTGAACCGCCTGCGCGAGTCAACGGCCCGCTCGCGGGTGTGCATCCTGCTCTCCGATGGCGAAAGCAACGCTGGCAGCCTTGACCCGCTCCTGGCCGCCCAGCTGGCCCACGCGTTCAACATCCGCCTGTACACCATCGGGCTCGGCAAGGACGGATTTGTGCCCTACGGCCAGGACTCGCTGGGCCGCACCCGCTACGTGAGCACCCGCCTCGACGAAACCACCATGCGCCAACTCGCTGCCGCTGCCGACGGCCGTTTTTTCCGGGCCACCGACACGGGTGCGCTGCGCGAGGTTTTCGCTCAAATCAACCGCCTCGAAAAGTCCGAAATCAAGCAGTACCGCTACCGCAACATCACCGACCTGTACCGGCCGTATCTGTGGCTCAGCGTGGCCCTGTGGCTGCTGTGGCTGCTGCTCAAAAACACATTCCTAAGCAACCCGCTGGAAGATTGAATAGTTGATGTGAAAAATGTGAGGAATGTGGAGTTGTGCTGTTAATGGCTTCAAACCGCATTCAGAAGTGCCGCCTAACCGTTGGCCTACCTGATTCTCCGCATTTTCACATCCGTCACATTTACACATCATCAAAAGTGTCCATCACCGATAACATCCACCGCCTCAACGCCGAATTGACCGGTACCGCCGCCCGCCTGTGCGTGGTCACGAAAACTCACCCCGTCGAGCGGCTGCAGGAGGCCTACGAGGCCGGCGCGCGCTGCTTCGGCGAAAACCGGCCCCAGGAAATGGCATCCAAGCAGCCTGAGTTGCCTGCCGATGTGGAGTGGCACCTCATTGGCCAGCTCCAGACCAACAAGGTGAAGCTGCTGGCCCCCTTCGTGCACACCATTCAGAGTATCGACAGCCTGAAGCTGCTGCGCGAAATCAACAAGCACGCGGCCAGTAACAACCGCGTCATCAACGGCCTGCTGCAATTCCACATCGCGCAGGAGGAAACCAAATCGGGCCTCACCCTGGCCGAGGCCGAGCAAATCCTGGGCTCGCCCGAGTTCCCGAGCCTGACGCACGTACGCCTCACCGGCGTAATGGGCGTGGCCACGTTCACCTCCGACGCCGAACAGCTGCGCCGCGAGTTCCAGCTCCTGCACAGCTACTTCGACCAGCTCAAAGCCCAATATTTTGCCGATTCGCCCGCTTTCTGCGATATCTCAATGGGCATGAGCGGCGACTACGCCTTGGCCGTGGTCGAAGGCAGCACGCTGGTGCGGGTGGGCAGCGCCATTTTCGGCAGTAGGGGGTAGGGAGCTGCCGAACCAAGCCGTTCAACACCCCGAAACACCGCGTGAAACCTGCCTGGCACGCTGCCCGAAGCGCAACGGTAGAAATTCTCCTATCTTCCGTCCCCGTTCGCTGCTCTTTCCGCTTATGCCCGCCACCACTGCGTCTTCGTTGCCACCGCCGGCCATTGTGGCTAACCAGCACATCTACGACGACTATTTCGAGGAAGAATTCACCCAGACGCTCGACGAGAATATTCTCCAGCTCCTCGACCGGGTATGGTTTCGCTCCGAGCTGGTGGGCTTTGAAGATTTTCCGCAGCGCAACAACCCCGACCGGCCCCTGATTTTTGCCAGCAATCACTCCGGCATGGCTTTTCCCTGGGATGCCATGGTGGCCCTTTCGCACCTGTGGCGGCACCTGCTGCAGAAAAACGGCAACATCGACGACTTGCCGCGCCCCCTCTCAGCCCCGCTGCTCTCGCAAACGGCCCTGATGAATCCTTACCTGGTGCGCGACTTCTGGAAGAAAAACGGCTGCGTGGACGCCACGACGCTGAATTTCGAAACCATGATGTACTACCAGGACCACAACCTGATGCTGTACCCCGAGGGCGTGCCCGGCATCGGCAAAGGGTTCAACCGCAAGTACGAGTTGCAGCGCCTGGCCACCAGCATGGTGCGCCTGGCCCTGCAGCACGGCACCGACATCGTGCCCTTCTACACCATCAACGCCGAATACCTCAATCCCTACGCCTACAGCTTCGAACCAATAAACCGGCTCACCAAGAAAATCGGCATCCCGTTTCTGCCGCTTACCCTGCTGCTGTTGTTGGTTATCATTCAGCCCTGGGCCTTTTACCTGGCTTTTCCGGCCAAGCTCACCTTCGTGATGGGCACCCGCATTCGCCCGTCCGACCTCACCGACAAAACCGTTGATGAACTAAGCCGCGAAGAATACCTGGACCTGAGCGAGCAAGTTCGCCAGCAGATGCAGGGCGAGATGGATACCGCCGTTGCGGCCCACGGCCAAAAGCCTTACCGCTGGGGCGAGCTCTGGCAGCGCATCAAGGAAAACCGGCGCTTCTTCCCGTTCTTCTTGCCCTTCGCCTGGCCCGCGATGTTCACCGAATTCGAACGCCTCTACGTGAAGGAAGGCCGCCGCAATTTTCGCATGCAGCTCGACCGGCCTGGCGCCTGGCTGCGCATGCTTTGGCGCAACCCCATAACCCTGGCCTATTTTATCCCGTTGCTAGGCTGGATTCCGCTGGCCATCAAAGGCTATAAAGGCAATAAGCTGGGGCAGCAGCAGAAGGCTTACCGGAGTAACTAAGAATACCGCCAGAGGTAGGGTGCGGGGCTTGCCCCCGCCCGCCGTTGAACAGATTAGTTTAGTATGGCGCCAACGGCGGGCGGGGGCAAGCCCCGCACCCTACTTCCTGCGCTTCCTCCATACCCTCCCGAATCCCACCCGCAATGCCCTCGTTTCAGCACCTGCTGCTCAAGCAGTTTCTCACCGCTGCGGCGGTTCCACTAGCCCGCCGCAAGCCCAGTGTGGGGGCCATTCGCCTGGCGATGGAGGCCGGGGCCCTGTTCCAGTTTATGCCCTGGAAGGTGAACCTGGAAAGCTTTAAGCTCGATAACCGGCTGGAAGCCGAGTGGCTGCGGCCCCGGGCGGCGCACCCAACCCGCGTGCTCCTCTACCTGCACGGCGGTGGCTACGTGCTGGGCTCCCTCAACACCCACCGCAGCCTGGTCGGCAGCCTAGCTCAGCGTACCGGCCTCAACGTGCTCACCATTAACTACCGCAAGGCACCCGACCACCCGTTCCCGGCCGCCCTGCACGACGCCCGGCGGGCCTACCGCTGGCTGCTCCGCCAGGGCCACCAGCCCCACGACATCGTGGTCGGTGGCGACTCGGCTGGTGGCGGGCTGGCCCTGGCCTTGCTGCTGGCCCTGCGCGACGCTGGCGAGGCCCTGCCGGCCGCCGGCGTCGGCCTCTCGCCTTGGACCGACCTCAACCTGCCCACTGCCGCCCTGCGCCGCGTGGCCCGTGAAGAAGGCCTGTTGCTCGAAGCCCTGCAAATGCGTAGCTGGGGTCCGCTGTACGCGCACAAAACGGCGCTTTCGCACCCGCTGCTCTCGCCCGCGCAGGCCGACTTGCACGGCCTGCCACCGCTGCTCATCCAGATTTCTACGGCTGAAGTACTCTACGACGACGTGCTGAAGTTTGCCGACAAGGCCCGCGCCGCCGGGGTGCCCGTAGTGGTACAGCCTTTCGAGGGACTGGTGCATTGGTGGCACCTGTTTTGGCGCCTGGTACCCGAAGCCCGCCAGGCCCTCGACCAAGTCGCCGAGTTTCTGGTTGATATCTGGGCTGCGCAAGCGGCTCCTGGTGTGCGGCTGCCGGTAGTGCCGCGCCGGGTGGCTGCTCGCCGCCGCGCCGCGTAAGCTGTGGTTGAAGCGGTTGCGCAGAACTACTGCGAACCCCGAATATTCGCGAAATTGAAAAAAAATATATTCTCTTTTTGATGAATTTCGGCCACTTTTGAAAAAAACCGGCGTACAGGGCCCAACTATGTTGCCAAGCCTTCGTAGGTTTGCAGCAGAATTAGTCGGCTTGCATACTACTTTATGTCGGCAACCGGCTTTCAATCAGCAAACTCCCTTCTTCACCTTCACCAAAAACTGTTTCGTCGTCATGGAAGATTTGTTTAAGAAATTCGTAAATGCTGGCGTTGGCTACATTGCCCAAGGCAGCAAGTCTGTTCAAAGCACCATCGAGAAGCTGGTGAAGGACAGCAAGATGACTGAGCAGGAGGGTAAGAAAATTCTGGATGACCTGCTGAAAAGCGGCGAAACCAAGCGTGCCGAACTCGAAAAGCAGTTTCAGGGCCTGGCCGACCGCGTGAAAAGCACCGTAGGGCTCGGCGACGACAAGCCCAAGGCCAAAGGCAAAGGGTCCGCTAAGAAGCCCGCCGCGAAAGCTGCTGCCAAGCCCGCCGCCAAAGCTGCTGGCGTAGTTAGCGCTGCCCGTAGCACTGCTAACCAGGCCGCCAGCCGCGCCGCCGGTGCCGTTAAAACTGTAGCCGACCGGGTGAGCGCCGCTGCTGGCACTGCCCAGAAATCGACTGCCGCCATGGCCGGCGCAGCTAAATCGACGGCTAAGCCTGCGGCCAAGCCGGCCGCCAAGCCTGCTGCTAAAGCTCCGGCAAAAGCCGCTAGCAAACCGGCTGCGAAGCCCGCTGCTAAGGCTGCCGCCAAGCCGGCTGCTTCGGCTGCAACGTCGACTTCGAACAGCGGCGAGAGCAACTCGTAAGCACCGCTTATTCCGAATGCAAAATCCCCGTTTGCCTGGTGCAAGCGGGGATTTTTAGCATGTGGGCATGGCTTGTGCTGAGCCGGATTCGGCAAGCCGGCCAGGCGGAGTCTGCGAAATCGGTTTAATGTGCGTAAATCTGCGGTTTGTAAATCAGAGGTTGATGTTTAAAAATACGATTTCTAATCTGGCCCGCATCCGGCAGGTGGCCGAGGTGTTGCTGCGCTACGGCTTTGAAGACGTGGTGACAACCACGCCGTTGCGGCGCCTCATTAGCCAGGCGCGCCGCCTGAGTTGGCAGCGCGCCGACCGCCAGGTATTCGAGACCACGCGTTGGGAGCGGGTGCGCCTGATTATCGAGGAACTGGGCCCCACGTTCATCAAGCTGGCCCAAGCCATGAGCAACCGGGCCGACCTGCTGCCCGAAGCGCTGATTGAAGAGTTTGAAAAGCTGCAAAGCAACGTGCCGCCTTTCGACACGGTGGTGGCCCGCCAGATTATCGAGGAAGAACTGGGCCGGCCGATTTCGGAGGTTTTCAGCGAGTTTGATGATGTAACGCTGGGCTCGGCCAGCATTGGGCAGGTGCACCGGGCGCGGCTGCTCACGGGCGAGGAAGTGGTAGTGAAGGTGCAGCGCCCCGGCGTGCGCGAAAAGGTGCGTTCCGACCTGGCCTTGCTGCATGAGCTGGTGCGCCTCACGGCGGGCTTCCTGCAAAAGCAGGGCCTGGCCAACCCGCAGGACATCGTGGATGCCTTTGAGCGCAGCATGAGCAAGGAGCTGGATTACACCGCCGAGGCCCGCTCGATGGAGCAGTTTCGCAAGCTCTACGAGGACTACACCACCTTTTCTGTGCCCAAGCCCTACCGCGAGCTGAGCACGGAGCGCATCCTGGTGATTGAGTTTGTGAGCGGCTGCAAGATTACCGACAAGGTGCAGTTGCAGGAGTGGGGCCTGAGCCCGGCGACGGTGGCCGAAAACGGCATGGACATTTACCTGACACAGATTTTTGAGTTTGGTATCTTCCACGCCGACCCCCACCCGGGCAACGTGCTGGTGCGGCCCGACGGTACCATCGTCCTCATCGATTTTGGGATGGTGGGCCGCCTCACCAAGCAGCAGAAGTATGCGTTTGCGGGCGTGTTCATCGGGATGGCCCGGCAGGATGCCCGCAGCATGGCGCTCAACTTCCGCCGGCTGGCCCTGACGGCCGAAATCCCAGACATGCGTGCTTTTGAGTCGGACCTCAGCCAGCTGATTGAGGATTTCGCAATGCTCGACGTGAAGGAGATGAGCATGAGCGACCTGGCCGATGCGCTGCAAGGCATCATTTACACCTACAAATTGCAGGTGCCAGGGGCGGTGTTCCTGATTTTGCGGGCGCTGGTGATTCTGGAAGGCATCGGCAAGGTGCTGCACCCCAATTTCAACACCTTCGAGTTCGTGCGGCCCTACGGCGCCAAGATTATCAAGGAGCAATACTCGCGCGAGAACCTGCTCACCGAAGCCGAGTATACCGGGACCCAACTGCTGGCCCTGCTGCAAACCCTGCCCGCCGACGTGCGCCAGATTGTGCGCAAAATCAGCAAGGGCGAGCTGCGGCTGAAATTTGAGCTGGTGGGTTACACCACGTTGCTGCGCAAAGCCGACCAGTTGGTGAGCCGCACCATTCTGGCGTTGCTGTGCGTGGGTGGGCTGCTGTTTTCGGGCCTGTCGCTGCTGGGGCGCTACTCGCCCGACATGCCCTACCACCGCGGCGTGCCCGAAATAACGTGGTGGAGCTTGGGGGCCACCGGCTTCCTGCTGCTGGTGCTGCTGCTGCTGGGCACCCGCCGCGACGAGAAATGATGGAAAAGGGTAGCGGCAGCTAATAATACGAGGGAATTGAAAAGTCCTTTTCTTGAAGGGTTTTGAGGGTGGACTCAAATGATAGTCAATTATTTATATTTATTGATGCGTTGTAGTGATGTCTGATAGTCTTTGATTTAGGGTGGCGGGCGTTTTATCGGGGGGCTAGTTTTGCCCATGCTTCTCACTTATGGGAAGCGTATAATCTGATAAGCCCAATGAACATTTTTTCTTCTGCCCCGGCATTCCTGGCCTTGGCCACCATCTTGCTGGGCGCCGGCCTCGGGCCTGCTTTGGCCCAGTCGCGCGCTGGCAGCAACGACGAGCAGACCTACGACACGCACAAGAACCTGACCGTAGCGGTGACGCGTTTCGCCCCAGCCCGGGCGGCCCTCACCGACTTCATCCGGCACCGCTCCGCACGGGTGCAGAAGCAGGAGGAAACCCCTGACCAGCTCATTGCTGAATTCGCGCTGCCAATCCGCGAGCTGCCACGCCTCGATTCGCTCACCGCCGCGTTGGGCTACGTGCTCGAAAATAACCTTAACGCGCACGACCTAACGTCGCGCCTGCAAGAGCTGCAGGCTGATGAGCAGAACGAGGCAAGCCAGTTGGCTACCCTGAAAAAGGAGCAGGCCGAAGGCCGGCCCAACGCGGAACAGCGCCTGGCCTGGGGCAAGCTAACCGAGGAACACACCGAGCGTTTGACCCGCGTCCGCCACCAACTGGAGGGCATTGCTGCACACGCCGGCCAAGCCTACGTGACCCTGCGCCTCTACGACGAGGTGAGTTTTCCCACCGGCAACCGCCGCATTAGCTTCGTAAATATGCCGGGGGTGGAGTATGGCTACCTGCACCTCGATAATCCCAAAGTGGGCCTCACCAGCGCCAACTACCAGGGCTACTCCCTCAAGTATTTGGTTACGCGGGGCAAAAGCTACCTGAACCTGGGCGTGTATAAGCCGGTGGGAGCAACGGAATCGAACGAGGAATTCGTGAACGAGCTGTTTGTGGTGAACTTCGGGCAGGACTTTTACCCGCGCAACTTTGGGCGGGGCCGCCGGCGCTACCTCAACCTCTACACCAGCTACCAGCTGGGTGGCTTCATTCTGACCCGCAACAACGACCGGCACAACGAGTTCATCCCCAATCTAAACCTGGGCCTGGGCGTGGAGCTGCTCAAAACGCGCCATGTGCTCATCGACACCAAGGGCAGCTATTTTGTGCCGCTTAATTCGCGCAGCCGCGACTTGCGTGGGTTGCTGGGCCAGGCCTCATTCAACTTCGTGTTTTAACCGCGCGGGTCCATCGAAAAGCGGCTTAAAGGCAAGTAGGCGCATTAAAAACGAGAAAATGGACCGACAGAATTGTAGCTGAACCTTTACGCCCCGACCTTTGGGGATAGGCTGTGCTGCTGCTCATTCTTTCTCATGCCCTTTTCCTTGTTTTCTTGGTTGCTTCTGGCTGCCGGCATTTTGCTGGAACTACTCCCACAGGTGGCGGCTGCCCAAACGGTCCCAGCCGGCCCGCCGGTACTGCGCGAAGCCAGCCTGCGCACCGACACGGCCACCTATTTGCTCAGCCGTAACACCGTGATGCAGGCCGGTGGGCCGGCGCTATACTTCTGGTACCGGCGCGACGACGAAACCGCCGAATTGCGCCTCTATCCGGCCAGCAACCGCCCGCTACGCCTGCGCCGCAGCCCCGATTACCAGGTGCTCGACTCGCTGAGCAGGGAGGCCGATGGCAGCTTCCGCACGCGCCTTAAGTTTCAGAACCTGACCAGCAGCCGCTTTCTGCGCTTGGTGGTGGAGCAGGCCGCCGACTCAGTGGGGAAGGCCTCGTTGCGGCAAGTGGTTTCACTGCTGCCCCTGGCGCGCACCACCGTAGACCTGCGCGTGAGTGACAACGAGTTGTTTGTCGGGGAAGAAAAGGTGCTGGAACTCACCAGCTCGAACGCACGCAACGTGCGCGCCACCGGCGAGTGGGTGCGTGGCACCGATTTCGACTATCGCCTCGTGGCCGATGCCAACGGCGTGTTGCGCCTGCACGTGCTGCCCAACCAGCTGGGCGCGCGCACGCTGGCCCTGAAGCTGCAAACCGAGCGGCCCACGTTGGGCCCAGGCGGCCACCTCAGCTACCAGCTGCCGGTGCTGCGGCAGGAGTTTAACGTGAAAGCCAGCCGCCTGCGCTTCCTCTCGCCCGACAAGCGCAGCGTGACCATGGACGAAGCCAGCCGCCGCAAGGGCGTGGAGCTGATTCTTGACAACGGCCGCTTCTTTGAGTTGCGCCGCACCTACCGCATAGAGGACCAGGAAGAGCCCGGCGGCGAGCTGATTGCCGACCTGTTCATTCGCCAGTTTCTGAGCAACGACCGGGTGCTGTGCTACCTGCGCCCCTACAATACCCACCGCCAGACCGAGGGCTACCTCTACATTAAGGATGCTGACGTGGCCCGCTACCTTACCAACCTCGACATCACACCGCAAGCCGTGATTCGGAACGTGCAGGTGCTGCACCGCGGCGGCGACTGGACGCCCGGGCTAAGCGTGAGCCCCGGCGAAACCGTGGACGTGCGCCTCGAAGGCGAGGGCCTACTAAAATCGCGCGTCTCATTCGAGGATTTGCCTGTTATTCCATCCGATTCGTCGGTGCGCACCGACGCGCGGCTGGTGTACCGGGTGCGCGTGCCGGTGAGCTTCGACAAGCGCAAGAGCACGATTTTCAACGCCGGTCAGCCCACGGGCTACGCGCTGGGCATCAAGGAGTTTCAGCGGCCGCACCCGCTCGATTTCGTGTCGGTGGTGTACGGCGACGGGGCCCGGCCCATCACGCGCCTCAACGGGCCGGTGCTCTACGACGGCACCATTCGCGACGTGGTGTTCCAGTTCAACCCCAACGCCATTGATGGCAACGAGCAGCTCTACGGCAAGCAGTTTCTAAGCTTCGAAATCCGCATCCTCAACAGCAAGGGCGATTTGGTGGAGCAGCGCAGCGTTGACAACGTCGTGATTTGTCCCGGCGACCAGTCGGCCCGCGCCGCCTTCTACCAGGACAAGCAGTGCCGCACCGACCCGCTGAGCCTGAACTCCCTGCTGGGCCGCAAAACCTACGACCTCGACGAATGGAGCCGCATCATCATCACGGTGAAGCACCAGAGCAGCCAGTACGCCGACCCCGGCTACACCCAAACCGTGGAGTTGGTGCTCAAGCGCCGCTACAAGTTCGACATCGACGTGAGCTTCCCGGCCGGCCTGCTCACGCGCCGCCAGGGCGAATCGGGCTATGGCGACCTGGGCGGAATTTCGCTGGCCACGCTGGCGCAGTTCAGCTTTTATAGCCCCACCAAAATCAATCGCCTGCGGCCCTACAAAATTGGCGCGGGCTTCGTGGCGCTTAACGCCTTCAACCTGGGCAGCAGCGGCACCAACCGCGATTTGGGCGTGGTGATACTCGGCTCGGTGTATCCCACGCGGCGCGAGGCCAAGTTCACGTTTCCGCTGTATTTGGGCGGCGGGTTTCTGCTGGGCACGCAGAAGTGGTTTTATATGGTGGGACCGGGCATTGGGGTGCGGCTGTAACAGCAAATATTATTGAGTATAATCCTTCAGCTCTAATGCCCCGGCTAAGGAAATTTTATGGGCAATTTTTCTAGCTTTATTTAAATTCAAAACCTTTAGTATTAGAAAACCATCTCTGGAATCGGGTACAGACAGCATAATGAGATACCGCTGATGCCGGACGGTTTGGTAAACGCCAGAATCACTTATTTCTTCCTGAGCAACTTCTGAAAATCGTTTTAGAAATACATGATTAGCGGACGGAAGGCGCTCCCAGCCACCAAGCGGAATGAGGCCGAATAAACAAGTGAATTCGCCTTTGTAACCGTTTGCGAAGTCCAGAACAACATAACTATAAGTAGTAGCTACTGCTACTGCTAATAAAAGGAGTGGGATGCCAAATGCAGGCTCGCGATTAATAAACGCGTACAGGAAGGAAGCAAAAATAAACGCTCCCAGAATATATTTCTGGGAGCGTGGTAGCGGTATTTTAAGCATATTACTGCAGGTCCATATCCGTAATTATCGCCTTTATTTTCTCATGGCCCAGGCGCTGCGCCAGGTCAAAATCCACTACCGATTTCAGCGGTTGCTTCACGCTGAAATAGAACTTGATTTTGGGCTCGGTGCCGCTGGGGCGGGCGGAAATCTTGCTGCCGTCTTCGGTGAGGAACTGGAGCACGTTGGAGCTTTCTACGCCGGTGTCGGAGGTGAGGCCAGTGGCCAGGTCGTGGATTTTGCCGGTTTTGTAGTCGCGGATTTCCACCACTTTCAGGCCCGCGATGTGCTGGGGCGGGTTGGCGCGCAGGGCGGCCATCATCTCCTGAATTTCCTCGGCCCCGCGCTGGCCTTTTTTGGTGAGGGAAATCAAATCCTCCACGTAGAGGCCGTACTGGGCGTACATCTCCACCATTTCCTGGTAGAGGGTGCGGCCCCGGTCTTTGGCCACGGCGGCCATTTCGGCTACCAGCGCGCAGGCCGAAATGGCGTCCTTGTCGCGCACGAAATCGCCGATGAGGAAGCCGTAGCTTTCCTCGCCGCCGCCGATGTAGGTTTCCTGCCCCTCAAGCTCGCGAATGAGGCCGGCGATGTACTTGAAGCCGGTGAGCGTACGGTAACTCTTTACCCGGTAGTGGTGGGCAATGTCGCCGAGGATTTCGCTGGTCACGATGGTGTACACGATGAAATCCTGCGGGGTGCTCTGGCCGGCGCGGTGGCGGGCCGAGAGCAGATAATTAGTGAGCACGGCGGCCGTCTGGTTGCCGTTGAGGAGCACCCATTCGCCCTCGTTGTTTTTCACGCCCACACCCACGCGGTCGGCGTCGGGGTCGGTGGCGAGCACGATGTCGGCGTTGGTGGCTTTGGCCTGGTCGAGGGCCAGCTGCATGGCGCTTTTTTCCTCGGGGTTGGGCGACTGCACGGTGGGGAAGTTGCCGTCGGGCGTGGCCTGGGCCTGCACCACGTTCACGTTGCTGAAGCCGAATTCGCGCAGCAAACCAGGCACCAGCGTAATGCCCGAACCGTGGATGGGCGTGTACACAATGTTCAAATCGTGCTGGCGCTGAATGGCAGCCGGGTCGATGCTGAGTTTGCTGGCGGCGGCGAAATACTTCGCGTCGATATCGGCCCCGATGGGAATGATTTTCGACGGGTCAGCGGCAAATTTTACTTCGCTGGGGCTGGTGATTTTGTTGACTTCGATGATGATGTTGGCATCGTGCGGCGCCACCACTTGCGAGCCGTCGTTCCAGTACACTTTATAGCCGTTATACTCCTTCGGGTTGTGCGAGGCGGTAATTACGCAGCCGCTCTGGCAGCCCAGCTCCCGGATGGCAAACGACAGCTCGGGCGTGGGCCGCAGGGCCTCAAACAGATAGACGATGATGCCATTGGCCGAGAAAATGCCGGCCGCAATTTGGGCAAACTCGGGGCTGTTGTTGCGCGAGTCGTGGGCAATAGCCACTTTGATTTCCTGGCCCGGGAAGCTCTGCAGCAGGTAGTTGCACAGACCCTGGGTGGCCATGCCCAGCGTGTAGCGGTTCATCCGATTCGAGCCCGGCCCCATGATGCCGCGCAGGCCGCCGGTGCCAAACTCCAGGCTGCGGTAGAAAGCATCGGTGAGGGCCTCAGTTTGGCCGCTAGCCTGCAGGTCGCGGATGGCCTGTTGGGTCTGGACGTCGTAGGCCGGCGTGAGCCAGGTATCGATGGTGCGCTGAATTTCGGGAGTGAGTGACATGAACGAAAGCGTAAGTAGGGTGCAAGGTCAGAAGCAAAACGGCCGCAAAGGAAAGAGGTTGGCCGGAAAGATGAGCTGGTGCCGGGCTGGCGGCAGCAGAACATTCAAAGAACGTCATGCCGAGCATTCTGCGCATCAAGTAGAGACCGAGGCATCTCGCGTGCTACCACTACTCATGTTCGTTCTCACAAATAGTCACCACTTCACGCGAGCTGTTTCGGCTACGCTCGGCATGACGTTCCATCATTAACTCAGCGCGCCAGCCAGCGGCTCAGATTCAGCCCATACAGCCGCTGCTTCACCAACGCCAGGCGCCGCACCAGCCGCTCGTTGGAAATGAACACCCGGCCAGGGCCCACAAAACACAACCCCTCGACCTGCCCAATGCGCAAGGCGCCGGGCAAGCGCAGCCGGCGGGCGCGCCCAGCTAAATAGGAGGTATTGGCAAAGTCGGTGAGCAGCCACAGAAACACCCGGCCGGTTTTGGTATAGCCCAGCAGCGCCGCGGTGCGCCCATCGGGGCTAAGCGAAGCGGCCGTGACGAGGCCCTGTGCCGCCAGCGTTTCGTGCAGGTGCGCCACGTAGCGGCCGGGTTGGGTGGGCAGCGTGTAGTGGCGCGTTTGGGCATCGGCCCAGCGCTTCGAGAATAGATGCAGCGAATCGTGGGCTACGAAAAATGCTTCGCAGTCGAAATTGTGGCGGTATACGCCGGGCTCAAAATCTGTCTGTTCGGGGTAGCGAAAAGCAATTTCTTCGGCCATGGCCGTGGTGTCAGTGGGGCCGGGGCGGGGCAGGCGTAGCACGCGCAAGTCGCGCCGCCGGCCGGCGTTATTGCCAAAGTCGCCGATGTAGAAATAGCGGCTGTCGGCGGCCAACTCCTCCCAATCGGTGTTTGGAAAATTCACGATGCGTACGCGCTGCACCACGCGCCCGCTGGCCGTATCGAGCCGGAAGATGGCAGGTGGGTTGTTGCCGTCGTTCAGCGTCCAGAGTGCGCCGCTGGTGTAGAGCAGGGCCGACGTTTCGGGCACGGCGGCATCGAGCCGGACTTTGCGTTTGGGGTGGGCGCGGGCGGGTTTCGCGGGCTCCACGCGCTGGGCCAGGGCGGCCGGAGCGGCGGAGAGCAGCAGGAGTAGCCCAAGTAGCATTCTAAGGAGGTAGATTTTAGGCATATTAAAAACGGCGGGCAAAAGAAAAAAGAACGTCATGCTGAGCTTGTCGAAGCATCTCTACCGCGCAACTAATCAATTTTAGTATGGCGGTAGAGATGCTTCGATAAGCTCAGCATGACGTTCTTTTACGGACGTTCAGAGTCAGCGCGAGAACGCTGGCTTACAAATTCCCGCGCAACGCCTGCTCGCGCTCGATGCTCTCGAACAGCGCCTTGAAATTGCCTTTGCCGAAGCTCTTGGCCCCTTTGCGCTGGATGATTTCGTAGAATACCGTGGGCCGGTCTTCCACGGGCTTGGTGAAAATCTGGAGCAGGTAGCCTTCCTCGTCGCGGTCGACGAGCAGGTTCAGAGCTTTCAGCGAATCCAGGTCCTCGTCAATCGCGCCGATGCGCTCCAGCAGGTCGTCGTAGTAGGCGCCGGGCACGCTCAGGAACTCCACGCCGCGGCGGCGCAGCTCGGTTACGGTCTGCCGGATGTCGCTGGTAGCAATGGCGATGTGCTGCACGCCGGGCGAGTGGTAGTAGTCGAGATACTCTTCAATCTGCGACTTTTTCTTGCCTTCGGCGGGCTCGTTAATGGGGAATTTCACGTAGCCGTTGCCGTTAGAAACCACCTTGCTCATCAGGGCCGAATATTCGGTCGAAATGTCTTCGTCGTCGAAGGTGAGCAGCAGCTTGAAGCCCATCACGTCCTCGTAAAACTTCACCCACTGGTTCATTTCGCCCCAGCCTACGTTGCCCACGCAATGGTCGACGTGCAGCAGACCCACCGGCGCGCTCTGCGGCACGGCGCTGCTTTTGGCCACGTAACCGGGCATGAAGGGGCCGGTGTAGTTGGTGCGCTCCACGAAGGTGTGGATGCTCTCACCGTAGGTGTAGATGCCCGAGAGCGTGACGGAGCCGAACTCATCCTCGATGGTATAGGGCTCGAAAGCTGATTTGGCGCCGCGCTTGGTGGTTTCTTCCCACGATTTGCGGGCGTCGTCCACCCACAGGGCCATCACCTTCACACCGTCGCCGTGCTGGCGCACGTGCTCCGAAATCTCCGATTCGGGCAGGAGGGAGGTGGTGAGCACCAGCCGGATTTTGCCCTGCTGCAGCACGTAGCTGGCGCGGTCGCGCAGGCCGGTTTCGGGGCCGGCGTAGGCCACCAGCTCGTAGCCGAACGCGGCCTGGTAGTAGTAGGCCGACTGCTTGGCATTGCCGACGTAAAATTCGACGAAATCGGTGCCTTTGAGCGGGAGGAAATCCTGGGCGGGTTGGGCCAGCACTTCGGGCGAGGTCATGGTTTGCATGGGCGGATACGGGGCTAGGGGGTGGGGGATGTGGTGGTAAAAATACGGGCGCGGCCGGGTTCCGGCCGTTATTCGGCCCACCGTGCGTGCCAACTGGCCAGCAAATGGCCGGTATTCGGCAAAACCTTCCCATTTTTGTAGCCAATCATCTGCCTTAGCGCCCCCATGAATACCGAAGAACTGAACCTCGCCCTCGTGGCCCTGATTGAAAAAAAGGCCGAGCTGCACACCCTGAAGTACGACGATGCCCGCTACGACGAAGTGGAAGAAGCGCTGCACGACCTCGAAGACGACTTCAACGATGAGTACGGCGACTTCCTCGAAACCGCCCTCGACAAGGTGCACACCGACCTGAAATCGGACACCGACGTGCTGCTGCCCACCGCCTATCTGCCCAGCACCCCCGGCTCCACGCCATCGCCCAAAGAAGGCGTGTGGGTCGATTCGGAGAAATACCCCGGCAAAGAAGCCCGCATCACGCTCATTCCGAGCCCCGTGCGAATCATGTTGACGGTAGGCAAGCAAGTACAGCAGGAGCTCTGGAAAGCATAAAAGCTGCGGCTTGACAGTCTGGATAAGGAACGTCATGCTGAGCTTGCCGAAGCATCTCTACCGTAGCGCTAATCAAGTTTAGTATGGCGGTAGAGATGCTTCGGCAAGCTCAGCATGACGTTCTTTTTTTGTTTAATTCTTCAAAAACAAACGCTATGCTCTACCGCATCGCCGAGCCTGCCGACTGGCAACAGGCCCAGCAAACCGGCTTTTTCGCCAGCGCCGACCTTCTGGTCGAGGGCTTCATCCATTCCTCCGAGCAGCATCAAATTCTCGAAACAGCCCACCGGTACTATGCCGGGCGGGCCGATATGGTTTTGCTGGAGTGGGACGAGGCCGCCCTGGCTGCCGCTGGCGTGCGGGTGGAGCGGGAGTGGGTAGAAAGTCGGCAGCAGCATTTCGCCCACGTTTTCGGGCCGGTGCCGCTGGCAGCGGTGCGGCATAGCTGGCCATTTGGTGCCGATGCTGCTGGGAATTTCGCGCTGCCGGCCGGGCTGGCTAGCGCCGAATAGCACAACGCCTACGGCCTGCAACCATTGGCCGAAAAGTGGGCTCTTCAGGTTAGCATCCTTCCGCCACTTTCCTTTCTTTGCCCATGCGCTCTGTACGCACCCTACTGGCTTCCCTTACCCTGGCAGCGGCCCTGCCTGCCTGCGGGCCTTCGTATTTCCTGACCATGCACCCGAGCAGCGGCTCCGGCACCTGGGCTAACGGGGCCGAAATAGCCCGCCAGCAGCACGACAGCCTGGAAGTGCGTTTAAGCTTCGTGCGCTACGAAGCCAGCCGACTAATATTCGAGGCCGAGTTGCGCAACCGCTCCGGCCACGATTTCACGGTGAGCCCCACCGATTTCTACCTGCAGCCGGTGGCGACCCAGCCCGTGGCTTCCACGGCGCCTGCGCCCGTGCTGCCCGGCCGCCTCACGGCCTTCGACCCCGAGCCAAACATTCAGGAGCTGCGCCAGCGCATCGAAGTCGAGTCGGCGGAGGCCACGAAGGTTAGTGCCGCGGAAGTACTTACCAGTCTCAGCCACACTGTTGAGAACGTGGCGGCCATCAAAAAGAAAGAGACCAAGGAGCAGATTAGTGCCCGCGAAAACCGGCAGCAAAACGAGAATGCCAGCTTCGACAGCCAGCGCCTGCGTGCCGCCGCCGCCGCCGAGCAGCACCGCGCCCAACTCGGCGAATTAGAAGGGCAGGCCCTGCGCCGGACTACCTTAGAAACCGGTCGGGCGGTGCGCGGCTACGTGTATTTCCCGCGAGCCGATATGGCCGACGTCATTCGCGTATCGGCGCCTGGGCTGGCCCCCGGCACCACCCTGGATTTTACCCAGACCCGCACCCAGCAGCATTAACGGGCCTAAAGGTTGGCTGGAAGTAAATTGCGTAGTAATTTCCGGAACAGACAACCCCGTACTGGTTTCCGCCATCTGGCCTGCGTTGCCCCACGTTTAACCTGCTGCTATGCGCCTCTATTTTACTCGTTTATGCTCTTCACTGGTCCTGGTGGGGCTTTTCACGGCCTGTGCTCCTACCTATCAATTAGGGATGAAACCGGCGCAAACCTCCAACTTATTTGTAGAAGGCCGCGAGCAAGCCCAGGCCACCGCCGATAGTGTGGAAGTGCGCTTAAGCTTTGTGTGCTACGAACCGACGCGAGTGGTGTTCGAGGCCGAATACCGCAACCCTACGCACCACGCGTTGGTGGTTGAGCCCGCCGCTTTTCAGTACGAACCCAGCCGCCGGCCGGCCCCCGCTTACGACGCGAAAGCCCGCCGTCCCAAGCCGCTGCCGGGCACCGAAGTAACGGCCGCCGTGGCCGCCGCCAGTCAGTCGTTGTCGCTGCCGCCGCTGCCGCCCGCACCGCTCAAGGCTTTCGACCCCGAACCGGAAATAACCATGCTGCGCGCCACCGCCGACAAAGAGGCGGCCAAAGCGGCCCGCATCGACTGGTTCGGCGTAGCGCTGAGTGCCGTAAGCATTATTTCGGATGTGGCCAGCGTCGGCCGGCGCGAAACCGTGGGCCAATACCAGAGTCGCGCCGTCATCCACGACGCGGCCGTGACCTACAGCGTCATCTCGGCTGCCACCAAAATCGAGCACGCCGTGGCTGCCGACGTACTGCAGCAGCGCGCCGCCATGCTCCAGGAATACGCGCTGCGCAAAGTCACCCTCGAACCCGGCCAGCAGGTGCGCGGTTACCTCTACTTCCCCCGCTACGATGCGGCCGATGCGCTGGTGGTGAAGGCCCCGGTGGGCAGCCGCGTAGTGCCGCTGGAGTTCGCGCAGGTGCGCCGGCGGCAGTAGAGGTGAGTAAAGCAGGAGGAGCTTTTGCTACGGCAGAGGCTTTTAAGCAGCAGCTTTTTTGGGTTAATTTGGTTAATGAAAAAATTTGCTACCAGAAATCGCTTCGGTGTTTCTGCTGTTTCTTCCGTTGCATGGGCGGGCGCAGGAAGTGTTGATTAGCGGGCAGGTGGTAGATGCGGCAACTAAAAAGCCGGTCGAGTATGCTTCCATGAGCTTGCGGAATGCACAGACCGGCGCGCTCACCGACTTGCAAGGGAGATTCCAAATAGCTGGCCTAAGCCCCAATACGCCAGATTCCCTCATTATGATGACGCTGGCATACGAGCGTTATGCGATGGTCGTGACCGCCGCTAAATGCACCGATTTAGTATTGGAGGTGACGCAACGGAAAGGGTTCAGCTTAGGACGAGTATATGAGTCTCATTGCAGGCCTTATCCCGTTATTCCTGAAAGCGAGCAATTGCGCTTCAGCATTGATTCGCAGTATGCTTTTTTCATTCCAAACAAAGAACACAAGCAATTAGGTAAGCTGCGAGCGGTTTCTCTTTTCCTCGGTGATGAGGGATTGCCGAGTACCCCATTCCGCCTGCGCATCTACAGACCCAAAGGGAAGAACCAGTCGCCCGGCGCTGATTTGCTCAGTGAAACCGTCTTCATCAAAGCCGCGGAAGACGGTAAATGGCATACCATCGACCTAAGTGCTTATAACATCCCGGCTGTGAAGGAAGGCTTTTTTATTGCTGTGGAATTTGCCGTTCCGAGGACAGTTATTCCACCAGCGGAGCTAGCAAGTCATCCTCCCAAAGGGCTAATTATGCGTCCAGATTTTGAAGTCAAAAAAAGCAATACGTGGCATTTTTCTCCGGCCACGGGCTGGAGCTTAGCTCCACTAACCGGCGGCATGCGTCGTTACAATGCCATGGTAAAAGCGGAAGTTGAAGTGCTCAACTAAAGTAGATTCACGCCACTTATTTAAAATCAGATAAGCCACTGCGATTGTGCTGCAGCGGCCTATCTGTTAATTGTAGCCAAGTAAATCACCCCAATTCCGCCAGTTCCAACCCGCGCAGTCCCTTCTCCTCCAGTTCCTGATTCAACGCAGACAGACGCGCACCCCAAGCGATAAAGTCCTGCGGCGAGCCGCTGCCACCGTTCAGTTTGGCGATGATGTCCTGTTTCTTGGTTTCGAGCATGTTCATAGCTTTTTCGAGCTGCTCGTATTTCTTTTTCTCGGCGAGGGCGGCGCAGTGTTTGGCGGGCTTGGGGCCACGGAAGTAACCTGCCTTTTGGCTAACTTGTAATATGAAAAACCCGCTACCAAAAATTGCCTTGTTGCTTCTGTTGCTTCTACCACTGCTTGGGCGGGCGCAGGAAGTGCGGATTAGCGGGCGGGTAGTGGATGCTGTAACTAAAGCACCTATACCGTTTGTATCAATATCTCTGCTTTTGGAAGACGTCGGAGCCCTTTCTGACGAAGCAGGCTATTTTCATATTATTACTTCAGCGCACATTATGAAAGACTCATTATTAGTTCGGTCTCTCGGATATAAACCTCGAATTATATCAGTTGAACTGGATAAGGCAAATGACTGGGTAGTTGAACTCAGCGCGGCAGATAGGAGCAACACAAAACTGCTATCCGAGTTACCTGTCATTACTGGCTTGCCTGGTAACCAATATGCTTTTTATTTTAATAGAAAGCATCAGGAGCGGCTTGGGAAACTGAATGCTGTTTCATTTTACGTAGGATATAGAGGTATCCTGCGTGAAGAATTCAGACTTCGATTATACAATGCGGATAGGCCAAATCACTCTCCTAAAACAGATATGCTCTTCGAACCGGTAGTTGTTAATGGATTCAAACCTGGAGCATGGAATACAGTTGATTTACGTAGCTTTAATATAGATTTCCCAGATGGTGGTTTCTATCTAGTATTAGAGTATTTAACAGGGAGTGGCGGCCCAAACCACGTCTCGTATTTGGATGCGCTACCTGCATCTGGTATAATCTTGAACCCATCAATTGCCGTAAAAGAATGTAGGATTTGGATTCAGGGACCTGGGCACTGGGATTTCAGTAAAGGAAAACGTGGAGATTTTATTTTTGATACTTGGACCCTAAAGTCAATTAGTTGTGCGGAATTTCAAATGTTTGGAAATGCAATAAAAGTTGAGGTTGAACGCACCGAATAATACATCAAGCTAATAAAAATAGGCCGCTGCGATGATGTCGCAGCGGCCTATTTATTTAGAACAGAAATCAAATGTTTTACCCCAACTCGGCCAAATCAAGCCACCGTTCTTCCTTCTCACCCAACTCTTTTTCAATAGCCGACAAACGGGCACCCCAAGCCGCAAAATCCTGCGGGCTGCCAGCAACGCCATTCAGCTTGGCGATGATGTCCTGTTTCTTGGCTTCGAACATGCTCATGGCTTTTTCGAGTTGCTCGTATTTCTTTTTCTCGGCGAGGGTGGCGCAGTGTTTAGCGCGCTTGGGACCATGGTAGTAAACTATATTTTGGCTAACTTGGAATATGAAAGACCCACTACCAAAAATTGCCTTGTTGTTTCTACTGCTCCTGCCACTGCTTGGGCGTGCGCAGGAAATCTGGATTAGCGGGCGGGTGGTGGATGCTAAAACCAAGCAGCCAATTCCTTTTGCTTCTCTCGGCCTTTTGAACACAGGTGCGGCTGCTCTCACCAATGAGAACGGGTATTTCCAACTGGTCGGGCTGGGTGAATTTAAACAGGACTCCTTGATTTTGATGACGCTTGGCTACTGTCGTCAGGCGCTATTTGTGGAGCAGGGTAAGGCGGAAAACCTACGCATTGAAATGAAGCCACGACCACCAGGATATATTATAAGTTGTCCAGTCGGACCCTGTGCTACCAATGTTAAGAGAAAGCCAATGCCTAAAAATGAAGTGCTTGAGGGACTGCCTGGTACTCAGTATGCTTTTCTAATCGATAATAAAGCAAACATCTCATCCAAGCTGCAAGCAGTATCGTTTTATGCGGGAGAAAATGGGTTGCCCGGAAAATTGTTTCGTCTGCGCATTTATGATGTGGCAGATACTAACTCTGCTCCGGCGCGTGACCTGTTAACTGATGTTACGCAGCCAGTTTGGTCAAAGTGTAGTGCATGGCTTTGAGTCCGCGCAAATAAAG